>JBCBLB010000030.1:0-28740 GCA_038520555.1 Myxococcota bacterium | reverse complement strand
TCGAGTGCGATAGCCTCGTCCTCGCCATGGGATCCCGGCCCATCCAGATCCCCGGCTTCTCCTACGACGA
Source organism: Myxococcota bacterium (assembly GCA_038520555.1). Taxonomy (GTDB): domain Bacteria; phylum Myxococcota_A; class UBA796; order UBA796; family UBA796; genus JBCBLB01. The sequence goes on along the minus strand of JBCBLB010000030.1, from coordinate 28,670 downwards.
CGAACGCGTCATCGACTCCACCCAGGCCCTCGACCTCGACCACATCCCAAAGCGCCTCGTCGTCATCGGCGGCGGCTACATCGGGATGGAGCTCGGCATGATGCTCAACAAGGTCGGCAGCGACGTCACCGTCGTCGAGATGCAGGACCAGATCATGCCCGGCTTCGACCCCGACGTCATCAAGCTCTTCAACCGCAAGTGCAAGAAGCTCGGCATCAAGATCCACACCAACGCCAAAGCCAAGGGCTGGGAAGAGACCGACGACGGCGCCGTCGTCAAGATCGAGACCGCTGACGGCGAGATCGAGGTCCCCGCCGACCGGATCCTCGTCACCGTCGGCCGCCGCGCCAACTCCGAAGGCCTCAAGGACCTCGGCGTCGAACTCGACGAGCGCGGCCACGTCATCGTCGACAAGCAGCAGAAGACCAACGTGCCCGGCGTCTACGCCGTCGGCGACCTCGCCACCGGAACCATGCTCGCCCACAAGGCCATCCACGAGGGCGAGCTGTGCGCTGAAGTCATCGCCGGACACGCCGCCTTCAATGACGCCCGCACCGTCCCCGCCGTCGTCTTCACCGACCCCGAGATCTCCGTCGCCGGACTGATGGAGCACGAAGCCCGCGCCCAGGGCTACGACGTCAAGGTCGGCAAGGTCCCCTACGCCGCCATCGGCCGCGCCCTGACCAACAACGACACCGAAGGCTTCTTCAAGGTCGTCCTCAACGCCGAAGATGACCGCGTCCTGGGCATCACCGTCGTCGGCGCCAACGCCTCCGACCTCATCAGCGAAGCCGCCCTCGCCATCGAGATGGACGCCGAAGGACTCGACATCGGCCTCACCATCCACCCCCACCCCACCCTCGGCGAAGGCGTCAGCGAAGCCGCCAAGGCCGCCCTCGGACAGGCCGTCCACATCCTCAACCGCTGAGCAAAACGCACCCTCCGGTGCCATCTCCCCCGCCAATCGGCGGGGGTTTCTTGTTGAATACATGAACACGTTCAATCAAAACTGAGGCTGATTAATGAACGTGTTCATCTAAATTGAAGACATCGTTTGCAGAAATGCAAAGGTGACGGGTCAAGACTCCATAGACTTGACCGGTCCATATGCCAGAAATGCACAACAGCCGCCATGCAGGCGACTGTGGGAAGGGATCGAGATGTGCGAGGTGTCCAGTCCGCGGAGGCGGGTCGCACAAGTCCGTGGCCGTCGGGTAATCCTTCAGCATGATCGGTTGCGGCCTCTCCTTGTCATCGTCAATCGAACCCTTCGGGGTTGGCCTTGATGCGGTGATAGGCGGCCGGGTTCAGATCGGCGATCTTGCGGCCCCGCGGTTGTCGGGGAAGCCGCTGCGCGGTGCGTCGGTTCGGGGTTCAGGCGTCGGCGCGCAGCCGCGCCCGCGCGATCAGGACCGAGATGACCAGGACGACGGCCGCGAAGAGCCCCAGGAACACCTGCCCGCGGTGGTACTCCCAGATGATGGCGCTGAAGTAGGGGACGGCGCGGACCGGGTGCTTCCAGAAGGAGTTCTTGTAGATCTGGGTCACCGGGTTGTAGCTGGCGGGCAGATCCGCGACGCCGACCTCAGCGCTGTAGGCGGCGTACTCCTGGATCATGCTCTGCTTCAGCTCGGGCTTCTCGTCAGAGAGGTCTCGGGTCTCGCCCGGGTCCTGGGAGATGTCGTAGAGCCGCCACGCGCCGTCGCCGTGCGGCGGGGTGAGCTTGACGAGCTTGTACGGCCCGCGGAAGAGGGCGGCGTTGCCGGCGACCTCCAGCCCCACAGCGTCATCGGGGCCGCGCACCTCGCGCGCCGCCCCGGTCAGGGCGGGCACCAGGCTGCGGCCGCGGACCTGGGGGGCGCCGGACGGCGCCCGCACGACCGGCACGCCGGCCAGGTCGAGCACGGTCGGCACCACGTCGATCATGTGTGCGCGCGCCCGCGTCAGCCCGGTGGGCGGCACCCCGGGCCCCGCGATCACCATCGGGACGCGGGTGCCCCCCTCGGCGCTGTTGAACTTGAACAGCGACAGCGGCGCCGCAGAGACCGTGGCCCACTCCGGGCCGATCGACGCCGAAGAGCCCCGCTCGCCCAGGCGCTCCATCACCGGCACGTTCGGGTCGCCGTTCGCGTGATTGACCGGCAGCTCGTTGTACTCCGGGCCGTTGTCCGAGACGACGATCACCAGGGTGTTGTCTCGCTCGCCCTTCCGCTCCAGGTGCGCCAGCAGCCGGCCCAGCTCGTGGTCCATCGACTCGATCATGCCGGCGTACACCTCCATCATGGCGGCGTAGCGATCCTTCTGCCCCCGAGACAGCGAGTTCCACCGCCGCGCGTCGTCGAACACGTCCGCGACGGGCATCCCCTCTGGGACCAGCCCGAGCCGCTGGACCCGCTCGGCCCGCTCGCGGCGCATCACGTCCCAGCCCCGATCGAACTGGCCGTCGTAGCGCTGGGCGTACTCCCGCGACACCTGCACCGGGACGTGGACCGCCTGGAAGCCGACGTGCGCGAAGAACGGACGGTTGGGATCGGCGTCATCGATCATCTCGATGGTCTTGTCGATGATGTACTCAGAGGAGTAGAAGTCCTCGGGCAGGGTGATGGGCTCGCCGTTTTCGTACCAGGGGGCGGTGTGGTAGAGCGGAATATACGGCTTCTGCTCCCAGTTGTCGGCGCCTGAGGCGTCCAGGACGTGCGAGCGGTCGAAGCCGTGCTTCTCAGGCAGGCTGCTGCCGGGCTTGCCGATGCCCCACTTCCCGGTCGCGAAGGTCTGGTACCCCGCGGACCGGAGGCGCTCCGCCAGCGTCAACGCGCCGTCGTCGAGCTTCATCGTGTACCCTGGCAGCCGCGCGAGGCTCGACGTCATCGTCTCATTGATCGTGCCGATGCCGACCTCGTGGTTGTCCGAGCCGGTCAGCAGCATGGCCCGCGACGGGCCGCACTGCGGCGACGCGTAGAACCGGGCGAACTTCGTGCCCCGCCGGGCGAGCCCGTCGATCACCGGCGTGCGCGCGTCCCCCCCGTACGCGCCGAAGTCAGAGTATCCCGCGTCATCGACGACGACGATGAGCACATTGGGACGAGCAGAGCGCGCGACGGCGTCGGGGGTTCCAAGCAGGGCAGCCATCTGCCAGAGGATCATGCCCATCGGTGTAACCGTTCTTTTTGGTGGAGAAACTTTAGCAAAGCGTCAGGCTATCTCAGCCCGGCGCGACCACGTGATGGTTTTTAGAGGATTCTCGCTCGTCGGTTACGACATTTCTGCGAAATTATGGGTGGATACCGCCAGCGCACCGGCCAGCCAGGCGGCGCCCAGGGTCAACGTCGCCAGCGGCGGCGTTCGACCCATTCGGTGACGTCGGTGAGCATTTGTTTGAAGGAGGGGGCGACGAACAGGACCTCCTGGTAGCCGGTGGGGTCATAGTCGGTCTCGCCCATCGCATCGAGGTCCCAGTCCAGCAGGCGGCTGTGGGCGTCGAAGTCGCTCAGCTCGCCGTAAGAGGACAGCAGCCCCGCTCCTGCGGCCCGGAGCTGGCCGCGCTCCTCGACGACGCCGAACTCCAGGGCGTACCAGTAGACGTTGCCCAGCCGACGCATCTCCGCATCCGTTGCGATCTCGGCAGCCTGGCCCAGCGCGAGGTTCAGCGCCGCGATCCCGGGGTGCGCCAGGGTGGCGACGTGGCCGGCCAGCTCGTGGATGACGTCCGGCTCCGGCGTGTACAGCGGCCGAGAGTGATGCCGGATGTACTGCGTCGACAGAAACACCCGACGGCCCAGAAACCGCATAAACATCCGAGAACTCACCAGCCCGGCGACCGGCTCCATCCGGAACCCGCTCGCCGCCTCCAGCGGACGGTTGATCTCCCGAAGCTGTGGGATCCGCTCGGTGGACAGCGGGACCACGTCCTGGAGCGCCAGGATGTCTTCACACACCCGGGTCGGGTAGAGCGCGAGCAGCTCGCTCCAGACATGCGACCAGACCGCATGTTCCCGTGGGGTGTAGGGCGCCAGCGGGACCGGCTGCCCCGTCGTATAGTCTCGCGCGATCCGGGCAATCTCGTTGCGCCGTGCGCGATACACCGTGTCGTTAAATCCCGGATGATCAGGATTCAGCGAGACAATATCGTTGTGGGCGCCCGGCCGGGCCTCCACGGTGTCTTCTACATTCATCATACCGAGCGATAGCGTTAATTCCTCAAAACGCACGAACCTCACAGCGTTATCGATGAATGACGGCTTGCGAGGCCCGAATCGATACCGTACATCTGCGCCCATCCGGGTGTCGGGCGGCAGCGGGGAGCTACTCACGGTTGAGCGGCCACTCGATGAGCTGGAGGTTGATGAGGGCGACGGTCTCGCAGGGCTCTGAGGCGGCGACGATGGCGCGGACCTCTCGGAAGTAGGCGCGCTGCAGGTCCCGGATCCGATCGAGATCGTCGGCGGAGAGCGAGACGAGGTTGTAGAAGAACAGGTCGCGCTCGTCCGGTTCGTGGAGCCGTTGCCGTGCGACGTCGACCCAGTGGGCTTTCAGGGCGTTGAGCGCGGCGCGGTTGGATCGGGTGTCGACCGACAGCGGGCTCGCGCTGCGATAGGTGCCGCCGTCCAGGGTCAGCACCCCGACCTCCACCAGCCGGGCGAGGCAGCGGCGCTCGGTCTCTGGTGAGATGGGCAGCCGCGCGCTGATCCAGCCGGGCGGGTGTGTGGGGAGGGCCTGATAGGCGTCGGTCTCCAGGACCCGGAGGATGAGGGCGGTCCAGGGCTCTTCGAAGGCGAGCCGCCGCGCGGCCTCCAGGGCGCGGTGGCGCGCCGCGAGGGCCGGCACCGCGTCGATGGAGACCAGCGCCGCGACCAGATCGGGGGTGCGCCCGGTGATGGCGTCGACCAACCCCAGGAAGTCGGGCAGCCGTGGCCGCGCGTCGCCGTGGATCCAGCGTGCGACCGCGTATCGCGAGGCGCCGGTGCGGCGGGCCAGCTCGACCAACGGGGTGCTCCCGCGGAGCGCGTCCAGCCATGCGGCGATGCCCCGATCGTCGCCCTCGCCCAGCGCGGCGGCAGAGGCGGCGTGGAATTGCTGAAACGCGGCGTCGACGTCGATGCCGACGCGTCGACAGATCTGGAGGGTCTCCGCAGCGGTGGGGTAGCGTCGCCCGGTCTCCCAATCGGTGATGGGGTTGCCCCGATAGCCCAGCCGCCGGGCGAGCTGGACCTGGGAGCGGTGCCCCCGTAACGCACGAAGAAGCTGACTGGCGGCGATGTTCATACAGCCTGGGTATCCCGGAATCGCACATCTCGGAGCGGTGCTGGAGCACGATTTGTGCGAAGCCGCCCGAATAACCCGTTGCGAAACACACGCGGGTCGGCCATGAGATCCAAGGAGGCGTCTATGTTCTGGTTCATCCTCGCATGCACAACACTGACATCCGACACCGGCGGCGGCGACAGCATCGCCCTCGGCGGCCAGTCGGGATCTGAACATGCCCCGGACTGTGGGGATGGGCAGTTCATCTTCCCCAACAACGACGAGTCCGAAGGCCCTGATGAGGACATCGCCGATTTCATCGAACAGGTCGACGGCGTATGGGGCGGTGATCTGAAGCTTGACAGCGGCGATGAGTCCGTTCAAATCACCATCACCACCGATCCGAACTCGGCACAGATCTTTGAACCGGTGGAGGATGACTGCGCCTCCTTCACCCAGCTGGACGCCCAGTTCGTCTTCAACAGCGACAGCGCGCTCGATGAGACCTCCACAGGCGTGCTGCGTTTTGAAGAAAATGGAGATCCCAGGCTACTGGTTGAGATCCCAGGTGCGTCGATTCAGGGGGAGCTGACCCCGCCCGAACCCGATGCCGTCCTCCAGATCTCGGCTTCGTTGGAAGGAAATGGGTGGGATGGCGAATTGGTATGGGTGAATGATGATAATGGAGATGTCGTTGGCGCGTTCACCGCGATCCGTGAAGACTGACTTTCCCGGAATCGCACATAGGGGTTCAATACTGGACCCCGAAAAGTGCATTTTTGAGGTAGTTCAGGCTTGAAGAGGGGAGAGGAGCAGGCCACAATAAAAACAGGTCAAGCGGGCTCGGAACACTCCAGACAATCTGAAGAGAGGAGACCCCTCATGATGCGCTCTGTGATCTTGTTGATGGCGGTCCTTGCAGGCTGTGACGCCGATGAACCCAACCCCGCATCCAGCGGTGAGCCCGACGATAAGGGGGGCTCGACCTGTGTGCCGAGCGACGTGGTCGCCTCGGAAGGCGCGCGCTCGGCGGCGGGCTCCAGCGACGCGTTCGGCTGGGATCTGTATCAATCGCTCGCCGAGAGTGAGGAGGGCAACCTGTTCTTCTCGCCCTTCTCGATCACCGCGGCGCTGAGCATGACCTACGCCGGGGCGGCAGGCGGCACGGCCGAAGAGATGGCCACGGTCCTGCATGTCCAGGGTGAAGACGCGGCGTATCATCAGGGGTATGGTGACCTGCTTGATGTGATCGTCGCCGAGCAGGAGGGGTGTGCGGTTCAGCTCAACCTCGCCAACCGGTTGTTCGGTCAGACTGACTTCCCCTGGCTCGATCCGTTCTTGGACATCACCGCCACCGACTACAACGCTCCGCTGGAAGAGATCGACTTCATCGCCGATCCGGGCGCGGCGCAGGACGACATCAACGGCTGGGTCGGCGATCAGACCGCCGATCGGATCACCGACCTCATCCCAGACGGGGTGATCAACAGCTACACGCGGCTGGTGTTGGCCAACGCGATCTACTTCAAGGCGGACTGGCTGAACCAGTTTGATGAGGAGCAGACGTTCGACAGTGATTTTGCGCTGGAGGACGGCTCGACGGTCGAGGTGCCGATGATGTTCCGTGAGGGAGCGGCGCGGCTGGGCAATGTGGAGGGCGCCCAGGCGCTGGAGCTGCCTTATGACGGCGAGATGCAGTCGATGATCCTGCTGCTGCCTGAGTACGACCAGGACCTCTCTGATCTGGAGGCGCGGCTGGACAACGACTTCATCGATGGTGTGGTGCAGTCGCTGAGCGAGATCGAGGACGCGGTGGTCATGATGCCCCGGTTCACGATCGACGCGCGGGTGCCGCTGAAGGCCCAGCTCATCGCGTTGGGGATGCCCTCGGCGTTTGACAACACGGTGGCCGACCTGACGAAGATGGCCTCTCGGGAGGACGCGAACCTGTTCATCCAGGACGCGCTGCATCGCGCGTTTATCGAGGTCAACGAGGCCGGCAGCGAGGCGGCAGCGGCGACGGCGGTCGTCGTGGGGGACGAGTCGGCGCCTCCAGGATTCTATGCCCAGCGCCCCTTCGTCTTCCTGATCCGAGACAACGCCACGGGTACGGTCCTCTTCCTCGGACGGGTCGTCGATCCCAGCGAATGAGGTCGCCGCTCACACGACGTCCACGGTGCGGACCTTCACCCGCATTCCCCGGGTGAGGTCCTCCTTGAGGTTCAGCCGGAGGAAGAGCGTCGCCTCCGGACCGGGTGGGATCTCGCCGCGGTAGACGATCTGGAAGACGTCGATGCCGAGCCGCCCCAGGAGCGCGCCCGCCGGGATGTTCGGGTAGAGCGCCAGAGGCTCCGGTGACATCGCGTCTGGGAGCAGCACTGCGTCTCGGCTTCGGATGCGGAGCCGCTGCCCCGGCGTCCGCACCACCGGCGTCTGCAGCCAACCGCCGCCGCGGACCCGCAGGGGGTACCACGCCGAGCCCGTCTGGATCAGCTTGACCCCCGCGCCGATCGCCACCCCACAGACGCCGATGCCCACCAGGAGCAGGGCGGCTCCATCGCCGCAGCTCAGGGAGCAGATGCCCAGGATCACGATGGAGCCGCCGATCGCAAGGCCCGCGCCGATGACCAGCAGCCCCAGCACGATGAGCCAGTCGCGGGGACGCGGCGCAGAGCGGGACGATTGGGGCACGGCCCACTTGCGCCGTCCCGCCCGCACCCGGCGCGCCAGGATCGGATCGGTGCGGGTCATCACCCCGGTGTCCTCCCACTGCGCCCAGATCGACTGCGACAGCCGCTCCAAGCGCTTGCTCTGGCGGTGTTGTCGGCGTATCCGGCGCTCCAGCCGACCCGGTGCGGTGTCGTCGAGCACCGCGCCCAGGGTGCGGCGCAGCCGCGCCCGATGGTCCGGCGTGGTCCGCCAGTCATCCAAGCCGTCCGAGACGCTGCGGATGCTCTCCAATAAGCCCAGCTCCCGCGCCGGATCGTCGGACGCCAGGTAGCCCGACAAGAGCGATCCGCTGCGCACCACCGCGGCGCCGATGGCCCCCGCGACGTCCAGCAAGAGCGCCTGAACAGAAGGATGAACCTGATCTTCAACGGGGAGCGTCTCCAGCGCTTTCGCGATCGCGATCCCGCCCAGGCCGTTCCCCAGATCGTCGACAATGTCCTGGAGCGAAGGATGGTCGCTCAGGGCGTCGCCGTCCATCATCCCGGCGATGAAGGCGCGGCGGTGCATCTCTTGTTGCCCGCGAAGGTCAGCCACCCAGCGCGCGATCGGATCGTCGGATGCGGCGCGCAGCGGCATGGGAACGGCCGCCGCTGCCGCCCCCACCAGCGATCGTTGAAGAAATCGACGTCGGTTCGTGGTCATTGAATCCTCCATACGATCAAGGTGACCGATCTCCGCACCGATCGCGAGCCAGAAATGCACAAATCATGGCCCGGATTTGACGCTGTGCGTGCATTTCTGGGAAGGGAGGCGGCGCGCGGCCGCGCGCGCGACTGCGCTGTCCCGTGTGGGAGGGCAAAAATTGAGGTTGGACAACGGCAGCGGGGTGGAACACCTTTTGCTCACATGCTGGTCATGATCCAAATTGTGAGGCGAAAGCACGTGCTGACCTTCCTCTTGATGACAGCGTGTTCGGACTACCAGGTCAACCCCATCGAAGACCCCGGCCTCGGGCCGGTGGTCGTTGATACGGGGAGCCCCGGTCAAGGTGACGTCCCGGATGAAGACGATCCGTTGGAGGTCGAAGAGCGGCTCACCTGCCAGACCGGCGACCGGGTGGTCCTCTCGGAGGTGATCCGGTTCCCCGCCCGAGAAAACTGCCTGTGGTCAGTGGAGGGCAACCTGGGGCCGCGCGACGGCCACAACCAGGCGCGCTTCACCGAGACCGAGCTGCTCGACCTGCCCGCCTATTCCGATCTGTGCAGCCTCTCCATCGTCTCCCAGACCAGCGACCTGGTCTTCGACGATCACTTCACCCTGACGCTGGGGGACTGGGTCCTGGTCGGCGGCGGCGGCTACCCGATTGAATCGTTGGAAGCGCAGAGCGGCATGTTTCTGTTCGACTGGGAAGCGGTGAAGGGGCAACCCATCATCTGGGATGGGCAATACCACTGCCTCGGCGGCCCCGAGAGCGTCTGTGTGATCCCCGGCCACGATCAGCGCGCGCCGCTGGAGCTGGCGTTCACCGAGGAAGCGATGCAGCCGCTCGCCGAAACCCTCGACGGAGAGAGCGGGTTGGCGATCTCGCTGCACACCTTCGGCGACAACGACGATGGCGACTGCGCCCACTCAGACATCCAGCTCCTCATCGAGGTGGAGATGATTCAGCGCTGAGCCCGACTCCGCGATCCTGAAGCATCTCAACCTTCGAAAATACTGAACACCATAGGTGAAACCAATGAAACGTCTCCTCTTGCCCCTGTGTGTCGTGGCCGCCGCCCTCGGCGCATGCTCGACCGACGATGACGTCTCCTCCAATGATACGGATGCGATCGGCACCGGAGATGGCGCCGAAGACGGCACCGAAGACGGCACCGGAGATGGCACCGGAGATGGCACCGGAGACGACCCATCTGGGGAGGAGGACGAGCAGGAGACGGGGGATGACCGCGTCACCCGCTACGGCGGCTCCTGGAATGACGACGACGATCCGTCGGTCTGTACGACGGTGCTTGAGCCGGGCGCCGACGCCGAGGACGCGGTCAACGGCGCATCTCCCGGTGACGTCATCTGCCTGCGCGCAGGGGAGTTCGAGCGTCTGATCATCGAGAACGTCGGCCAGGAGGGGGCGCCGATCGTCGTGCGCGCCTACCCCGGTGAGCGGCATCAGGCGAAGGTCGTCGCCAACGGGGCGTACAGCATTCGCATCAACCACTCCGATTACATCGAGGTTGAGGGGCTCTGGCTGGACGGCGCCATCAACCAGGGCCTCTACGTCTATGACAGCGACTACGTGATCGGCCGGTTCAACCGGGTGACCAACGTGGGCCAGGAGTGCATGCGGTTCAAGTTCTCGGACTTCGGCGCCTTCGCCTACAACGTGATCGAGACGTGCGGCACCAACGGCCCCAACGGCGAGGGCATCTATGTCGGCTCCGGCGAGGAGCAGGGCGATGACAGCCACGGGGTCGCCATCGTCGGCAACGACATCTCAGACACCCACGACGAAGGGATCGAGCTGAAGGGGTCGACCTATGACGGCCTCGTCGAGGGCAACCTCGTCCACGACCTCATCTGTCGCGACGGGGGCGGCATCGTCGTCACGTCATCGGACTACGGCGCCGGCGGGACCTGGGAGACCGGCCACGTCATCCGCGGGAACATCGTCTGGAACGTCGAGACCGAGACCCAGTACAAGGACGGCAACGGCATCAACATCCGCCGGGGCGCGCACGTCTACAACAACGTGGTCTACGACAACCAGCACTTCGGCATTCGCGTCGATGACAAGTGGGGTCAGGGCGGCAGCGTCGCGGTGCACCACAACACCATGTGCAACAACGCCCTCTCGGGGATCGCGATCCTCAACGGCACCACCGTCGATCTACAGGGCAACATCGGCTCGGACGACGACGGGAACATCGGGTGTGACGCCGCCTTCTTCAGAGACGCCGGCAACGGGGATTACCGGCTCCTGCCAGGCACCGACGCTCTGGACGGCGCCCCGGATCTGGGGATCACCACCGATATGGACGGCGGAGCCCGACCAGCGGGGGCCGGCTTCGACTTCGGCGCCTACGAACTGCAACCGTGACGAAGCCGCAGAAGCGCCGTCAGCCGTCGCATCGCTTCGCGTCGGCCCATGGTCCCCTCTGAGTGTGGTCGCCTGAGGCAGGGATGACCGCGCCATCGAGGGGACACACCCGGAGGTTGGAGGCGGCAGGCGACAGGGGCTCGCGGGGCATCGGCCAACGCCACAGGCCGCCTGCCGTCTGGAAGATCATCTGGTTGGAGAGGAAGTCGGCGCGCTCTGGTCTCAACGGCGGCTCCAGCCAGATCGATCCGGCGCGCACATCCATCAGCCGGTAGTGCGATTCTGTCGTAAAAATCAAGGCGAAGCGGGCGTTTGTGTTCAGGCGGGCGGTGTTGAGCGCGTCCGCGATCTTGCCGCGGGTCAGCTGCCGGGGCGGCGCGATCTGCCAGAGCTCATACTGACCGCTCCACCCCATCAGCAGGGCGTGATGCTCATCACCAGAGAGCGCGATGTAGGTCATCTTCGAGTCCAACCCGCCGATCTGGACGGGCGGTCGTCCATTCAACGGCTTGATCGTCACGGTGCCGTCGTGACTCCCAGAGAAGAACAGTGGCCTCGCCCACCCCGACCTCGCGGCCGCAGAAGGCGGTTGGATGAAAGCATCGCCCAGGGCGACGGCGCCGTCGCCCTGAACCTGAAACGCCCGGCTCTCTCCAGAGATGGCGCCCAGGTAGCCCACGCCATCTGGCAACAGGTTCCCGCCCTTCGCGGGGACGTCGTCCAAGAGCCGGGTCTCTCGGACGGTCGCCGCGGTCTTATGGACGCTGAACATCCGATCGGCCGTGCGAAACAGCATCCACGCGCCGGCTTCACCAAGGAAGTAAGCGTCTTCTGGGAGGTTTCGCGAAGGGATCGCGACGGAGACCAGCGTCTGGGCGCCAGGCTGCCACCGCCACACCTGGGCGCCCCGCGAGACGAGAAGGCCGCCTGACGCCGCGCGCTTCAGCGTCCCACCCGGCGGCTTCGGCATCGAAGCGATCGTGCCGTCTCCGGAGAGGATACAGAGCGTCTCGGATGCGCCTGTGTAGGCGAGGGCGTCCAACGCCGGCAACGAGACGACGCCCCTGCCGATCATCCGGTGACACGCCGTCGGCGCCACGAGCGGCGTCGCGTCGTGGACGCGCGGTGACCACAGCCACAGCCGGCCGGCGTTCGCGCTGGCCGCTGCGATCGTCTCGCCGCGGTGGCTGTAGCGAACGTGCCGGCCGACGTGGCCGAGCAGCGTGAGAGACTCGACGTTCTCTCCGCTGCGCAGATCCCACAGCTGCGCTTGCCCGTCGGCGGCGACGGTGACCGCTTCGGGCCGCGTGGGGTGCGCGTCGATCTCCCAGCGCGTCGCCGGCGCGCCCATCGATGAGATCGGCGCGGTCGGGTCTGTGGGCATGACGGTGACAGGTGCGCCGCGGTTGACGGCCAGCAGCCGCTGCGCGTCCGGGGTGAAAACAACCTCTGCGATGCCGACAGAGCCTGGGATCCGGTGCTGGCGGCGGAGGGCGCCCGTTTCGGCGTCGAGCAGCACCAGCCCGCTCTTCGCACCGCGGACGCGCTCCTCTACCGCGACGCCCACGTGGCGCCCGTCGGGCGAGATGGCCACGAACGCGGCGCCGGCCTCGGCGGTCCCCAACGCCACATCGAGCGAAGCCCGCCAGACGATCTCACCGCTGAGGTCGGCCATCGTGACCGTCTTGTCATAGCCCACGCAGGCGAAGCCGGCGCCATCTGGCCGCCACGCCGTGTTCATCGCCCTCCGGCTGAAATCGTCGACGCGCTGGATCGTGCCCTGCTGGGCGTCCACCAGCAGGCACCCCCCGTCGGTCGTCGCCGCCGCCAGGTGGCGGCCCTGTGGGGACCATGCCATCAGCTGGCTCATCGCGTCCGGCCACGCCTCTGCGAGGATCCGGGTCGTGTCGGCTGCAACGTCCCACAGCATCAGTCGGTCGTCGGCGCCCCCGATCGCCAGCGTCTCCCCGTCGGGAGAGAGGGCGACAGCGAAGACCGGGACGCCATAGCGCCGCTCGGCCAGCAGAGCGCCGTCTGAGACCCGCCATCGGCGAACCCAGCCGTCCGCAGACCCGGTGAACAGCTCCGCATCGTCTGGGCTCCACGCCATCGACCAGATGCGCTGATCATGGGCGTCGATGACCCGAAGGGTGCCGAGCTGCGCCGAGAGCCGATCGCGCGCCTGGATGATCTCATCGGACCGCGGCGACAACGTTGCCGCGGCCTCCAGAGACGCCAGCGCTTCAAATCCCGCGCCGTCTCGCATCGCGAGGTGGCTCTGGGCGAGGTAGAGCTGCGTCTGCGTCTGCTGCTGCGCGCGCGCCAGCGCTTCGGCCGCTTCGGTTCGGTCCCGCCACCACCCCCACACGCCGACCGCTGCCAGCAGCGCCAGCGCGCCGACAGTCACCCCGATCGCGCCGCGACGGCGAGCGTGACGTCGATGAGAAGCCGCCAGGAACGAACGCTCCAGCTCGGTCGTCCAGCCGGCCGGGCCCGCCGCGCGCAGGCGCGCAGCGGGCCACAGCGCCGCCGCGCTGCGGTCGCCCTCCTGCCACGTCTGCGCTGCATCGACCAGAGCGAGGAGCGACCGGTGCGCCGCCGGATCCTCTGCGCGCCAGTCCTGAAGTCGCGGCCAGGACGCGGGAACATCCAGCGCGATCGTGTCGCGCTGTTCTGCGACGAGCGGCGCGCGGAGCAACGCATCGAGCGCGCCGCTGCGCAGCACCGCGCGCGGCCGCGGCCGCGGCGCCCCGGCCGGTCCGATCAGCCGGAGCAGCAGCGACCGGGCGGCGCCGCGCTGAGCTGGCGGAAGGGTCGCCCACGCAGCCTCGGCTGCCGCGAACCGGGCGTCCTGCTGCGCCCGGGTCTGTGCGCCCGTCAGCCAGGCCCCGAGCCGCTCCGCGAGCTGCGCGGCCGTCGGCCGGGCGTCCGGCAGGGGCGCGGTCGCTTCCTCCGCAAGGGACCGCAGCGGCGCCGGTAGAGCCGCCGGGAAAAGCTGCTGGAGCGTCACCCCCAGCGCATACACGTCCGCAGCTGCGGTCACAGGGCGATCGGTGGCGCCGCGCTGCTCGGGCGCCATGTAGCCCCGCGTGCCCATCCCGATCCGGGTCTGCTCGGCCAGGGCGTCCCCCCCCAGCAGACCCCCCGCCGGCGCAGGCTCGTCCAGGATCTTGACCAGCCCCCAGTCCACCAGCAAGACCTCATCGAACGCCCCGATCATGACGTTGACCGGCTTGATGTCTCGATGAATGATGCCGCGACTGTGGGCGTAGGCGACCGTCTCACAGACGCGCCGGAGCAGCGCGACGCGGCGCAGCGGATCGGCGCCCTGATGGATGACGTCCAGCAGGGTCTGCCCCTCGATGATCTGCATCGTGTAGAACAACTCGCCATCGTCCAACCGCCCGAGGTCGTACAGCGGCACCACGCCAGGATGCTGCAGCTGCGCCGTCGCCCGCGCTTCCCGGAGGAAGCGCGCGACCGTGTCCGCCGACCGCCGATCGGCGCGGATGCGTTTCAGGGCCACGTCTCGCGCCAGGTGCGCGTCATGGGCCCGCCACACCTGACCCATCCCGCCCTCACCCAGGACATGAAGCAGGCGATATCGAGCGGAAAAATCAGCCGCGGGTCGGAGGGGCTCCGGCGCCTCCGGCGACAACGTGCTGGCCGAGACCGCGCGGGTCGAAGCGGTCGGGGTCTCAGCAGGATCCGGTCGTTGCGGTGCCATCGCAGATCGGTATTATCATGCCAGGATGAGCGTCTTGATTCTCCTCGCCGATCAGCGAGCCCACCCCCTCCAACCGCACACCATCATCGGGCGCAGCCGCGCCTGCACCATTCAGCTGCGCGATGATCGGGTGTCAAAGGCGCATGCAGAGCTGAGCTGGAACGGCAGCTGCTGGCAGCTTCGCGATCAGAGCAGCCGAAACGGAACCTGGATCGACGAGCAGCGCCTGGAACCCGGACAGGTGCGTGTCCTGCGCGCGAACCAGACCGTCAGCTTCGGCGCCCCAGAGCTGAGCTTTCAGCTCGCCGACGCCGGACCGCCGCGCGCATACGCCATCGAAACCGCGTCGGGGGAAGCGCTCATCGGGACCGCTGACGCCTTGACGCTCGGCGCGCCGCCAGCCGTGGACATCCGCCGCCAGTTCGATGACGCGGGCGAAATGCGATGGGTCCGCGTCGCGCCGACCGGCGGCGCAGAGCCCGTCGAGAGCGGCGCGGTGATGCGCGTCGAACAGCGACAATGGACCCTCCATCTGCCCGATCCGATGGGGCAGACGCGCAGCAACCCGGACGCGATCGACGGGCTGCGGCTGTTGTTGGTGCGCGGAGCGGGCGGCGCCCCGCCGAAGCTGACCGTCTTCAGCGCCCAGCGTCGCATCGAAATGGGGAAATACGCACACAACCGGCTCCTCCTGGTGCTCGCTGAGGAGCGGCTGGCGGACGCAGAGCTCCCCGGCGCCGAGCAGGGATGGCTGCATGAACGCGACGTCGCCGCTGCCCTGGGCGTCGCGGTGTCGACCGTCCTGACCTACATCAAGCGCGCCCGCGATCAGGTCGAACAGGCAGGCATCCTCGGCGCCCGCGGCGTCGTCGAACGCAGCGAAGGCTCCGGACGCGTCCGCCTGGGCATCGACGCCGTCGAGATCCAGGACCCATAGACTGCAATGGATTGAATTGGTCGCCGAGATCGTGAGATCAGTACGTTCTCTCTGCCCCCCAGCAAGGAGAACCCGATGCGCATCACCACTGCGTTCATGTCTCTGTCCGCCTACCTCGCCCTCTCTGCATGCGATAGCGAAGACAGAGACACATCAGAAACCCCAGAGGAAGCCGACACCGACACGGATTCGGACACCGACACTGACACCGACACCGACACTGATTCGGACACCGATACCGATTCGGATACCGATGTCGACGAAGACTTTGAGGCGGCGGCCCTCCTGTACGATGGCTGGGTAACGATAGCGCTCGGACCTGCGATGTTCGATCCAGATGATGATCGGCTGCAGATTCGAAAGGAGATCGTCTCGTATCGAGAGGGAAACGACCGCCGTCGTTGGAACCCGATGGGTCAGCTCGGGGATCAGTATCTGTTCCTCATCCTCAATCGGGAAGAAGGATTCATTGGATCGTTTCCCGTGGGGCTGAGCCTTGCTGAGATTCAGGAGCACCGCATCTCAGAGGAGCTCGATCTCCTCGAATCGCTGCCGTCCTGGGACCCGGAGAAGGTGGACATCCATGACGAACAGGCCCTGCTGCTCTCCGATCAGATCCTGATCCCATACGACGTTCGGGACCGCCCGACCGATGTCCCTGGTTTCCTCAAGATCACCCCAGGTGATGGGCAGCTGGACGTGGCGTTTGTCGCGTTCGAGGGGCTGACGCCGCCCGCAGTCGGGAGCTGGCGGGTGAGCACGGAGACTATCCCCTCGGTCGTTGGAGATGCGGCCTATCTCATGGTCAGAACCGATGATTCCGAGGTCGTCGTCCGGTACGATCTGAAGACCGAGACCAGCGCGGTCGTCCACACCGCCGCCCGTCTGTTCTACGGCGGACATGCGTTCATCCCCGGGGCTGACGTGATGTTTGGAGTCACCTCCTACAGCGGGTTTGTCTACAGCGATCTGGTGCAGATCTCCGATCTGGAGACCGCCCCCAGCGAGCAGATCATCGAAGAGAAAGTTCGCGGCAGCCGACCGGTCGCGCTCAGCGAGACCGAGGTGGTCTGGATGGGCGACGACGGCTGGGAGCATGTGCGGATGGGCGGCGACGGCCTGGAGATCACGCCCATTGATTCCCCGGACTTCACCCGGATTCGTGCGGACCTTGGCCGCGGGGCCCGGCTGATTCAAGAAGGGGACGCGATGCGCATCTACGACGGCATCACCCCCACCTCAGCGCCCATCGATCTCGACGACATCGATGCGGAAGTCGCTGGGTTTGATGAGGACGATATGATCGTCCTCCAACGTCGAGACTGACGGACCGTTGTCAGGGGAGGAACTCGCTGGCTGTCGTCGCATCATTGTATGATCCGCCCCCGACTGTGCTGAAGTCACCGCTGGCTTCATTGTAGATGCCTCCACCGACTGCGCTGCGCGAGCCGCTGGCTTCATTGTTCACGCCTCCGTTGGTGGAGCTCCCTGACCCACTCGCAGTGTTCGCGAATCCTCCGCTGGTAGAGCTATAGTCGCCGCTTGCGAGGTTCGCGCTGCCTCCAACAGCAACGCTGTACTCTCCAGCCGCGATGTTCTCTCTTCCACCAGTAATGACGCTGTCCTCGCCTTGTGTTGTGTTCTTGTATCCGCCATAGACCGCGCTAAATTTAGCGTCCGCATCCGTTTCGTTATCCCTTCCCCCGGACACGACGCTGGATCCCGCGTTCGTGACGTTGCTGTACCCGCCGGCGATCACGCTATCCAGGCCTGACGCGCGGTTGTACCAGCCACCGCTCACGACGCTATTGTTTCCTGCTGCAGTGTTGCCGTATCCGCCTACTAAGACGCTATATTCCCCTGAAGCCTGATGGTAGGCATCGTACTCGGGATAGGCACTCAGGTATCCTTGTCCCCCGTAGATGCCACTATGGTCACCCGTTGCAGTTCCGAGGCGGCCGCCCGATGCAACACTCGCAAGACCGGACGCGACATGCTCTGCGCCGCCAGCGATCGCAGCGCTGTTCCCAGACGCCTTGTTGTCCAATCCGCCCGTGACAGACGCGTTGCTTCCCGATGCGGTGTTGCGGAGACCGCCAGAGACCGACGCGCCAGAGCCCTCTGCGGTGTTCTGCTTTCCACCGCTTACGGTCGCATACAGCCCGCTCGTTTTGTTGTTCTGTCCACCGCTGGAGACGCTGTATGACCCCGTCGCGTCATTGTTCGCGCCGCCCACCGCGACCGCAGCGAAGGCGCTGGCGAGGTTCTGTGAACCGCCGAGCGTCGCCGTGTTGGTCTCGGTCGCGCTGTTGTTGAACCCGCCAAACACCGTGCTGTTTTCGCCGCTGGCCAGGTTGAGCGAGCCGCCTACCGCGACGGCGCGGGCTCCGCTCGCAGTGTTGGATAACCCGCCCGCCGCGAACCCTGCGTTCCCATTCGCCTGGTTGCTCTGTCCGCCGATGACCGCCGCATACAGCCCGCTCGCCGTGTTCTGGTAGCCGCCCACCGCCGCCGCATACGCTTCAGAGACGGCGTTGTCGTAGCCGGTCAGCAGCCCGCCATAGCTCGTCCAGTCGTGCTCGTCGCCGATGATCAGGTTGTGGCTGCCGGTCCGCTCCGCCGAGCTGTCGCCGTCGAGGGCGTAGCCGATGATCAGGTTGCCCAGACCGGTGAGCGTTCCGCTGTCATCGGTCGCTCCCGATCCGGACTGGATGTAGACGTTCGCGCCGCGGAACACGATCTCGTCAGTGGTCGTATCCACGCTGACATAGGAGAGCAGGTCCGAGGCGTCGGCGGTCACATAGCCCTGCTCGAACACCCAACCCTCTGTGGCGTAGCCGACGAGGTTCGCTTCGGTCAGCGTCTCTTCCTGGAGCCGGACGATCGCGCCCTCGGCGGTCACAAGACGCGCGTCGAGTGGGTCGAGCTGCTCGGTGAGCTGCAGCTGGGTGATGTAGTTCTCCAGGTCCTCGACGCGGACGTAGCTCTCCGCCAGCTCCTCTCGGAGCGCGGCGTTGTCCTCCTCCAACGCGTCCAGGCGCTCGAGGATCTCGGTGTCATCAAAGTCTGTCTCGGTGTTCACGGTCAGCTCGTCGCAGCCAACCGACAGGATGAGCGCGAGCGGGGCAGGCAGTAACAAGACACGTCGCATCAGGGGACCTCTTCGGATCAAGGGGAGGGGGGAGGGCGTTCGCATCAGGGCACGACCTCATACGATGCCGAGCTGGTCGTGTTGAGGTAGCCACCGGTGATGGTCGCGCCGGAGTGAGACGCGGTGTTCTGGCGGCCGCCGACGACGACGCTGCTCTTGGCGGTGGCCGAGGCAGTGTTCTGCTGGCCGCCCAGGACTGTGGTCGTGGCGGCATCGGCGATGTTGAGGACGCCGCCCGCGATCGCCGCGCGGGTCCCAGATGCGTCATTCCGGTCGCCGCCCAGGACTGCGGCGTAGGTCCCAGAGGCGTCGTTCTTTTCGCCTCCCGCGGCGAGTCCGCCGATCGCGCTGGCGGTGTTCTGGTGGCCGCCGATGGCGACGGACTCATCCCCCGAGGCGGTGTTCAGCTCTCCGCCGCCCGCCAGCGCGTAGTCGCCGCTGGCGAGGTTGCTGAGGCCGCCGATGACGGCGCTGTACAGGCTGAGGGTCGCGGTGGTGTTGGTGTAGCCGCCGAAGACCGCGCTGACCCGACCCCGGGCGAGGTTCTGCTGGCCGCCATAGACCGACGCGCTCGATGCATCGGCGGTGTTCATCGCGCCGCCGAAGACCGCGCTCTGCGTCGCGATGGCCCGGTTGCTCATCCCGCCCGAGACGACTGCGCGCTCGCCGCTGGCCGTGTTGTTGTAGCCGCCGACCGTGACGCTGTCCTCAGCGGATGCCTCGTTGTCCTGACCGCCGAAGGTCGCGCTGTAATACGCCGAGGCTTCATTGGCGTAGCCGCCGAAGGTTGCGCTGTAGTACGCCGAGGCCTCATTGGCGTAGCCGCCGAAGGTCGCGCTGTAGTCACCGCTCGCGTTGTTGGCGTAGCCGCCGAAGGTGGACGCCGAGGCGTTGTCGGCCACGTTGTTTGCGCCGCCGAAGGTCGACGCCCCGCTGTCGCTGGCGGTGTTGTTGTTCCCGCCCGCCACCAGGGCGTGCAGGCTGGTAGAGCGGTTGCTGTTGCCGCCGACCGCGACCGCGTCGCCGCCCACGGCGGTGTTCCGATAGCCGCCGACCGTGACCGCGCTGGCGCCGCTGGCGGTGTTCTGCTCTCCGCCGACGGTGACCGCGTAGGCTGCGGTGGAACGGTTCTCTGAGCCGCCGAGCGCGAGGCTGTAGTTGGTGTCCGCCGTGTTCGCGTTGCCGCCGATGGTGACCGCCGCGTTCGCGGTCGCCTCATTGTTCACGCCGCCCATCACCACCGCGTACTGGCCAGCGGTCTCGTTGCGCTGGCCGCCGATCACGGCGGCTGCGGGCCCGGTGAGGACGTTGTCGTAACCGACCATCAGCCCGGCGTAGCTCTGCCAGTCGTGCTGGTCGCCGATGATCAGGTTGTGCACCCCGGTCCGCGCATCGAGCCCCGCCGTGTCTTTGGCGTAGCCGATGATCAGGTTGCCCAACCCGGCGTCGGGGCCGTCGCAGATGTCATCGAAGTCCGCGTCCAGGCAGCCGTCGGTCGCGCCCTCGCCGTTCTGGATATAGACGTTCGCCCCGCTGAACACGATCTCATTGTCGGTCGTGTCGACGGAGATGTACGACATCAAGTCAGCCACGTCGCCGCTGCTGCTCAGGTCGGCGCTGGTGAGATAATCCGCTTCAATGGTAGATAGTCGCGACCCCAAAACCGTCACAGCGTCGTCTGTCGCGTAGTCACTCAGCGACGCCGTCGTCGCGTAGTCGCCGAGGTCGTCACGGGTGAGGTAGTCAGCCTCAATGTCGGAGACGCGGACGCTCAGAGCATCCACTTCAGAAGAGTCGTCCTCTACGATGATCACGCGCTCGCGGAGATCAGAGAGATCATCGGTGGTCGCGAAGCCCTGGGCGTTCACCCACGCCTCAGTCGCGTAGCCAACGAGGTCTCCGCCACGCACCGCGTCCGACTCCAGGACCGTCAAGCGTGCATCGATCGACGAGACGACGCTGACCTGCGCGTAAGTCTGCGACTCGACCCACACCTCGGTCGCCACCCCCTCCAGCGCAGCGGCGGTCAGATAGTCCGACTCGACCGCCGCGAGCCGGGCGTCCGCCGCCCCTAACTCGGTCCGGAGCGCCTCCGCTTCGGCCAGGGCGGCCAGATGAGCTTCCGCCAGTTCTTCCAGTGACGCTGTCAGACCAGCGTTCTCAGCGGTCAGGGACTGGATCTGATCGATGAATGTTGCGTTGTCTTCCTCCAGCGCGGCCAGTCGCGCGCGGATCGAACTCGCATCCAGCGGCTCTCCCTCCACGTTCAGATCACAGCCAAGCGACAACAACAAGATCGTCGAGACAGGCACGCAGACTCCCTCTATGAAGCACAGAAGAGGGGTACACGGTCAGCGCCGTGGGCTCCATTGCAATCCATCCCAATGGTCAGTGATTACATAATAAGTAATAAAACTTTCGCTTACGCTGTCTCTGGGCAGCGCCGCCTACACCATGGACGTTGGCCTCGTCTCTACTCTACGCGGACGTTGAAGGTGACCTGGGCGTCGTTTCTGCCGGGGATCGCGTTGAATCCGCCGACGGCGACCGCCTCTGCGAGGCCCGCGACCTTCTGGGGCTCGCCCCGCTTGAGCGGCAGATAGCGCACCGTGACCGTAAACTCCCCTGAGCCCAGCGCCTGGGTCGTGACGCGATGGTCCAACCCGAGCGGCAGGCCGTTCCGGTCGCTGTCCGCGTACTCATGCGCGAGGATCGCGTCCGCACGCGCAGCCGTCGCCGGGCCGTCGATCGCAGAGCCGGTGATGAAGAGCTGATGCTGCTCCGCCAGGTTCAGGACGTCCGGCGTGACGTCGGCGGCAGGCTCGGCCTGCTCATCCCAGACCTCAACGCTGAGCTGATACGACGCCGGCGCATGCGGGTCCTCGTCAGACGCATCCTGGAGCACGATGTCGTCGAGGATGGGATCACCGCCATCTCCCGGATCGGACCACCCGAAGCGGAGCGTCTGGCCGCCCCCCAGCGGCGCGACGTTGAGTATCACGCCAGTGATCAGCCCGTTCGGCGCCCCGCCCTGAGCGGCCTCCTCCGGAGGGGCGCAGGCGCAAAAGAACAGCAGCGCCCCAGGAATCAGCGGATGATGGATGGTCATGGAAGTTCGGGAGGAAGTGGCGTCAGCTCCTCTTCCATAACGGCCTGGGTCCCCGCGGGTGAGATGACGGCGCGAAGGACAGGGTTCGCGCCGGTGTGGCAGAGATTCGATTCACGGGTCGGGGGCCAGATGCCCTCTGATGGGCGCACGTCTGGCGAGGTTATCCACGGTGTCGTCGCGCGCGGCGAAGGGCGCGGAGGTCCGTCCACTCCTGGCGGAGGTGCGCGGGCAGTGCCCCGCCGTGGCGCAGGTCGACCCGCTTCAGGCGCGGCATGCTCTCCAGGACGTCGAGCGCTTCGACCGGGAATCCGCCGCTCAGGGTCAGCGTGGTGAGGTTGAACAGCCCCCACAGCGGCGTCAGATCGTCGAGCCGCTGGTTCTTGCCGAGGTGCAGCTGCTGGGCGTGATGGAGGCCGCCGTTCAGGCGCAGCAGCCAGAGCGCCGTCCACACCCGCCACCGTCGGCTTCGGAGCGTAAGCATCTGCCCGGGGCGGTCGAGGTACAGCCTCCCGTCTGCGTCCAACATGAAGCGGGTGAGCCAGCTCAGGTGGGGGTCTCGGACCGCGCGCAGCGTCGACAGGCTCGCCTCGATGGCTTCCCGTCGGTTCGAGACGAGCCCGCGCATCAGGGTGTCTTCGTCTGCGACGATCCGTCCGCCCATGCCTATCGGACGGTTGTCCGTCGGGACGGGCAGCCCCTGTCGTCGCCGCTCGGCCTGCTGCCATATCAGCACCGCGTCGAGTTTGGGCAGCTCATGGTCGTACGAGGCGTCGGTCCACAGCCGCATGTCCCCAGCGGCCTGGACGTGTCGGAGCTGGCGATGGGTGGCCAGTGGGGTGAGATCGGCATCTCGGGGCAGCGCGCTCAGGGCCAGATATCGAAGGTTCGGCAGGTCGCGCAGCCAGTCCAACGAGGCGATGTTGCGGACGCCGCGAAGATCCAGCGCGGTCGCCTCCGCGAGCGGGTGTGGCGATCCCGATGGCGGCTGCGTCTTCAGCGCAGAGAACAGCACCCCGCCGCGGAGCCGGGCGCCGCCGGTCGGATCCAGCCGCGCGTCCGCCAACAGCCCAGGTTGTTCAACCCCTTCGAGGAGGGCTGCGTCGTCGACGTCCAGCCGCCGCAGCTGCAGCCAGTCGTTGAGGGGCGCGAGCGCAGGCATCTGCGGGCAGCCGGAGATCGTCAACGTCTCCAGCTGGCGCAGCGCGGCGAGCGGCGCGACGCTGTCCGCCGCCCGGAGCCGACAGAGCGTCAGGTGGCGGAGCGCCGCGCAGCCGCGCAGCCGCTCCAGATCGCTGGAGCGCAGGCTGCTGCGGCCAGACAGATTGCTCTCCGCGCCGAGACAGAGAACCTCGCAGCGTCGAAGATCGCCTCGCAGGTGCAGCAGGTGGAAGGCGACGAGCAGCATATGAGGGGCGTCTGTATCGGCGGCCATGTCGCTGTACGCGATGGCGCCGTCCGGGCCGATTCGCAGCCCCTCTGCCAGTGCGTCGACGAGCGCAGCGTCGTTGAGCGTGACCAGCAGCTCAAGACCCTGGCGGACCGTGTGGATGTCCGGATCCGTCAGCAACGCCCGCAGGCGCGCGACCCGATCGATGCCGTCCTCCATCTCCAGCGCTCCGTCGTCCCTCGGCTCACTCGACTTGTATCGAGGGGCGACGGCGCAGCGGTCATGACTTTGACGGTCTTCGACGTTTCGTTCACCGCAGATGGGGTGGGCGGCGACGGATCAGAACTGGTGGGCCTCGGTGGAGTCTTCCAGGGCGAGGGTGGAGTCTGAGCCGCCGGACAGGGCGGTCTTGACGGCGTCGAAGTATCCGGTGCCGACCTCGCGCTGGTGGCGGGTGGCGGTGTAGCCGTCGGCCTCGGCGCCGAACTCGGCCTCTTGCAGGGCGGTGTATGCGGTCATCCCGGTCTCCCGATACCCCCGGGCGAGCTGGTACATGCTGTAGTTGAGGGCGTGGAAGCCGGCGAGGGTGATGAACTGGAACTTGTAGCCCATGGCGCCGAGTTCACGCTGGAACTTCGCGATGGTCGCGTCGTCCAGGTGCTTCTTCCAGTTGAACGACGGCGAGCAGTTGTAGGCGAGCATCTTGCCGGGGTGCTTCGCGTGGATCGCCTCGGCGAAGCGGCGGGCTTCGTCGAGGTTCGGGGTCGAGGTCTCGCACCAGATGAGGTCGCAGTGCGGCGCGTAGGCGAGCCCCCGGGCGATGGCCATCTCCAAACCGCCGGTGATCCGGTAGAACCCTTCGGCGGTGCGCTCGCCGGTCATGAACGGGTGGTCGACCGGATCGACGTCCGACGTCATCAGCCGGGCCGAGTCTGCGTCGGTCCGGGCGATGAGGAGCGTGGGCACCCCGCAGACGTCCGCGGCCAGCCGCGCGGCGCTCAGGGTGCGGATGAACTGGTTGGTGGGCACCAGGACCTTCCCGCCCAGGTGGCCGCACTTCTTCTCGCTGGAGAGCTGATCTTCAAAGTGCACGCCCGCCGCGCCCGCCTCGATCAGGGACTTCATCAGCTCAAAGGCGTTCAGCGGCCCGCCGAAGCCCGCCTCGGCGTCGGCGACCAGCGGCAGCATCCAGTCCTTGGAGTCGTCGCCTTCGGCGTGGTGGATCTGGTCGGCGCGCAGCAGCGCCTGGTTGATCCGTTTGACGACCTGGGGCATCGAATTGACCGGGTACAGGCTCTGGTCCGGGTACATCTGCCCGGCGAGGTTGGCGTCGGCGGCCACCTGCCAGCCCGAGACGTAGACCGCCTTCAGCCCGGCGCGCGCCTGCTGCATCGCCTGGTTGCCGGTCAGCGCGCCCAGGGCGTTGACATAGTCCTCGCTGTGAAGCAGCGACCACAGCTTCTGCGCGCCCAGCTCTGCCAGGGTGTATTGGATCCGCACGGTTCCGCGCAGGCGGTCGACGTCTTCGTGGGTGTACAGGCGAGAGACGCCCGCCCAGCGGTCGTTGAGCCACTCGTTATCTTCAGAATTGTGCATCGGGCACCTCGATGGTCAGGGGTGGGTGGTTTGAATCAGGGGGTAGGCGGCCAGGGTGAGGAAGTCGGGGCACGTCTCGGCCTGGACCAACTCAGAGAACAGCCGGGACGCTTCCGGGAACCGGCCGGTCTCGAACCGTTTGTCGCCGAACAGCCCCCGGATGGTGGTCAGCTCTTCGTCGAGCATCTGCGCGACGAGCGCCGCAGAGATGACGCGGCCATCGTCCAGGGCTGCGCCGTGGCGGACCCACTGCCACACCTGCGCCCGGGAGATCTCCGCCGTCGCGGCGTCTTCCATCAGGTTGTACAGCGGAACGCAGCCCTTGCCGCGAAGCCAGGACTCGATGTACAGCACCCCGACGTTGATGTTCTGGCGCAGCCCCGCTTCGGTGCGGGTGCCCGTCGGAATGGTCAGCAACGCCGCGTCGGTGATCCGGACGGCTTCGCTGGCCCGGTCGATCTGGTTGGCGCCGGGCATCTTCTCGTGGAACGCCTGCATCGCAGTCTCGATAAGCCCCGGGTGTGCCACCCAGGTGCCGTCGTGGCCGTCCGCCGCCTCGCGCGCTTTGTCGATGCGGACCTTGGCAAACGCCGCCGCGTTGGCCGCAGGATCACCCTTGATCGGGATCTGGGCGGCCATCCCGCCCATCGCATGGACCCCGCGACGGTGACAGGTCTGGACCGCCAGCGTGGTGTAGGCCCGCATGAACGGCTGGGTCATCCCCACCTGGCCCCGATCGGGGAGGAGGAACTGCGCATGGCTGCGTGTGGTCTTGATATAGCTGAAAATATAGTCCCAACGACCACAATTGAGGCCTGCAGAGTGGCCGCGGAGCGCGTAGAGGATCTCATCCATCTGGAACGCAGCGGGCAACGTCTCGATCAGGACCGTGGCTTTGATCGTGCCCACGGCGATCCCAAGGGCCTGCTGAGCGGCGACGAAGACGTCATTCCACATCGCGGCTTCGTGATGGCTCTCCAACTTCGGCAGGTAGAAGTACGGGCCATGGCCCCGCTCCAACAACGCCTGGGCGTTGTGAAAGAAGTACAGTCCGAAGTCGAACAAGCTCCCCGGCACCGGCGCGCCGTCAACGAGCAGGTGGGCCTCAGACAGGTGAAGCCCGCGCGGACGCACCATCAACACAGCAAGGTTGTCCGCGTTGAGCCGATACGTCTTGCCGGTCTTCGGGTGGGTATAGGAGATGGTCCGTCGGACCGCGTCCCGGAGATGAAGCTGGCCGCCGACCATGTTGGCCCACGTCGGCGAAGACGAGTCTTCAAAGTCCGCCATGAACACCCGCGCCCCGGAGTTCAGCGCGTTGATGATCATCTTGCGGTCGACGGGGCCGGTGATCTCGACGCGCCGGTCGAGCAGCGCGTCCGGGAGCGGCCCGACCCGCCAGTCTCCCTGGCGGATCGCCAGCGTGTCATCAGCGAACGCAGGAAGCTTGCCTGCGTCAAAGCGCGCCTGCTGTTCGCGCCGCGCGTCGAGGAGGGTGTGGATGCGGGGGCGGAAGCTGCGGACGAGCTGGGCGACGAACGCAAGGGCGTCGTCTGTGAGGATCTCCAAGGAGCCCGTGACTTGCGGACCTCGGAGCTCCACGCCCGCGAGGGGAGCGGCGTTCATCAATGCACCTCTTGTGACTGGTTGTAAACAAAATAAATGAATCGCCATTCATTGGATGATAAAATACGTTCAATGTACATATTGATGTAAAACTCTTTTACACAGCTCTTCTGTGAATACGTAAAAAATGTAAATTCGAGACGGAGGCGAGGATGACAGCGAAGCGTCGAATGGGTGCGAAGGTTCGTTCACTTCGACGTCGAGAGGGGCTGACCCAGCAACAGTTCGCGCAGCGGCTCGACATCTCGACCAGCTACCTCAACCTGATTGAGAATGACCGACGACCGCTGACCGCCAACGTCCTGATTCGGCTGGCGGGGCGCTTTCAGGTCGATCTGGAGCACTTCTCCGGAGAGAGCGAGGCGGCGTTGACCCGCGAACTCCATGAGGTGCTGGGGGATCCCTTCTTCGAGGAGAATGGCCTGAACAGCGCAGACGTACAGCGGTTGGTCGGCACCACGCCCGAAGTCGGGCGGGCGCTGGTGCGGCTGTATCGGGAACACGTTCGGCTTCAGGATTCGGTCGCCAACCTCGCCGCTCGGGTCGTCGATGGCGCCGAATTGCCCGAGGTCTCCCGGGCCCGGCTGCCCACTGAACTGGTCAACGAGTTCATTCAGTCTCGGCTCAACTACTTCCCCCCGCTTGAGCAGGGCGCCGCCCGGCTCTGGCGGGACGCGCAGCTGGCTCCGGACACCCTGTCGGTGCGGCTCGTTCAACACCTCGAACAGGCGCATGGGGTGATGGTGACCGTCATGTCTGCCCAACAGATGAAGGGCCTTTTGCGGCGCTACGATCCAGAGCGGCAACATCTCATGCTCTCCGAGCAGCTGCCCGCCGCTTCCCGGCGGTTTCAGCTCGCGCTTCAGGCAGGCCTTCTGTTGATGTCCGATGAGCTGGATGCCCTGGTCGATGAGAGCCCGCTGCGCGGTCAAGACGCGCGGACCCTGCTCCGGGTCAGTCTGGCCAACTACTTCGCCGGCGCCACGCTGATGCCGTACGACCGCTTCATCGAGTCCGCAGAATCCCTCCGGTACGATCTGGGCATCCTACAGAGCCGCTTTCAGGCCAGCTTCGAGCAGGTCTGCCATCGGCTGACGACGCTGCGCCGGCCCGGGGCGTCCGGGGTCCCGCTCCACTTCATCCGCATCGACCTGGCGGGCAACATCTCGAAGCGGTTCTCCGCCTCTGGGATCCAGTTCGCCCGGTTCGGCAGCGGCTGCGCGCGGTGGAACGTCTATGCGGCGCTGAACGCCCCCGGTCATATTCGACGCCAGATCTCGACGATGCCAGATGGGACCACCTACTTCTGCATCGCGATGGCCTATCGCCAGTCCGGTGGGGGGTACCATGACTCCACCGCCACACGGGCCATCGGGCTGGGGTGCACCCTGGAGCACGCCCCGCGGCTGGTGTATGCCGATGGCATCAATCTGGAACAGGATGGCGTACCCATCGGGGTCTCCTGTCGCGTCTGCGCACACCGAAGATGCCCACAACGCGCCTTCCCGTCGCTCTATGAACCCATCCAGATGAGCGAGAACGTTCGTGGACGATCGTTCTTCTCGCGCGATCCCGAGTCCGGACGCTGACATCATCTGGCACGAAAATGCCCGTCAGAACACCCAGCTGGCCCGGAGTCGGCCGGTCAGCAGCGCGAAGGGGGCGGCGTAGACCTCACCGGCAAGCTGGATGGTCTCCGTGACCTCCCACTGGGTCCCCACCGAAGCCACCACGCTCTGGAACGGATCAGTGTTCTCCGGCGTGATCCGGCTGTCACCGATGTAGAAGAACGTATACACGCTGGTGAACCCCACCGACGCGTACGGCGTCCACTTCTCGAAGCGGTACCCGGCCATCGCGTCCACACCCAGCGTCGAGCCCACATAGAAGTCGTCGAACGAAGGGGCGTCGTCCTCGAACGGCGTCGCGATCTCGGCGATGGTGCGCATCAGGGTGAAGTGGTACCGGCCGCCCCATTGCCAGCCCCGATCCCCCGGCGCCGAGACGCCCACACCCACCTCGCCAGACGCGATGACGTTCTCTGTCCCCAGGACCGGCACCGGCGGCACATAGCCCACCCCGGCATACGGCGTGATCCGCTCGCCGATCCGAGGGAACGAGAAGTTCGCCCG
>JBCBLB010000332.1:0-10565 GCA_038520555.1 Myxococcota bacterium | reverse complement strand
CTGGTTCTCCAGACGGTCCTCCCGGCGCTGATGCTGGCAGGTGGGGACTCGGTGGTCAGCGTCGAGGGGGGGACGCACAACTCCAAGGCGCCGCCGTTCGCGTTCCTCTCGCAGGCGTTCTTGCCGCTGATTCGGAAGATGGGCCCGCAGGTCTCGTTGGAGCTGGTTCGGCCGGGGTTTTATCCCGCTGGCGGCGGTCGGATCGAGGTGAGCATCCAACCGGCGACGTCGCTGTCTCCGCTGAGCATTCTGGAGGTCGGCGCCCGCCAGCCGCTGCGGGCGCAGGCGTTGGTCTCGGCCCTGCCCCGTGGGGTCGGGCATCGCGAGATCCTGACCTTGCGCGATCACATCGACCTGGAGTGGTCGGACACCGACATCATCCTCATCGAGCAGCCGCGCGGTCCAGGCAATGCCCTGCACGTCTTCGCCCCCTGCGAGACCGTGACGGAGGTGTTCACCGGCTTCGGCGAGCGGAAGAAGCGCGCCGAGGAGGTCGCCGAGGAGGTCGCGAAGGAAGTGCTCGCCTACCTGGAGATGGACGTCCCCGTCGGCGAGCACCTCGCCGATCAGCTGCTGTTGCCGATGGCGCTGGCGGGCGGCGGTCGGTTCCGGGCGACGCCCCTGTCACTGCATACGACCACCAACATTGAGGTCATCCAGACGTTCCTCGACGTTCCCTTCGCGGTCCACCCCTTGAAAGAAGAGGGGGGACCGGTCGAAGTCGTCGTGGGCTGATGATCAGCGGATGACCGTCATGTCCTCACGAAGCGTCTCTCCGTCCCAGCGGACGATGTCGGCCGACAGGTCCAACTGAACGCGCAGATCGGTCTCGGCCCCGACGAGGAAGACCGCAGCCCGGTCGCGGGCGTACTCGACGAACGCTGTGGTCATGCCGCTGTCATCGGTGGCTTGCCATCTGCCCAGATCGATCTGGGTGAAACGGGTCGTCGGTGTCTCGACCTCGCGGACCGACCAACCGTTGAGGACCGTGTCATCGATGGTGTAGAGGACATACTCACCACCGCCGACTTCATCGAGCCAGATCTCCCCGGTCCAGAGATCGAGCTGGATCCGAAGGCTCCGGGCTTCGCTGTAGAGGTATACCGACCAGGGATCGCGTCCGATCTCGGTGAAGATGTGACTGCTGCGCGGGTTCTCCTCAATCCACACATCCGGGCTGATCTGGACGAAGGCACCATCACGGTAGACGACGCGGCTGGCAGACCAGCCCGAGGTCCGCTCGGGGGTTGCCCGCATCTCATCAAGGACATTCTCGCCCTGAATCGCCTCCATACGGTGAAAGTCCAGCTGCATCGGCGCGCCATCGTCCGACGTCAGATAAACCGACCCCGCGTCGCGATGGCTCTCAGTGTAGCCTCTCGAGAGGTCTGCCCGGTTCTCAACCCACGTCGTCGCGGTGAGCTGAATGAAGGCGCCATCGACAACATGTGCCTCTACGGCGTCGATGACCTCCGGCGCGCTCTGCCCCCCATCCGTGCTGTCTGTGCTGTCGGTGTCTGTGCTGTCGGTGTCTGTGCTGTCGGTGTCTGTGCTGTCGGTGTCTGTGCTGTCGGTGCTGTCTGTGCTGTCGGTGTCTGTGCTGTCGGTGTGGGTTCCGCCGCTGGGGGTTTCGAGTTCGATCTCATCGATGCCCTCACTGAGGTTGTCGATGAACGTGTCGCATCCGACAAGGGAGAGGATCAAGGCTGTGGGGAACAGGATCGTCTTCATGAGTTGACTCCGTTGGCGTCCTGGTGCGCCCTCCTCTAAAGCAATTCTTGTACCAACAGGCGCCACACGGTTGAATGGTGATAATTCGTAAAAGTGCTGCGTAAAGGACCTGAACGGGTGCGAACCGGTATTCGCAACTGTATTGGATCTCTTCTGTCCATCGGACGGCTTCGCGGTGGCGCGCCGTGTTCAGCTGTGGATGGCGTCTTGAATCTGCTGAAACGTCAGGTTGAACTTGGCCAGATATTTTCGCAGTCGGTCGGAGTCGTTCTTGGTCTTTCGTTGCTTTCGGGACTCTGAGAACAGGGTCCGGCCGGCTTCAGAGAGGGATCGCGCGGCGGCGCAGACGGTGACGACATCAGCGAGCTGGACTTTGTCGAAGCGGTCGAGGTTGGCGATCTCGTCTTCGGAGAGGATCCGGGGGAGCAGCCCGGGGTCTTCGGTGTCGGGCGCTGCGTCGCGCCAGTCCATCGACAGCCGTTTGATCTCTTCGTCGACGACGTCGAGGCTGATGCGGCCGCCGGGCGCGAGGGTGGCCATTCGCTGTACGGCGCCGCTGAGGTCGCGGAAGTTGCCCAGCCAGATGGCGCTGGGGCTGGTGGCATAGGTGAGGAACCGCTGGCGGGCTTCCTTGCTGAAGGTGATCCGCCGTCCGGTCTGTGCGCCGAACTGGTCGAGTTCATAGTCGAGGTTCGGCTCGATGTCTTCCCGCCGGTCGGCGAGGCCGGGGAGGCGGAAGTGCCAGAGGTTGATGCGGGCGAGCAGGTCGCCGCGGAACTCGCCGTCGCGCACGCGCTGGGACAGCTCGCGGTTGGTGCCGGCGATGAGCTGAAAGTCGCTGTGCTCCTCCCGATCAGCGCCGACGGGGAGGAAGTCGCCGGTCTCGATGGCCCGCAGGAGCATCGCCTGCTCGTCAAGACCCAGCTCACCGATCTCATCGAGGAACAACAGCCCCCCTTCGGCGGTCTTGAGCAGCCCGGCCCGATCGCGCTGTGCGCCGGTGAAGCTTCCCTTCTTGTGCCCGAACAGGGCGCTCATCGCCCCATCCCCGCGCAGGGTGGCGCAGTTGACCTCGACCATGGGGCCTTCGACCATCCGGCGCGCCTTCTTCAGCTCATAGATCCGTCGGGCGAGGTGGCTCTTCCCGGCGCCGGTGGGCCCGGTGAGCAGGATGGGCGCGGTGCTGGCGACGGCGACCTGGTTGATTCGGTCGATCATGTGGTTGAAGGACGCGTTCTGGGTGTCAATGCCCGACTTCAGGCGGCTGACCTGGTCGGCGAGCTCGCGCTGGAACCGGGCGGCGATCTGGTCGTATCGGGACAGGTCGAGGTCGATGGTCCGCACCCACCCGGCGATGGTTCCCGGGGCGTCGCCGCGGCGGGGCGAGGTCTGGATCATCCGCGCGGGGAAGTGTCGAGACTCGATGAGCAAGAACAGACAGATCTGGGCGACGTGGGTGCCGGTGGAGATGTGGACGAGGTACTCTTCGCGGTCGGTGTCGAAGGGGTAGGCCTGGGCGAAGTCGAGCAGGGCGCCGAAGACCTGCTCGAAGTCCCAGGGGTCGTCGAACTCGATGGTGCGTTGCCGGACATGGGTCTCCGGCGAGATCTGCTCGATGTCTTCGGCGACGAGGTTGGCGAGGTTGGCGTCGCGGCTCTGCCGGAGCAGCTCATAGCGGTGGACGATGAGGTCGTCCTGCATGGTGAGGGAGACGGATGGACGCCATCGCTCCCAGCGGGACGTCTTGGCGCCGGCGTCCAGCCGGGTGCCCAGCAACCCGATGGCGACGACCTGCTTCTGTCTTCGTCTGCTGCTCATGACGGCGGCTTTATCCCGTCCTTCAGCGCGCCGCGTCTCTCAGCAGCTCCTCGGCGATGATGATCTGGCGGACCTCATTGGTGCCGGCGCCGATCTCCATAAGCTTGGCGCATCGATACAGGCGGTTGATCTCACCCTCCCAGCCAAACCCCATCCCTCCATGGAGCTGGACGGCGTGGTCGGCGATCTCCTTGTAGGCGCGGCCGGCATGGAGGATCGACGCGGCGGCGAGGCGGTGCAGCGGTCCGCGGCCGGCCGCGCCCTTCTCCATCCCGACGAAGGCGGACAGCACGCCATAGACGAGGGCTCGGATGGTCTCCAGGGCGACATACATGTCGGCGAGTTTGGCCTGGATGAGCTGGAAGCTGGCCAGGGGCGCTCCGAACTGTTCGCGCGCCTGGGCATAGTCGAGGCTCAACTCCAGGCACCGCTCGCCCATCCCGACGGCGGTCACGGCCAAAAAGGCCCGCTCGACGTCCAGGCCGCCCATCAGCACGCTGACGCCCGCGTTCTCTGCGCCGATGCGGTTGCGCGCCGGCACGATGGCGTCTTCGAAGATCAGCTCGCCGGTGGGGGAGCCCCGGTACCCCATCTTCCGGATCTTCTGGCCGGTCGAGAATCCGGGCGTGCCCTTCTCGACGAGGAAGGCGGAGATGCCCCGAGGGCCGCGCTCCGGCGCGGTCTTGGCATAGACGAGGACGACGTCGGCGATGGGGCCGTTGGTGATCCAGAGCTTCCGCCCGTTGAGTCGATACCGGTCGCCGTCGCGGATGGCCGTGGTGCGCATGCTGCCCAGGGCATCAGAGCCGGCGCCGGGCTCGGTCAGCCCCAGGGCGCCGACGATCGTCCCCGCGCACATCCCGGGGATGAAGCGCGCGCGCTGCTCGTCGTTTCCGTTTCGGAGCAGGTTGTGGAGGGCGAGGTTCTCATGGGCACCCCAGGACAGGGCGACGGCGGGGTTGTGCCGGGAGAACGCCTGACCGATGAGGCCCGCGGAGAAGATGTCCATCCCCGCGCCGCCCAGGGATTCGGGCGCGGTCAGCCCCAAGAAGCCCGCGCTGCCCAGGGTCTCGAACAGACCATCGGGCCACGTCTCCGTGTTGTCCATCGGCTCGGCGAGGGGGGCGAGCGCCTTTCGGGCGAACCGGTCGGCGTGATCGAGGATCTCCTGCTGATCGGCGGAGAGATGGAAGGGAGACATGAGGCGCTCCATCGGAAGGGGGAGACGAAATTATGGTTAGTGGCCCCACAGAATGTCACATGCACACGACCATCAACACACCCATGAACATCCAGCGATCCATGAGCATCGTGATCTGGGAGAGGGCTGGCTTCGGGCCGCGGTCTTCGGGTTGAGCGACGGGCTGGTCTCCAACACCGCGTTGGTCCTGGGGGTTGCGTCCGGTGCATCGGATGGCGCGCCGGTCATCCTCGCCGGGGTCGCGGGGCTCCTCGCCGGCGCAGCGTCGATGGCCGCCGGCGAGTGGATCTCGGTCACCGCCCAGCGCGAAACGCTCGAACAGGAGCTGAAGACCGAGCGCGAGCACCTCCAGCAGTACCCGGAGAGCGAGCACCGCCACATGGTGGAGATCCTTGAGTCGGCAGGGCTCTCTTCGGAGACGGCCGATCAGGTCGCCCTGGAGCTGTTGAACAAACCAGACGCCAACCTGAACTTTCACGCCCGGGTCGAGCTGGGCATCGATCCTCAGGATCTCGGCTCGCCGGCGGTGGCCGCGTTGTCGTCGTTCATCGCCTTCTCCATCGGGGCGCTGGTGCCGATCGCGCCCTGGCTGCTCGGTGCGCCGTCGCCGACCATCGTGACCATCATGGCGTCTGCGATCACGCTGTTTTTGGCAGGGGCGGGGCTGTCCTTTTTTACGCCGCGTGGGGCGCTCTGGAGCGGGACGCGGCAGTTGTTGGTCGGCGTCCTGGCGGCGGCGCTGACCATGGCGATCGGGGCATGGGTGGGTGTCCAGGTCTGATCTGCGTCAAACCTGAGGACCGCGCGACCTTCGGGATTTTTCGTAACCAACCGGGGTCGTGGTGCATACCCGAGGAGGATGATGAGTCACAGCGCGATCGTGTTCTGGATGATGGCGGGGTGCTCCACCCGGCCGCCGGTGGCCGAGGGGGTGGAGACGCCCCCGCCGACGCTGGCCGATGCCCGGGCCTTCTATGCGGCGCAGCCGCAGATGCTCCGGCCGTTCCCGTATACACCGACCCCAGCGGGGTTGACAGACCTTCGCGCAGAGACCTGTGGCAGCTGTCACCAGGAGATCTACGCGGAGTGGACGGTCTCCACCCACGCCCACGCCTGGGAGGGAGACCCGCAGTTCCAAGCGGAACTTCACAAGTCAACCCAGCCGGACAGCGACGTGGGGTGGATGTGTGTCAACTGCCACACGCCGCTGGAGAACCAGCTCCCGAAGCTGGTGGGGCGGCTGGAGGGGGGCGCACGCAACCAGCCGGTTTATGTCGACAACCCCAATTTTGATCGGGCCCTCCAGCTGGAGGCGATCACCTGTGCGGGCTGCCATGTTCGGGACGGGGTCATCCTGGGGCCGTGGGGGGACAGCGCCGCGCCGCACCCGGTCAAGAAGTCCGAGCGGCTCCTTTCTGCGGATGCCTGTACCCAGTGTCACCAGGCAAACGCCCATTTTCCGGAGCTGACGTTGGCCTGTATGTTCAACACCGGCGAGGAGTGGGCGAACAGTCCGGCCGCGGCGGAGGGCCAGCGGTGCCAGAGCTGCCACATGCCCGAAGTCGAGCGGCCGGTGGTTCCCTGGGGGCAGCCACGACAGACCCGGCGCCACTGGTTCGGCGGCTCGCTGATTCCCAAGACGCCAGCGGACGCTGCGGATCTGAAGCCGCTTGAAGACGTCTACCCAGAGGGGATGTCGGTGAGCTGGGCGCAGCTCCCTGATGCGCTGACAGCGGGCGCGCAAGCGTCGGTCTCTGTTCGCTACATCAACGATGCGGCGGGTCATTGGCTGCCATCGGGCGATCCGGAGCGGTTCATCCTCGTCACGCTGCGCGCACGAGACGCACAGGGCGCCGTCCTCGCTGAGGCGGAGGCGAAGATCGGAAAGGTCGTAGAGTGGTATCCGGAGATTCGCGTCCAGTCAGACAACCGGCTGAAGCCTGGCGAGGCCCGGGAGCTGTCGTTGGCGTTCACGCCGACGAACGCCGGCCCGGTTCAGATCGAGGTCGAGGCCTCAAAATGGCGCATCACCGAGGAGAACCTGGCCTACCACGACCTGCAGGGCGAGGTCGTCCCGGGGCGGGTCTTCTTCAGCGACGTCCGCCCGCTTGCGGTGCGCTGATCGATAGGTTCAGGTTGTCCATCAAAAACGCCTCAAGCAGCTGCATCTGATCGGCGGCCAGCCGCTGACCGAGCAGGGCGCTGACATACAGCCCGGCGAACAGCGGACCGGCGATCGCCCAGGCCCACAAGGCCGTCATCGGAGAGCCGAGGGTGAACTGAGAGATCGCCATGACACCAGAGCCCAGGCACAAGAACGTCAGCGTTGCATAGGCGGCGACATACAGCGTCCAGGTGTCGGGGTGCGGGCCGAAGCGCCCCGACAGCAACGCACCAGACCCATCACCGCTGATCTCCAGATCGAGCGTTGGGGAGAAGAAGCGGCGCTCACGGGTGCAGATCGATACGGAGACGTGTGCGCTGGAGACGGTCCCTTCGCAGGGACACTGCGCGACCGCGAAGCCCGCAGCCAGGCGATCGGTGGTCTCTGATACGGAAAACGGAACCCGCTCGATGAACGGCGGGCGCATTGACGGCAGCAGCATGGCCTCTCTCCATCTGGTGTCGTCAGGATAGAGGATCACAATACGCACGCAAAGACGTCATTTCACCCAGTGAATCACAGCTCATGGGTGAAATGACACGGCGACAGAGCGTGCGCTATGCGTCGTCCCGGGCCCCGTCCGTCTCTTCGATGTCGCAGGCCTTCACAGAAGAAACCAGCAATTCTTCGGGATCGCAGGCGTTTTCACAGACCGATGTGCAGTCGGTGAGCAAATGGGTCAGCGTCGATTCCATTGACTGCAGGTCCTGGATGCGTTCCCGAACGCTGGCCCGAGTCTGTTCGATGACCGAACGGGCGTTGTCCGAGTCAAGCGCTTCTTCCCGCAGGCGGAGCAGGTCTTCAACATCGGTCAGGGAAAAACCGAGCTCCTGCACCCGCTTGATGAAGCGGACCAGCCGCACCGTATCCATCGCATAGATCCGGTACCCGCTGGGCGTCCGGGGCGGGGGATCAAGCAGACCGCGTCGCTCATAGTAGCGAAGCGTTTGAACGTTTACTCCAGCCCGCTCTGCGACCTCTCCGATTCGCATGGGCACCTCCTTTCACAGGCGTGTCTGCTCAGGAGATATGACCACGTCCCCGCAACGGTTACAGGTCGGGGTGTTTTTTCTGAGGTTATGCTGTCAAGCGCGATGGGTTCGAGCCCATCGACGCCAAATCAATCGCATACCGCCGCCCCGTTTCCAGATCGCGGACCCAACAAACCGCCTGCTGCCCATCGTCGTCGAACGTGAACCGGGGGAAGTCCACATCTTCGTCCACCCATGCCCGCCGGGCGAGGTCATAAGCCAGCACCCCTTCGGTGAAGTCCATCACGAAGAAGGCCAACGAGCCCGAGACGTCCACCCCCATCAGGCTGCGGTCGTCGCTGCGCCACGAGTCGACGACGACCCCATCGACGAAGACCGCAGACACACCGCGGAAGTCTGCAACCAGCCGTTCACCGGCGTCTACCTGCGCCACCGGACGCTGTCGCAGCTCATGCGACACAAACGCTTCGACGCCCACCGGACGCGGCATCAGATGAGGATGAAAGAAGGTTTCTGTGTTGATAGACATCGGCGAACTCCCCTGAAGACATCATCAATGTAGTGACCCCCACCCCCGATCCAAAGTGCTGACTCGGACAGATATTGTCCATCGGTCAAATTCTGGCCGGATACCTTGGTGAAGGCATGTTCAGTGATGATGTGTTCACTGTATAACTGTGCAGTTCAGCCGTCCACCCTTTTCTGAACATCAATGCTCAACGCGTTGTCGTCGGTTGTTCGAAGCAAAATCACCGGTCCATCTACCGGGGGCAGCGGCTGTCCGCCGACGTCCTGAACATTGTCCACCACCAGGGGCAGTCGCTTCAGGCCGAATGCGCGGCGGAGCGCTGCCCGAAGGTGCATGTCAGCGACCACCTGCCGGCCCCGGCTGGCCAACCACCAGGGGCGACCATCGATCCGTACTACCACCGCAGGGTTATCCCCAAATTCCAGGGTCACCGGTCCCAGATCCCCAAGCGCTGCTGCCTGTCGCTCTGCCAGTCGGGATGGGGCCAGCCGGATCGCCTCCAACAAGACGTCCAGCCGATCCGCTTCCGCCGCGGCGCTCTCAAGCTGGTTGT
This sequence comes from Myxococcota bacterium, assembly GCA_038520555.1. Classification (GTDB taxonomy): domain Bacteria; phylum Myxococcota_A; class UBA796; order UBA796; family UBA796; genus JBCBLB01. The sequence continues at coordinate 1,577 of JBCBLB010000332.1, read as the reverse complement.
CTGCGGTGTTTCGCTGCGTGCGCAGCCGCTCCAGGTCCCGTTGTCTTTGCTGCTGTGCCCCTCTCGCCGCGGTATACGTCGAGATGGCGTCTTGGGCAGCCGTCAGCTCATCTTCGGTGGGACGACGCGTCTCCGGCGGTGGCTGCGATGTGTCGGTCGATGGCGCCGGGCCCAGCGCAGCCACCGCCGACTGCCAGGCCTGCTGCTTCGCCATGATCTGCCGTCCTTCATCCAGGGCAGCGGTCACGGCTTCGTAGGTGGTTCGGGCCTGTTTCCCCAATTCGACGCCATCATCGAGCTGTTTCCGTGCGATCTGGAGCTGCTCATCCAACGCCGCGGCCCGCGCTGCTCCGGCATCCCACCCCGGTCGGCCGCAGGTCGGGCATCGATCGGGCTGATCCATGTCGATGGCCTGAAGCTGGCGTTGCAGCTGATCGTGACGCTGCTGTGCGGCCCGCCAGGCCTCTGTCGCGATCTGAAGGTTGGCCTGCGCCGAGCGTTCTGCGCCGGTAAGCTGTTCTATTGGGGTTGGCAGGGTGGGGGGCGCACCCAACGCCGCCCGCCGCCGCGCGTGCTCTCCGGCGAGGGCTGCCTGCTGACTGGCCCGTTCCCATCGGGTCCACGCCGTCTCTGCATCCATGGTCGCCTTCGCAGCGAGTGGCTCTGCTGGCGCTGCCACGTCCGCCTGGAGTGTGGCGATCTGATTGTCGAGCGCCTGGATCTGTCCCGTCAGCTCGCTCTTGCGACGGCGGGCATCCCGCCGTGCCTTCATCGCGTCTTTTTCTGTCCACACGATCTCCTCATCGGAGAAGTCGACGCCGAATTCTTCCAGGATCTCGACGATGACCGTAGATGGATCCGCAGAGGGCATCGCACGGGTCAGCAAATCACGAAACGGCCGGGCGTTCGATGCGACCAGCGGCTGCCAGGCGAGGGGGGCAACGATGAGCCGGGTCGCTTCGGGATCGGCGACCAGGGATCCCAGGGCGTCGGCGTAGCGGGTTTCGCTGGTGTAGCTCTGGCGGCGGCCGTCGCTGATGATCGAGCGGCCGACCGATTTCGAGCGTGTGACCGTCCGCTTGAGCGTCCGCCCATCGTCCAGGGTCAGCCGCACCTCAGCGCGTTCCGCGGCGTCATGAATGGCTTCGGGCTGAAATCGTCCGCTGCTGCCCCGACCGAGCAGGGTGAGCAGGATCGATTCCAGGATCGTCGTCTTCCCGATCTCAGAGGGGCCAGAGACCGTGGTGGTTCCCTTGGGATCGAGGGCAAGTTTCAGGCTCTTGTGCGGCCCGAGACCGGTAATTTCAATTCGAGAGATCATCGCAGCGCTCCGGAGGTCGGGCTTCGCCTTCCCGCTTATCATCCTCTGCCGCGCTGTCGGGTAAAGTCGGACACTTTTTGTCCGTCACCAATGTTCGTTTCGCATCCGCCAGACGTTGATCGCCGCCTCATGGGCGATGCGCAGGCTGAGCTTGGATCGGCCTGCCTGTCGATCAGGGAAGAGGATGGGCACCTCGACCACAGAGGCGTTGGCCCGCACCATCCGCCAGGTCATCTCGATCTGAAAGGCGTAGCCG
>JBCBLB010000951.1:0-2549 GCA_038520555.1 Myxococcota bacterium | reverse complement strand
GGGGGGGGGGGGGGGGGCCCATCGCCAACCACCTCGGCGCCGGGGCGGCTGCAGGGATCGCCGCGGGCGCCCTGTGGCACATGACCAACTGGATCTGGCAGGACGATCTGTACCTCGCCGGCGCGGTGATGGGAATGACCTGGGGGGGGATGTTCGGTGTGTTGGCCTGGGGCGTGCCGGATGAGCTGTACGCTGGCTGGCTGCGGGTCCTCAGCTATCGCCGTTATGGCCACCGCGTCCCGATCGACGCCGACGAGATGGGGCCAGAAGAACGCTTCGTCGGTCACTTCCCCCGCGGGCTCGATCTGTTCCTCCCCGCCGATGATGGCGTGATGGAGATGCACATCTCCGTCGCCGTCGATGATCGACAACGCTACTGGCTGCGCGGCCTGTCGCTACAGCCCACCATGTTGCGTCGCTTTCTGGAGCGGGTCGATCTCAGCTATGATGCGCGTCGGCCGGCACCGCTGGAGACACGACTTCGCTCTGGTGATCGGGTGGAGATCGGGGATGGAAACCACCAGGCGCGGCTGGAGTTCTTGATGCTCCCCCGTGAGGAGCGGTGATGAGATCGTGGATGGCCGCCCTGGTTGTGCTCATCGGCTGCGGAAGCGATGACGCTTCCGAGAAGCTGATGCCGATCCCAGGCACGACGACCCGTATCGGGGAGCCTGTCTCCAAGGAAGGCAGCGAGCTGTATATGGAGCTGTTTACCGAGCGGCCCCGGTGTGAGATCGTCGTCTCGGAAGAAGACGTTGATGCATGCATGCCGTACATCGATCGAGCCACGGGCGAGGTGCGGCTGAGCTTCCAGCTCCAGAGCGGCGACAGTGTGCTCGCCCTGCCGCTCGCAGAAGATCACATCCGGGTCGCACATATGGGCCGGGAAGTGAAGGACAACGCTGAAAACCAGAGCGTTGAGCTGATCCCGCATGAGCCGCAGTCCTCACGCCAGTTGTTCATCCTGCTCATCGACGGCTCCGCTTCGATGCGAGAAGAAGTGCGGCCGGGCGTCAATCGCATGGATGAGGTGCGCAGCGCCCTGTTGTTGCCCGGCGTCAAGGACGCGTTCTTCCCAGATGACAACAAGACCGCGGTGGCGGTCTTTGAGTTTACAGAGGGCACACCGGAGCCGCTCGGTGGCAAGCTCACGCTTCTGGAGAACAAGAAGGAGTACACCCAACAGATCCGCCAGCACCTGCGGATCCGCTCCGGATACACCCACCTCTATGACGCCATCCGGTATGTCTCGGAAGAGGTCATCCAGAAGGGCCCGGTCTATGAGTGGCTCCAGCGAAACAACGGCCAGCCCACCGTTGTGGCGCTGACCGACGGCTTCAACAACATCCGACGCTTAGACAAGTGCGGTGACAACGCGCAGCGGCTGACCGGTCTGCTGGGGCTGCTGCAGAGGCTGCGGAAGGACAGCACGCCGACCACGCGGCCGAGCGTTTATACCGTCGGCCTGGGCCGTCCGCTCCGACCCAGCTACACGTTTCCCGATCGGCTCGGGCCGCGGCTCAACGAGCGAGAGCTGTGTGGTCGCTTCGTTCGACGAGAAATCGATGGCGATCTGGAACGACAAGGCATCGACAATGTCAGCCTGAAGTGGATCGCATACTTCGGAGGTGGGCGGACCTATGTTCGGCGAAACAAGAAGGGACTCGGCGAAGCCTTTCAGGCCGCTGCTGCGAAGCAGTATGAGTGGTTTGAGGTGCGCTATCGATATGATCCCTACTACATGCGGCGCAGCTTTGAGACCCGGATCCGGCTGACATCGTTCGCATCGGCGGAAGGCTGGGTTCAATTCCATCCCAGCGCATGGTTGGACGCTCCGCCTGGGGCGAAGCGTCCAGACGGGTGGGCGAAGAAGTCTTCATATCGGGCGACGCTCGTGCTCATCCTGCCGATCCTCGGCACGTTGACGGTGCTGTCCTACCTGGGGGCGGCGTGGTTCAACACCCGACGGGTCCTCTCTGGGCGGACCCGACCGCCGCGTCCGCCGAAGGCGGGGTGATGCGCCGCCCCTTGTCGATCCCTCGACGTTACCGTAGACTTCAAGCAGTCGTTCGATCCCGCTTATGATGGAGAATTCCCGTTGGCTCGATACATCCGAAACTATGAAGTCGTCCGTGAGCTGGGCGCCGGGCACTTCGGGGCGGTCTATCTCGCCGTCGGGGAGGTCCCCGGGCGGGGGCGCGCCCCTGGAAAGCAGCGGCTCGTCGCCATCAAAAAGCTCAAGAACGCTGCCGACCAGGAGGCCCTCGACCTGCTGTTGCAGGAGTTCTCCCTGCTCGACCAGGTCAAGCACCGCTGCATCGTCCGCGTGTTCGAGTTCCTCGAAGAAGAGAACGCGGTCGTCATGGAGTTTATCCACGGCGTCAGCCTACGCAAGGTCCTCGAAGAGCTGGACAAGTCCCACGAGCAGATGTTCACCGAAGCCGCGATTGAGATCGGCTGCGAGCTGGCCGATGGGCTGTATCAGGCCTACACCACCCCCGGCGACAACGGGGAGCCGCTGCAGCTGGTCCACCGCGATCTCAAGCCCG
>JBCBLB010000200.1:0-14070 GCA_038520555.1 Myxococcota bacterium | reverse complement strand
TTCCGGACGATGGCCCGGACGATGCCCTCATAGTCGACCCCGCCGTGATCCCAGAAGTTCGCATCCTCTGCCGCGATGAAGACATCTTTGACGTGGCTGGGGACGGAACAGTCGCACTGCACCGCCCGCTCGACCCCATCATCCGCGAGGCATTCCTGAGTGCACCCCTCGACGTCGCGGTCGGTGACAGCGCCCTTGGGGAAGAGCTGATGCTTGGGGAGGACATAGCGGCGCTTCTCATAAATCTCACCGAGAAGCTTGCCTTTCCGATCATAGATGACCGTGACGGTCGGCGGCGTATAATCTCGCAGCGTCTCGACGGTGGGCAGATCCTGGCTGTAGTACCACCAGACATAAGCGAACAGCCCGGCCCCGGTGACCCCACCGAGGAGGGTGAGGACCATCGCGGCGCGGAACAGCCGCCGAACGATCGACCGTTTCTTCCGGGGAGGGGCAGGTTTGCTCGGGCCGCGTGGAGGCACACGGCCACCGCCACCCCGTCCACCGCCATCCCGTCCACCGCCACCCCGTCCAACGGCACCCCGTCCACTACTTTGTCCCCCTGTGGAGCGACCGCCGGGCCGCCGTTGGGGGGTCGGCTTCATTTCTGCGGCGGGGGAGATGGTCTGGCCGAAACGTCTGGCCGTTGGCGGGGGGTTCGGCACGCGAGGTGCGGTCCGGTCCTGAGCCGAGCGCTTCTGCTCTGCAGGTTTTTTGCGGAAGATCGCAGTCTCTGCGCCGCTGTTTGCAGAGGGGAGCGGCGATTTCTGGATGGGCAGCGGATCGGGGCGCCGCGGGGGCGCAGGGGCGGGCTGAGCGGTCGCCGGCGTTGGGGGGACCTGCTCGACGAAGGTCGCTCCGCGACCGCGGAGCTTCTCGATCATGCCGGGTGGGTAGGTGATGGACAGGACGCGACCACAGTTCCGACAGTGCAGCTCGGCCCCGGGCAAGGGGAAGGGGCTGCGCAGGCGGCGCGGGTGGCGACAGTGTGGGCAGGTGATCTTGAGTGCCATGAGATTCTGCTCTGGAGAAGCCGCTGCACTTAGCTGAACACACCGGGTGGCGTCAACGTTCCAGCGAGAGCGATGTCAGTCGGGCGGAGAAGCGTGGGCGGGGTCAGTCGAAGACTGTGTTGGTGACTTCGTCAATGACTGTATCCGATCAGGAGTCTCGACTGCGTCAGTGATGACGGAGGGTAGATGAGGAATGAGATCAGGTTGGGTACACTGGACCGGTAACAGAGGCGATATAGCACTATGAGAGCGATCGTTTTCTGTTGATCCTGGGCACTGAGGAGCGAACATGGCCAGACTGCTCAAGCACGCCGCATTCATCGGCCTGTCAATTCCGGCGGTTGTCGGCGTACTGGTGCTCTCCGGCTCTTCGGTTCAGGAAAGCGGCAAAATCGCGGCAGGGTCGCCTTTTGGCATCGGCTCCCGCTCTGGCGGCGACCCGGACCATGACCTGCAGCGGCTCGCGGTCCTTGAGCGCGATCTGTACATCATCAAGCAGCGCTACGTCGAAAAAGACCGCCTCGACCCTGACGCCATGTTTGAGGGCGCGCTCGACATGGTTGAGCGCCAGATTCCTGAGGTGATGTTCATTCGCAAGCCCGGCGGCGACAAGCTGCATGTCTCTGTGGGCGCCTACTCGACCATCATCCCCCTCGAACAGATCGATGATCTCGACGATCTGTACTCCCAGCTCAGCCACGTCGTCGAAATCCTCGACAACAATCTCTCGGATGAAGTCGAGCGGGCGGGCGTCGAATACGCACTCATCAACGGGGCGTTGTCCACCCTGGATCCGCACTCGATGCTCCTGCCTCCGGTCGCCGCGAAGGAGATGGAGGTGGACAATCAGGGTGAGTTTGGTGGCCTCGGCATTGAGATCGTCAACGAGGACGGGCGACTCACCGTGCAAAACCCCATCCCCGACACCCCCGCCGCGAAGGCCGGGCTGAAGACCGACGATCACATCATCCGGATCGAAGATGTCTCGACCATCAACATGGATCTGTCTGAGGCGGTCGAGCGGCTTCGGGGTGAGGTCGGCTCGCCCATCCGCATCCAGGTCATGCGCAAGGGGCTCAACCGGCCGCTGGACTTCACCCTCACCCGCGCGGTGATCCGCATCAACCCTGTCGAAGGCGAGCTGCTCGAGGGCGATGTCGGCTACATCCGCATCAAGGCCTTCCACGCGAACGTCGCGTCGGATCTGGACGATCTGCTGTCGCGGTTCGGCCGGGAGAGCAGCGGGCGGCTTCGGGGCCTCATCCTCGACATGCGGAGCAACCCTGGCGGCTACCTCAACCAGGCCATCGAAGTCGTCGACCGCTTTCAGCGAGAAGGCGTGATCGTCTCCACCGTCGAGGGCGGGGATCGCCGACGCGATGAGTCCCGCGCAAACGATGACGGAAACGAGCCCGATTACCCCATCGCCGTCCTGGTCAACGCCTCCTCGGCTTCCGCCTCGGAGATCGTCGCGGGCGCGCTGAGCAACACCCGCCGCGCGGTCATCATCGGCGAGCGGACCTTCGGAAAGGGCTCCGTTCAGCACCTCTACAACCACCAGGACTCCAGCCGCCTGAAGCTCACCGTCGCCCAGTATCTCACCCCCGGCGATCAGAGCATCCAGTCCGTCGGGATCACCCCGGACATCCAGCTGACGCCTTCGGTGGTCCGCCCGCCCGACGCCGACGACCCAGACAGCGGGCCGATGGTTTCGCTGTATTGGCGTGAATGGCTCGACCGTGAGGCGGATCTCGATCGGCACCTGGACCACTCTTCGGCCCGCTATCGCGCGGACAGCCCCTTCCAGGTCCGGTACCTTCGCGCCAACGATGAAGACCGCACAGAGACCGATCCCAACCAGGACTGGGAGGTGCAGTTCTCCCGTGAGATTCTGCTCGCCGCACCCAGCGCCCGCAGGGTTGAGGTTCTCCAGGCCGCCGCCCCGATCATCAGCCGGTACCAGAACAGCCAGGCGATGAACCTGCAAGACGCCTTCCGCGCCCTGGACATCGACTGGAGCCCCGGGCAGAACCCCGAATCGCTCGCCGTGGATGTTCGGCTCGACTTCGGCGAGGATGGGGTGATTCGCGCCGGCGAGATGGAGTCGCTCGCCGTTGAGGTCACCAACAACAGCGACGCGCCGATCTACCAGCTGTCGGCCAGCATCGACAGCGAAAACCCCGCCCTCGATCGGCGCGAATTTTACTTCGGACGAATCGATCCCGGGCAGACCAGGCGCTTTGCGCAGCCGGTGATGCTTCCGCTGGGGTATGGCGATGAGCTCGCGCCGCTCTCGCTCAACTTCCGTGACCCCGAGCAGCGCAGCCTGCTGACGACCAACCATCAGATGCGCGTCGAAGGCGAGCCGCTGCCGACGCTGTCCTACTCGATGACGTTCATCGATGATGGCTCCGGCAACAGCCGCGGTGACGGCGATGGGCTGCCCGACCCGGGCGAAATCATCGATGTGGAAGTCACCATCACCAACGAAGCCGGCGGCGACACCCGTGAGGCCTTCGCGCGGCTGAAGAACCGCAGCGGCGCCGGGTTGGACCTGCACAACGGCATCATCGAAGCCGGTGAGATCCAGACCCTCAAAGGCCAGGACTGTGAGATCAACACCCTCGGCTGCCACCGGATCCTTCACCCCGGCGAGTCCTTCACCGAGCGGTTCTCCTTTGAGCTGCGGGACCTTCCGGACAGCGGACAGTGGGACCTTGAGCTTCTGGTCGGTGACAACCGCGCCTATGACTATACGACCATCTCTCGCGGCGGCTTCTACGACTACCGGCGGCTGACCGAGCGGCTGGTCCTGACGCCCGAGACGGTGCCGTCCAACACGGCGCGGCGCGCCCCGGTGATCGAGGTGTCTCGGAAGGCGGACCTGCTCAGCCCTGACGAGCAGGCGGTGATGAGCGGGGTGGTCCGCGACGATCGCGGCGTCCGTGACGTCATCATCTTCCACGACGAGCAGAAGGTCTTCTTCCGCGGCGGCAACGAAGGCGGCAAAGAGCTGCCCTTCACCGTGGAAGAAGAGCTTACGCCCGGCGTGAACCACTTCTACATCCTCGCCCGCGACTATCAGGGGCTGTCGACCACCCTCGCCGTGCGGTCCTGGTATGACGAGTCCGAGACCGATCAGCCCCTCGCCGCGAAGCCGGAAGGACGCGAAGAGTAGACGGATACATTCAGATAGGCTACCCTAAACCAGTAATATCGGTTGAGGTGTCTCATGCATCGGTTGAGATCGGTTCTGGTTGGGGGGTGTTGTTGTCCGGGTTGGCGTTTGGCGCGTCCGCTGACCATCCCGAAGATGTTCGGTCTCCGAACACGGATGTGTTCGGAGGAATTGCGTGGCTGAGCACGGGGGGATGTGGGGGATCGCGTGACTCCGGTGGTGCGCCCCTGTCCCAGTACACCCATAAGCAGGTCGTCGTGGTGATGGACATCACCGGATCCTGGAGCGAAGCGGACTTCGCCAGGGCGCGCGAGAGCGCGCTGGGGTTGTGGGATGTGCTCCGGGATGAAAACGACGAAGACGATCAGATCGCGATGACGCTGTTCACCAACCGCTTCTCCTGGGCCTACACCGAGCTGTCGAACATCGATGACGTGGACGCATCTGGTGAGCTGGCCGCCGCCTGGGGGAAGCTGAACATCGCCAGCAAGGGGGGGATGGACGAAGATCCCTTTGATGGAATCCGATGCGCCTTACACCCGAGAAGCTCTCGCGACGCCTTCATCGATCCTGAGGGGGGCTGCTATCCGGACATGCCTCGGGAATACACCGATGAGCCCGGCACCGATCACTGGGTCGGGTTGAAGCTCGCCGAGCAGCTCCTCCTCGAATCGTTTGAGCCAGACGCCTACAAAGCGGTCGTGGTGATGACAGACGGCCGCCCGGCGAGCGGCACATGGGTACACAGAGACGCGGTGGCGTGAGTTCGTCGGCCCAGTCCCGCACACCACCGAAGAGATCCGCGAAGACACCGTCGCCCTCTCCGCGACGATGTTCGAAGAGTACGGCATCCACGTCTGGGTGGTGTCGTTTTTGGCCGATGAAGACTTCCTGCGCGATGCCTCGCAAGGGGACGGCCACTTCACGCTCGCGACCGATCCAGCCGATCTGCCCGGCGTGCTCGAAGCGATCGCTCAGCAGATCATGGACGCTTACTGATCGGTGTTCTGAAGGAGGCCGCGGACCTCTCTTCGTAAACGCTCGATCTCATCGGCGTAGAAGCCAGCGCGATGTTCCGGAGCGTGCCGCGCCTGGTGTTTGCGGAAGGCGAGGGTCGTGACGGTCCGGATGTAATGGTCCTGGAGCTTCGGAGCGGGAAGGAACGCCGTTGCGTTTCGGCCGAGGTAGCTGCTCAGCGGCTCGACGTGTTTGAGGGGAAGGACGCCATGCTCGGCTTCTTCCGTCAGCTCACGGAGGAGGGTGCGCTTCTCGGCGAGCAGGCTGAGCTGGAAGACGCCGAAGACGAGGAGCACCTCCAGGGGGAGCAGGGCGAGGTTGACATAAAACATCAGCGCCTCGTCGGCGATCTGACCGCCGAGGACCAGCAAGCCGTTCCACAGGGCGTGGATGCCCATCGCCAGGACGACCCCGACGGGGATGGAGAGGAACTTGAGGAAGAGGCCGCGGAATCGGGACCAGCCGATAAACGCACCGATGATGGAGCTCGCGGTGGCATGCATGACCGCGCTGAAGAAGGTGCGGATGACGACGGTGCCGCCCCAGGACATGATGCCGTGGTTCAGGTCGAAGCCGGCGATCTGGGCGGACTGGTAGAAGTAGAGCATGTTCTCGGTCATGCCGAACCCGAGGCCCGCGGCGGCGCCGTAGACGAAGCCGTCGGTGGTGTTGTCGAAGTACCGAGAGGTGGCGACGAGCAGGAGGATGACCGCCTTGGTGGGCTCTTCGATGAGGGGCGCGACGAGCACCGGTCCCATCCACTCGGCGCTCTCCGGGCCGAGCACGGCGTTGATGAGAAGGTGCAGCAAGGTGTTGCCGAACAGGGACAAGCCCGCACCGCCGAGGGCGCCCCACAAAAACGTGAGCAGGACCATCCAGACCGGCTCGCGATCATAGCGATCCAGCCACCAGATGACCGCCACGAACGCGACCATGGGGAGGATCGCGGCGAAGACGGAGAAGAAGACCAGGATGTAGACGACGATCTGGCTCATGGGACGCTCGACGGAGGATCACCGGGAGACTGTACCGCTTTCGAGCGAACTGCTCGACCGGTGGCGCCGGTACGTTACGGGGTACTCAAACCAGGAGGTCCACAATGGGTATCATCTCCAAGATCAAGAAGCGCCTTCCGATCGTGGGCGGTGGTCGGGTCCGCCGTCCTGCTCCGCCGCCGACCGGCGACGACAGCCAGAGCGCCCACCCTGCACCGCCAGCGCCGAAGTGGGAAGAGCCGACCTCTCCCCGCGGCGACACGCCCGTCCGGCAGTACCTTGAAGAACTCGTCGGCAACAACGAGATCGTCCTGTTTATGAAGGGCAGCCCCCAGATGCCGCAGTGCGGCTTCTCGGCGAACGCGGCGGGCATCTTGTCGACCTATGGCAAGCCCTTCGCCCACTTTGACGTGTTCTTGGACCCGGAGGTCCGCCAGGGCATCAAGGACTTCAGCGAGTGGCCGACCCTTCCACAGATCTACATCGGCGGCGAGTTCATCGGCGGCAGCGACATCCTCCAGCAGATGCACCAGTCCGGTGAGCTCAAGCAGGAGATCGCGCAGGCTTTTGAGACGTCGGCCGATTGATCCTCACTGCTGGCCGATGATCGTCCCGCCGTCGGGGCCTGCTCCGGGGCCCATCTCGATGAGGTGATCCGCGGCGGCGAGCAGGGCGGGCTGGTAGGCGACGGTGATGACCGTTGCGCCCCGGCTGACCAGCCGCTTGAGGGAGTCGATGATGTGGTGGGCGTCGTCGGGGTGAAGCGCTGCCGCGGGTTCATCGAGGATCACGACGGTGTCCGCCAGGCTGTCGCGTCGGGCGCGCGCCAGCTCACTGGCCAGCCGCAGCCGCTGGGCCTCGCCGCCGGAGAAGGTGTCTGCGGTCTGTCCCAACGGCAGATAGCCGAGCCCGACGTCACGGAGCGCGGTGAGCATCCGCAAGATCCGCGGCTGGTTGGCGAAGTGCGTTCGGGCCTGATCGACGGACATCTCCAGGATGTCATGGACGGAAGCGCCTTTGTACTCGACAGAGAGTGTCGCGGCGTCGAACCGACGGCCCTCACAGACCTCGCAGATGACGACGGCATCCGGCAGGTAGTCGAGCTGGAGCGTCCGGTGGCCGACCCCCTGGCAGGCCTCACACCGGCCACCGGCCCGGTTGAACGAGAATCGTTGCGGGCCGAACCCTCGAATCCGAGCGGATCGGGTGCTGGCGAGCAGGTTGCGGATGGACGTCCACACCCCCACCGCGGTCGCCGTGCTGGAGCGGGCGCTTCGGCTGACCGGGCCGCGGTCCAGATGAAGCAGCCGTTGAACCCCCTTTGTCCCCGTCAGGCGTCTGTATGGCAGCGGCTCCCCCTTCTGACCGAGGGCGACGGCGACGGCGGGCGCGAGGGTCGCGCTGATGAGCGTTGACTTCCCGCTGCCGCTGACCCCGAAGACCGCCGTCCATTTTCCGTTCGGAAAACGGACCGAGATGGCATCGAGGTTTCTCCCGCTCGCCCCTTCCAGCCGCAGCCCCCCGCTGAACCTCCTGGGTGTGATGTTGGGAATGGAGGGTTGTTGGGTGGGTTGTGGTGGCCCATTGTGGATGATGAGGCCGCCGTTGGGGCCCGCTCCCGGGCCAAACCGCACCTCGACATCGGCGTTGTGGACGACGAGCGGATGATGGTCGATGACGAGGACGGTGTTGCCGCCCTCTCTGAGCTGTTTGATATACGAAATGACGCCGGGGAGGTCCTGTTCATGCAGCCCAGCGGTGGGCTCATCGAGGACAAACAGGACGCCGGAGAGCTGATGGCCGGTCTGTCCGGCGAGCCGTGTTCGGCTTCGCTCCCCGGAGGACAGCTCCGGCGCCCTTCTGGAGAGGGGGAGGTGTCCGAGCCCGAGGTCGATCAACGTCTTCAGCCGTCGATCCAGCTCGGCCTGGAGCGCTTCTGCGCCGTGGACCGGGGGAAGCGAGGAGAGGGTCTCTCGGGTCGCAGACAGCGGAGCGGTGAGCAGGTGTTGAAGGCTGTGTTCGCCGAGGCGGACCTGTCGGGCGAGGGGGCCGAGACCGGTGTGGGCGCAGACCGCGCACCCTCTCCCCCCACAGTGCTCACAGGCGCCCTCTGGAGCGTTCGCAGACAACGCGCGCGGGGTGGGCCTGGGCCAGCGGACGTCATCGACGAAACAGTAGGGATGATCCGCAAACTGGAGGGGGTCGGCGACCGCGCCCCGGCTGGTGGCGCAGAGGACGATGAGGCGACCATCACCGGCGGCGAGGCTGGTCTGAACCGCTTCGAATATCCGGGCGGTGCGGTCTGGGCTGACCTTGACCCGATCGACAACGACTTCGAGGTCATGGGGATGGTCAGGATTCACCTGTGGTGCGTCCTCCAGATGATACATCTCCCCGTCGATGCGCACCCGGGCGAAGCCCTGGGCATGAATCTCTTGAAGGAGTCGATGGAGATCCCCGTCTTGTTGGCGGCGCACCGGGGCGAGGAAGGTCAGGCGGCTCCCCTCGGCCAGATCTGCGAGCGTTGCGGCGATGCGTTCCGCGGGGAGCGCGGGCAGCGGCCGATCGCAGATGGCGCAGTGGACGATGCCATGGTGGGCAGAGAGGCTACGGAGGAGAGGACCGGTCTCTGTCAGGCTCCCGACCGTGGAGCGTGACTGGACCTGTGCGTGCTGGAGGACACCGATGGTGGGCGGCAGGCCGGTGATGACGTCGACGTCCGGCCGGGAGAGGTCGAAGCGGCGTCCGGCGCCGAGGGCTTCGATCAGCCGCCGCTGGCCTTCTGAGTGGAGGGTGTCGATGGCCAGGGAGGTCTTTCCGCTTCCGGAAGGACCGGTGAAGACGATGAGCTGATCCCGATGGAGGTCGAGGTCGATATTGCGGAGGTTGTTCTGCCGGGCTCCGCGGACCTTGAGGGTGGTTTCTTTCAAGGAGATGCTCGATGCCAGTCTGTGTGACTTGGCAGGTGAGGGGAAGGGGCATTAATAAGGGCTGGCCCGCAAGGGTGGTGGCGCGTCGCCAAGTGGTAAGGCACTGGGTTTTGGCCCCGGTATTCGCAGGTTCGAATCCTGCCGCGCCAACTCAACTATCGTCGAAATCGGCGTCGATCCTGGAAATCCGCAAAGCTGATGCGCATGTTCTCAGATATCAAGCTGTTCACTGGAAACGCTAACCCTCAACTGGCCACACGCATCGCAGATGTCCTGGAAGTTCCGGTTGGGCGCGCACACATCGGCACGTTCAGCGACGGTGAGATCAACGTCGAGATCGCAGACAACGTCCGCGGCCGGGATGTATTCCTGATTCAGCCGACCTGTGCGCCCACCAACGATCACCTGATGGAGCTGTTGATCATGGTCGATGCCTGTAAGCGGGCATCTGCTGGCCGGATCACGGCGGTGCTCCCGTATTATGGGTATGCGCGTCAGGATCGGAAGGTCGCTCCGCGCGCGCCGATCAGCGCGAAGCTCATCGCCGACCTGCTCAGCGCAGCGGGGATCCATCGGGTGCTGACGATGGAGCTGCACGCCGGTCAGATCCAGGGGTTCTTCGACATCCCCGTGGACAACCTGTACTCCTCGGGGATCTTGAGCGCCTACTGCGAGCGTGAGATCAGCAGCGAGCCCATGGTGGTGGTCTCGCCGGATGCGGGTGGTGTCGAGCGCGCGCGCGCCTTCGCCAAGCGGCTGAACGCGAGCCTGGCGATCATCGATAAGCGTCGGGCGAAGGCCAACGTCTCTGAGGTGATGCACCTTATCGGCGATGTGAAGGGAAAGACGGCGATCATGGTCGACGATATGGTCGATACGGCGGGCACGCTGACCCGCGCAGCGACGGCGGTCATCGAACATGGCGCGAAGGCGGTCTATGGGGTCTGCTCGCATCCGGTCCTCAGCGGGCCGGCGGTGGAACGGATCGAGAAAAGCCCGCTCAGCGCGTTGGTGGTGACCGATACCATCCCACTCTCAGAAAATGCGGCGGCGTGTGACAAGATCAAGGTGGTGACGGTCTCGAAGCTTTTCGGTGAGGCGATCCGCGCGATTCATCACAACGATTCGGTCAGTCGCCTGTTTGGATGAGTGAAGGATGGGGGATCGCGGCGGCCGGTGAGGGCCGCAGGCGACGAAAAGGGGCTTGACAGACCCCGGTGAGATGCCTTAGTGGGGATTGCCGCCGGTAGCTTCCGGCCAAGAGACCCTATGGGTGTCAACCTTGTCGGTTCCCTCGTGGAGCCCTTAGTCCAGGACAGGGTGCAGAAGGACAGGACGCGGGCCAAGGTGCCCGCGCAGTCGCGTCTACGCTGCGCCGTTGGACTGTACGGAACACAGAACTCCCTCAGGAGCAGTCAATGGCAGCTGTAAACCTTAAGGCCAACCGCCGTGAAGAGTCGGGCAAAGGCTCTGCTCGTAAAATTCGCCGCGAAGGCATGATCCCTGCGGTGATCTACCGCGCCGGCACCGAAGCGACGTCGATCGCCATCGATCCCCACGACCTCGAACTTCAGTTCAAACGCTCTGGCAACCCCAACGCGCTTGTGGGGATTGATCTTGACGGCGGGCGGGACTTCACCTGTCTGGTTCGTGAGGTCCAGCGTCACCCGGTCTCTGGTGTGATTCGCCATGTCGACTTCTACGAAGTCGACAACAACGAGAAGATTCGGGTCTCGGTGCCGGTCGAGCCGGTCGGCCGCGCGGCGGGCACCCGCCTGGGTGGCCGGCTTCGGGTCATCCGACGGACGCTGGATGTTCGCTGTCTCCCCAACGACATCCCCGCGACCGTCCAGATTGATGTGACGCCGCTGAATGTCGGCGAGTTCATCCGTGCCTCTCAGGTCACAGCGCCCGAGAAGACGGAGCTCATCCTCGAAGCCGACTTCAACGTCATCTCGGTCATCGGTAAGAAGAAAGGGCGGGAGAAGGCCGCCGACGACGACGCCTGATGAAATTGGACGCCTGATGAAATTGATCGTCGGACTCGGCAACCCTGGAACACGCTACGCGCAGACCCGCCACAACGTTGGGTTTGACGTCGTTGAGCGCTTGCGTGAGGTGTGGGGGTTTCCAGGCGGCGATCAGATGGCGCATGGTGCGCGGATGCACCAAGGCAAGGTGTCCGGTGAGTCTGTGGTTCTTGTTCGGCCCCAGCGATACATGAACCGCTCTGGCGGGCCGGTCGCGTCTGTGATGAGTGTGCATGGCCTCACTCCCCGGGACGTCGTGGTCATCCATGATGAGATGGGGCTGCCCTTTGACACGATACGTTGTCGGGCATCCGGGGGGCATGGTGGCCATAACGGTCTTCGGGACATCATTGCCCACATCGGCCGTGATTTTCGGCGGGTTCGTGTGGGTGTGGGGCGCCCGCCCGAAGGGGTGGACCCTGCGGCCTTCGTCCTCGGAACGTGGCGTGATGCGGAGCGCGCGCGTCTTGATGATATTGTTGGGCGCAGCGGCGACGCCGCGACGTGCATTCTGACAGAGGGTATCGTCGCCGCGCAGAACCGATTCAACGTTCGCGAACCTCGTGCACAGACCTTGACTCCCAACTCTCCTTCAAAGCCACTTCAACCAGCCCCTGACGGGGGCTCGGAGCTGTAATGGAACAATTTGTCTACGCTGTCCCGATTGTCGGGATTTTTGCTCTCCTGTTCGCCGCTTGGAAGGCGCAATGGGTGCGCAGTCAGAGCCCTGGCGATGACGCCATGGTCGAGATCGCCAACCGCATCCAGGAAGGTGCGATGGCGTTCCTGAACACCGAATACCGGGCGTTGAGCTACTTCGTCGCCGGTGTGGCGGTGTTGTTGATGCTGTTGAACCTTGGCGGTGAGACACAGAGCCCGGTCATCGCGCTGTCGTTTATCTTCGGCGCGTTCGCGTCCGGTCTGGCCGGTTGGATTGGCATGCGGGTCGCGACGGACGCGAACGTCCGAACCACCCAGGCCGCTCGCACCAGCCTGGCGGCAGCGTTTGATGTCGCCTTCTCGGGCGGCTCGGTCATGGGGACCACCGTCGTCGGTCTTGCGACCCTGGGCCTGGGCTCGCTGTACATCGTGTACACGATGCCCTGGGCCTTTGGCAGCACGGGCACCGGTCTGGCGACCGCGCTCAACGTCCTCACCGGGTTCTCGATGGGCGCGTCCTCGATCGCGCTGTTCGCCCGTGTTGGCGGCGGGATCTACACCAAGGCGGCAGACGTCGGCGCCGACCTCGTCGGCAAGGTTGAGAGCGGCCTGCCTGAGGATGACCCCCGCAACCCCGCGGTCATCGCAGACAACGTCGGTGATAACGTCGGTGACGTGGCGGGGATGGGCGCTGACCTGTTTGAGTCCTTCGTCGGCGCGATCATCGGCGCGATGGTCCTCGGCTATGGCTTCAGCGCGGTTCAGGACGGCGGCCAGCTCGGTCCCATCGTTCTGCCGCTGTTCATCGCCGCGGCGGGCACGGTCTGCTCCATCGGCGGCACCTTCTTCGTCCGCACTGAAGAAGGCGGCAACCCGCAGCATGCCCTCGACTATGGTTCCTTCGGCGCCGCTGGGGTCACCGCGGTCCTGACCTTCATCCTGGCTGCGATCCTGTGGCCGGGCGGTGGGGTGCAGAACGGCCCGGACATGATCATCAGCTGGTGGGAAGTCGGGATGGCGACCGGCACCGGCCTGCTCGCAGGCGTCGCGGTGGGCATCGTGACCTCCTACTACTGTTCGATGGACGAGTACCCCGTGGATTCGATCGCCAACCAGTCCAAGACCGGCGCGGCGACCAACATCATCGCGGGCCTGGGCGTCGGCATGCAGTCCACCGCTATCCCGATCGTCATCATCGCCCTTGGCGTGGTGACCTCTTACTTCTGGGCTGGTCTGTACGGCGTCGCCATCGCAGCGCTCGGGATGCTGTCGACCACCGGCATCCAGCTTGCTGTCGACGCATACGGTCCCATCGCCGACAACGCAGGCGGCATCGCGGAGATGTCTCACCAGGAGCCTGAGGTCCGCGAGCGCACGGACAAGCTCGACGCGGTCGGCAACACGACCGCGGCCATCGGGAAGGGCTTCGCCATCGCCAGCGCCGCGATGACAGCGCTGGCCCTGTTCGCGGCCTTCATCCAGCAGACTGGCATCACCGGCATTGACATCTCGAAGCCGGTCGTCACGGCGGGCCTGCTTCTGGGGGGGATGCTGCCGTTCTTGTTCTCCTCACTGGCGATGACCGCTGTGGGTGAGGCTGCGATGGAGATGATTGAAGAGGTTCGTCGTCAGTTCCGCGAAATCCCCGGCCTGCTCGAAGGCACCGCCGCGCCGGACACCGCCCGCTGCGTCGACATCTCGACCCGAGCGGCCATCCAGCGGATGTACCTCCCCGGCGCCCTCGCCGTGTTCTCGCCGATCTTCTTCGGCGCCCTGTTCGGTGCTGAGGCGCTCGGCGGCATGCTCGCCGGCGTGACCGTCACCGGTGTCTTGATGGCCATCTTCATGTCCAACGCCGGCGGCGCCTGGGACAACGCCAAGAAGTCCTTCGAAGGCGGCGGCTACAAGATGGACGATGGCACGGTCCACCCCAAGGGCTCGGAAGCACACAAGGCCGCGGTCGTCGGTGACACTGTGGGTGACCCCTTTAAGGACACCGCGGGCCCGTCGCTGAACATCCTCGTCAAGCTGATGAGCGTCGTCGCGCTCGTCCTCGCCCCGACCCTCGCGGTCAACGGCGGGCTGGTTGGTGCCTCTGGCATCATCGGTGGCATCGGCGCCCTCTTCGGGCTCTGAGCCTTCTTTTCCCCTCCGCGGGGGCAGCCAATGGCTGGCTGCCCTCCAAACAGACCATGTGGAGGTCTTCCAGTACCATGGAAACCATCATCAACGAGTATGAGCTGACGT
>JBCBLB010000307.1:0-10930 GCA_038520555.1 Myxococcota bacterium | reverse complement strand
CTCCGGCAGCGGGTAGGTCCCCTCCTGCTCGATGGGATTCTGGGTCGCCAGGCACATGAACGGTGGCGACAGCGGGAACGAGTCGCCCTCGATGGTGACCTGCTGCTCAGCCATGACCTCCAGCAGGGCTGCCTGGGTCTTCGCCGGCGCGCGGTTGATCTCATCCGCGAGGAGCAGGTTGGAGAACACCGGCCCCCGACGGATGGTGAACCGGTTGCTCTGCTGATCGAACAAGGCGTGGCCCGTGACGTCGCTGGGCATCAGGTCCGGGGTGAACTGGATGCGCGAGAACTTCCCTTGAATCGCGCGGGACATCGCCAGCACCAACAGGGTCTTGCCCAGGCCGGGAACCCCCTCCAGCAACACATGCCCCCCGGCGAAGAACGCGATCAAGACCTGCTCAACCACTTCGCGCTGGCCGACGACGGCTCGGCGGATCTCTGCACGGATCTGCTCCGCGGTCTGCGCGGCCTGTTCTACTCCACTCATTTACTGCTTTCTCCAATCCGGCTGAAGCGCACGAACCTCATCGAGGAACGCCCGCTGCGTCTCGGGCGGTGGCATGTCGACGTCCTCTGGCGGACGCTTCGCGGCCCGGCGCGCGCTCTGAATTAGCCGGGCCCGGCCGACCCCGTCGGCCTGACGCCACAAAAACCCGCCCGCCGCCTCGACGTGCTCGACCATGCTCCGGCGCTCGCGGCCGCGCTCGGGCAGCATCGGCCCGAACCGACGGCTCGACCGCCACAACCCGATCAGGATCAGGGTGGCCAGGCTGACCACCGCCGGTCGCGCGTAGCGCCACAGCAACGCCCAGATCGACGACGCACCGCCCCGGACCACCAGCAACGCCTTCTTCGTGTCCCCACGGATCGCCGCGACCAGCTCCCATAGCAGCGTCGCATGCTCAGACTCCCCGATATGGTGGTTGACCCACAGGTGTGCGCCCCCGATCACCGCGACCTGTCCACCGCCGTAGGGGAAGACGATCGCCACATCTTCAACCTCACCGGTGGACGCGGTCATACTCCATCGATGCGTCGCATCGACATGGGTCACCCGCCAGGGCGGGCGTTCCAGAAGCGCGATGCCTGCTCCCCCTGCCAGAGGCATCTGGCTCAGCGTGATCTCCTCTCGCTCCGTAGGCTCCACCTCGGTAAAGCCGCTGTCTTCCGCGATGAAATCGACATCGGTGGGCGTGACCCGGGCGGCACCGAGCAGGTTCAGGATCGGCGCGATCTCGGCTTCAGAGGGCGCGGCGATGAGCAGCCGGCCGCCAGAACGCACCCAACGAACCACGACCTCATCGATCTGGTCACGTGCGGCCGTGTTGTCGTCGATCAAAATCAGCAGCGTGTCCTTCGGTGGGGGCTCGACAAGGTCCCAGACGCTGCGGGCGGGCACGCCCATCGCCGTCAACATCTGCTCTGCGGCATAGTATTCGTTGGTCGCCGCCTCGCCCCGTGCCGCGCGCGCGACCTCTTCTTCGACAGGCTCGAACGCCCAGACCAGCGTCCCGATGACCGTCACCAGAATGGAGCTCAGCGAAATCAGGAGCAGGATCTGCATCCGACGGCTCATCAGGACGCTCCAAACGCGACGGACCAGGCGTCACACAGGGCCAACCCCTCTGCCAGTGGCGGTGGACGACGGCCATACGCGGTCTGGATCCAGCTCCGGGTCAGCCGGCGGAAGGTCTGCCGCGGCCCATCCGGCAGGAGAGCATCCGCGATCCGAAGACACTCCGCTTCAGTGGCGCCCTCCTCGATCTCCGCTTGGAAGACATCGATCATCCGCACCAGGGCACCCCGGTAGAGCATCGACAGCGCGATCTCGGGCCGGCCCGCCTCCCACTGCTGACGCGCTTGTTGGGCGATGTCCGGCGGAAGCGGCGCGGGCGCCATCAGGGTGAGCCCCCGGGCGTCTTCAGGCAGCGCTGGGCGCTGCGCGGTCCGAGACGGCAACCGCAGGCTCCCCTGCCGGATGAGCATCAACACGATCGCCACGATGCCGACGCCGAGAAGAACCAACAAGGCGATCCGGACCACTTCCGCGATGGCCGCCAGCTCGGGCCGGTCCTGTTCGTCCCGGTCGAACAGCCACTCCCACAGCTCCCAGACCTCTTCCCGGATCTGATAGGTCTCAACCATCTCGGTGTCGCCAAACTCGGGACGACTCAGCACCGCCTCGATCTCAGCCTGGGGATCGGGCGGCTCGGCCCGGGCCGTTGCTGGCAGCATCAGCAGCATGGCCAGCAACACCGCACCGATCTTGCGCAGCCGATCCGACAGTTGCCGGAAAGACAGCTCGACGTCCCACCCCTCCAGCCAGGTGCGCCGGTTGATGTACAGCCCGAATCCGCCAGCCACATAGAGGGGCTCCACGAAGCTGACCGCGCCGATATACGCGAACAGCAGCATCGGTCCGAGCCAGAGGGGGGCGTCACCGAGGATGAGCTGGTCGATCAGCGTCTCAAGCGCATACCGCGGAGAGTCGGGGAGGAACATCATCACCACCCCGATGAGCCCCAGAGTGACCGCGATTTCCATCAACAGGCAGCCGACGAGCAGGGCGATGGCCGGTCCGGTGGCGCCTTTCGCTGTCAGGTCTCGCCGTCGTCGCCGGGCCTGTCGTCCCCGCTGCCCTTCCAGTGAGCGGATGGGATCGATGAAGCTTCTGGCCGGGTCGGGCCGGCGCCAGGTGAGGGCGCTGAACAGCTCCGCCCGCCACAGCTTTGCACCCAGCACTTCGCGGGGCGTCGGGGTGGCGCCGAACAGCGCGCGGCTGAGCACGAAGAGGACGGGGCGGTCCCACAGCGGCTTGAGCCACCAGGTCAGGACGGCGGCGACCCCGGGCCGCCATGCGCCGAGCACGGCGAGCAGGATCATCATCGGGAGTACGGTGACGGACCATGCACGGGCGACCGGCCACCACCACCGCCGAAGCATCGCGAACCCCAGATCCATGGCTTCCCAGGACGATCGGGGGCGCAGCCGCGCCTGGAGGTTCTCAAGCTGCACGGGGCGCTCCCCGACCCGCCAGCAGCAGGTATGCCCCCACGACCACCCAGAGGACGGCCCCCACGCTGAACCGCACCATGTCGGGGAGGGTGTGCCGAGAGGACCAGAACGCCTCCAAAAACGCGGCGATCAGGAAGAAGACACCGAACCCGATGACGATCGGGAGGACCTTCTGGGCGGCGTGGGTGAGGGCGGCGCCGCGGCTGCGGCGGCCGGGTGCGATGACAGCGGCCCCCATTCGCAGACCGGCCACACCGGCCAGGACGATCGCGGTCAGCTCAAAGCTGCCGTGCCCGATGACGAACGGCAGCAGGGTGTCGCCATATCCGATCTGGATGAGGTGGCCGAAGACAGCACCGATGGTCAACCCGTTGGACAGCAGGATGAACACGGTCCCCAGCCCGGCGAGCAGCCCAGAGGCGAAGGTCTGAAAGCCGATGCTGGTGTTGTTGTAGACGTAGAAGCCAAACATAAAGACGTCGCTGTCGGCGGCCCGTTCTTGCAAAAACCGATCAGACTCCGGATCGTACATCGCCTCCATTTCGGCGACCATCTGCGGATCGAGGAAGCTGTAGACCAGGGCAGGCTCGATCTGGATGGCGATCGCGGTCGCGAAGAACGACCCGTAAAACAGCAGCGCGGACAGCAAAAACAACCGCCATTCAGCGCGGACAGCGGCAGGAAAGGTACGACGAACGCCTTCGATGAACCAGGGCGCGGTGGGCTGTCGGCCATAGAGCTGCTGATGGCCGCGGACGGCGAGGTCGTTGAGGCGATCGACGACTTCCGGGCCATAGGCCCGATGGCGCGCGATGGCGAGGTGCTGACAGATCCGGCGGTAGCGCTCCGGGAAGTCCGGAGCGGCGACCGCATGATGGGCTTCGATGCGCGCAAGATCGTCTTCGAATGACGACCACTGTGCGGCGCGTCGTTCAACAAAGCGCTCCTGGCTCTCCGCCTGATGCAACCGATCTCCCTGACAATGCTCCTCTCTCGCTTACCCTACCGCAGCCGGGTTCGTCACGTCGTTTGCGACAACATCTACGGCAATGTCCCGGGGGGCACATCGTCAAGGTTCGCCAACACCGCCGCCGCGTGGCGGTCACGGTCGGCCATCGCTTCATGGACGGCGGTGACATGTCCCATTTTCCGGCCGGGTCGAGCGGCGGACTTCTGGTAATCATGCACCGCCCCCCGGGCTGCGTCGGCGTCGCTCGGATAGTCGCCGATGACGTTGATCATCATGGAGTAGCCCCGTGGCTGCGGGAGTTCGACGTCTTTGCCTGACACACACAACATATGGTTGCGGAACTGGCTGACGGTCGTGCCTTCGATGGTCCAGTGCCCTGAGTTGTGCACCCGGGGCGCCATCTCATTGATCAACAGTCGATCGCCGCTGGCGAACATTTCAATGGTGAGGACGCCGACATAATCCAGGGTGTCCATCACGGCGCGGCTGATCCGCTGGGCTTCGGTGACCAAAGCCCGATCCACCGCGATCGGAGAGACGCTCACCCGCAAAATCCCGGATCGGTGATGGCTCTGGACGAGCGGATAGAACGCACACCGCCCGTTCAGATCCCGGGCGCCGATGATCGAGTATTCGGCGTCGAAGTCGACAAACCCTTCAAGGATGAGAGGGGGGCCCCCCAGCGTCTCCCAGGCGAGGGGGATGTCGTCGGCGGATTGGAGGGGGAACTGACCTTTTCCGTCGTAGCCGAAGCGCCGGGTCTTCAGCCGCGCGGGGGCGCCCAGCGCATCGACGGCCGCGACCAGGCCATCATGCGAATCGACGGCGCGGAAGGGAGCGGTCTCCAGCCCCAGCTCGTTGAAGAAGGTCTTCTCCACCAGTCGATCCTGAGAGACCTCCAGCGCACGAACCGGCGGCGACAGCCGGACACGTTCGGCCATCTCATGGAGATGATCGGCGGCGACGTTCTCGAACTCATAGGTGAGGGCATCGAGGCCTTCGGTGAAGTCAATCAGCGCATCGCGGTCATCGTAGGCCGCAGCACAAACCGGGCCGAGGCCGCGGACCGGACCGGCGTCGCCGTTGCCATAAAAGGCCATCTCGACCCCCTCCGGGGCGGCGTGGGCGAGCATCCGCCCGAGCTGCCCGGTGCCGAGGACGCCGATCTTCATGCCCCGTGCCCCGTCTGCCCGGGGATCGGGTCTGCGAGGACCCGATCGGTCTGGGCCTTGCGGTAGGCGGCCAGCCGCTCGCGGATCTCCGGACGCATCCGCGCGAGGATGGCTGCTGCGGTCAAGCCGGCGTTCGAGGCACCAGACTCACCGATGGACATACACGCGACCGGGACGCCGCGGGGCATCTGGACGATGGACAGCAGCGAGTCGATGCCGTTGAGGGTCCGGCTCTTGACCGGAACGCCGACGACGGGGAGCAGGGTCTTGCTGGCGGCCATGCCGGGCAGGTGAGCCGCGCCGCCGGCGCCGGCGATCAGGACCTGGAGACCCCGCTCTTCGGCAGACTCGGCATAGCGGAACAGCAGGTCGGGGGTCCGGTGGGCGCTGACGACCCGCTTCTCATAGGGGATCTGGAGGACATCGAGCACCTCTGCCGCCTTCTGCATGGTGCTCCAATCGGATTGCGAACCCATAATCAGCCCGACCAACGGGGCGTCCGTCTCAGCCACAGCGGCCTCCTCGTACCTGTGAAGTCGTGTATTAACGCCGTTTGCGCAGCGCGGTCATCGTTGTCCGCGCAGCCAGCGAACCACCCGCCGAAGCTCTTTTTCGGCGTCTTCATCCTTGCCCGCGGTGACCGGCGCCAGGAGCCCCGCCAGCTCCAACCGGCGGGCTTCAGACCATCCCTCTCGCCGATCGGCGTAGTCGAGCAGCGCACGCTGCTCGGCCAGCGTCAGGGGGGCGCCTGCAGGTCGGGGCGTCACGTCTTCATCCGGCGCGCTGGCGAAGCTTCGCTTCGGATCCCGGTATGTCACCACGGTTCGCGCCGCCCAGTCACCCAGCCGCTTGAAGTCGGCGTTGCTCACCATGGTCATCAGGCCAAACAGATAGCCAAACGGAAGAAAATCAGCGGTCCGTGCCAGGTTGCGGAGCATGCTCGCGCCCCAGCTGACCGGTCGCCCGTCGTCATGAACCACCGCGAGAGACAGCGCCCGCTTGCCGGGGGTCTGTCCGTCCCACAGCACCTCAAAGAGGACCGGGTAGAACCACTCGCTGAAGAAGATGATGACCAGCATGATGCCAGAGCCTGCCTGACCGAGCACCCCCAGGACATTGCCGATGACCGTATAGCCAAAGGACCGGATCATCATGTCGATGAGCCAGGCCAGGGCGCGCGGCACGGGCCCCGCGACGCGAATCGCGAGGCGGACGCCCTCGGGCGTCTCGACCTGTCGCAGGGTATCCAGCCGCTGTGTCATCTGTGCTCCCGCGGAGGAGTGTAACCTCCGCAGGGGCCGCAGCTCACTTGCCCGGCGCCGGCACCGGTGCACCCGTCGGTGTCGGCGTCGGCGCCTTCACCAGATCGATGCGGCGCGTCTTCATCCCGAACAACCCGACGACATCCTCAAGGATCATATAGAGCGCAGGGACCAGCAGCAGGATGACAATGGTGGCGAACAGGACGCCGAAGCCCAGGCTGATGGCCATCGGGATCAGGAACCGGGCCTGCACCGACGTCTCGGCGATCATGGGGGCGAGCCCCAAAAACGTCGTCAGCGAGGTCAACAGAATCGGCCGCAGGCGTCGAGAGCCGGCATACATGATCGCCTTGTAGGCGCTCATTCCCCGGGCCCGGGCGTTGTTCGCCGCGTCGATCAGCACCAGCGAGTCGTTGACCACCACGCCGGTGAGGGCGACGATGCCCATGATGGAGATGATGCTCAGCTCGAAGCCCATCAGCATGTGTCCGCCGATCGCGCCGACGATGCCGAATGGAATCGCCGACATGATGATCAGCGGCTGGGTGTAGCTCCGGAACGGCACCGCCAGCAGGGCGAAGATGGCGAACATCGCGAACAAGGTGTTCTGGGCGAGGCTGGCGAACGTCTCACCCTGCTCGCGCTGAGAGCCGACCAGCTCGACGGTCAGTCGCGGATACTTCTCTCGAAGCGCTGGGAAGACGGTTTCCTCAAGGCCCTTGATCGTCTCCGACGGAGAGACCACGCCCGGCGCCAGCTCGGCGGAGACGTTGACCACCCGGCGACCCTCCTCGCGCTTGATCTGGGTGGGCGCCTGACCCCGCTCGGTCTCCGCGACGTAGTCGAGCGGGACGAACCCGCCGCCTGGCGTCCGGATGCGGAGCTGCTCGATGTCATACTCGCTCGACCGCTGCTCGGGCGGCAGGCGCACCATGACCTTGACTTCGCTGCGGCCGCGCTGCTCGCGGAGCGCCTCTGCTCCGAAGAAGGCGGAGCGGACCTGACGGGCGACCTCATTGCCGGTCAGCCCCAGGTTGCGGCCCTGCGCCTGCAGGTGAAGATCGATCTGATCTTTGCCCGCGGAGTAGCCGTTGAGGACGTCGGTCAGGGTCTCATAGGAACGCAGGCTCTGTTCGACGTCTTCGGATGCCCGCGCGAGGACGTCGACGTCGGGGTGGGACAGCTGCACGTCGACCGCTGCGCCCGCGCCTGGACCGGTCGCTGAGGTGATCTGGATGGAGTCTACGCCGGGAATCTGCGGAATGGCCGCCGACCATCGGGCAGCGAAGTCAGCGCTCTTGAGGTCACGCTCACCGCCCTCGACGAGCTGGACGCCGATGCTCATCAGGTGGCTGCCAGCCTGGCTCTGGCTGCTCCCGGGAGGACCGGCGAGCTGCAGCTGGCCGACCGTGGTGTAGATCCCCTCGACGATATCTTCCTCTTCGAGGTTGTCCATCACCTCGGCCAGCGCGTCCTCGACAATCTCGCGGACCGCTTCGGTCCGCTCCACCGGCGCGCCATACGGCAGGCGAACCGTGACCGTGACGTTGTCGCCTTCGAGCTTCGGGAAGAAGTTGAACGGCACGATCCCGCTGGCCAGCGTCCCGATGCTCATCAAGAACACCGCGATCGCTGCCGCGATGGCCAGGTAACGGTTCCGGACCACCCGACGGAGCACCGGCTCATAGGCCCCCTTGGTGAACCGGACCAGCTGGCCGCTGACCCACTGCCGCGGGCCCTCCATCACCCGACGGAGGAAGCCGGGCTTGCTGTCTTTGGTATGCGCGAGGTGGGCGGGCAGGATGAAGAACGACTCCACAAGCGACAGCAGCAGCACCGCGATGACGACCTTGGGGATGATCCCGAAGAGCTTCCCCGAGAAGCCGGGCACCAGCAGCAGCGGGCTGAACGCCGCCACCGTCGTCAGGATCGCGAAGGTGACCGGGACGGCCATCTCTTTCGAGCCCTCAACTGCAGCCTGCAGCCATCCCATCCCCTGCTCATGCCGCGCGTAGGTGTTCTCCCCGACCACGATGGCGTCGTCGACGACCAGACCCAGCGTGACGATGAAGGCGAACAGCGAGATCATGTTGACCGAGACGCCCATCACCGGCAGCAGCAAAAACGCGCCGACGAAGCAGATCGGGATCCCGAGCGCCACCCAGAATGCCAGTCGGATCTCCAAAAACAGCGCCAGGATGCCGAAGACCAGGATCAGCCCGATCCAGGCGTTGTCCAGAAGCAGCTGGATGCGGCCCTCCAACAACTCCGAGTCATCCTTCCAGGTGTCCACCGTGATCGTGCTGGGAAGCTCGCTCTCGAATTGCTTCTTGTATTCCTTCACCGCTGCCGCGACCGAGTTCGGCGTCTCGTTGCCGATCCGGTAGGCGGTGACCTGGACCGCGGGCTTGCCCCCGAAGTAAGCAGCCTGATCGGTCTCTTCGAAGCCATCGGTGATGGTCGCGATGTCGCCGAGCCGAAGCTTCCCGCCGGAAGCGGTGCTGCGCAGAATGATGTCCGCGAACTCCGGCGCGCTCCGCGCGCGATCGGACAGCCGCAGCAGGATCTCTCCGCCTGCCGTGTCGATACCACCGCCAGGAAGCTCCAACGAAGCCGCGCGGATCTGTCCAGCGACCTCATCGAGCGTGAGGTTGTACTTCTCCAGCGTCTCCCGCGTGATCGCGATGCTCACTTCCAGCGGGGGGAGGCCAGAGGTCTCAACCTGGGTAATCTCCGGCGAGGCCAGCATCTCCGCGCGGGCTTTCTCGGACAGCTCATACAGCGTCATCTGGTCGACATCGCCGGAGATGATCAGAGAGATGACCTCCTGGCGACCGCTGACCAGGGAGACCGTGGCCTCTTCCGCGTCTTCAGGGAACGACGTGATCGCGTCCACCTCGCTCTTGACGTCGCTGAGCACGCGGTCGGGATCGGCGTCGAGAAGCAGCTCGACGGTGACCGCGCCGGCGCCTTCGGTTGATGTGGAGGTCACCCGCTTGACCCCGTCCAGGCCGCGGACCGCTTCCTCCAACGCGAGCACGATCCCCTGCTCGACCTCTTCGGGGGATGCGCCGGGGTACGGCACCCCGATCGAGACCGCGTCCAGCGTAAATTCTGGAAAGACCTCGATCTTCACCTGAGAAAGCCCCATCGCGCCGCCCACGAACAGCACGAACATCAGCAGGTTCGCGGCCACGGAGTTGTCCGCCATCCAGGCGATCGGACCCTTCATCCAGGACGCGCTCTTGTTTTCGCTGCTCATGGCTTACTTCTCCACCGTGTTCAGCGCGGCCGACGCCGGCGCCTGGACCGAGATGGGAGCGCCCTCGATCGGGAACGACACAGACGTGGTGATCACCTGATCACCCGCGTCCAGCCCTGCGGTCACGAAGACATCTTCTGCGCTGCCCCAGCCCACCTGGATGTCCTGCCGGATCATCCGCTCGCCATCCGCCAGCCAGACGTAGCGGTTCTCTTTGACCGCCACCCGTGGCAGCTTCACCACGTTCGATACGGGCTGGCCTGTCAGCGTCACGTTGACGAAGGCGCCTGGAAGCATGGGCAGACCGGGCATCTCCCCCTGCGCTGCCGCCTTGACGTTCAGCGGATCCGCGATCTCGACGATGACCGTCGCGGTCCGAGACTGCGGATCGAGCTGACCAGAGAGCTGCAGCACCTGACCTTCGCGCACGATCTGCGTCGCTCCGAGCTCCTGGGTGATGGTCGCCGCTGAGCCGACGGTCGCGTTCGCTCCGGGGATGTCGATGTTGCCCAGCCGCTCGACCGGGACCGAGACCTGGACCCACAGGGTATCCGTCCCAGACAGCGTCGCCGCGTTGGTCTGCGCCCCCACGACCTGCCCGAGGTCCACGGATTCGGTGAGCACGATGGCGTTGAACGGCGCCCGGAGCGTGGTCCGCTCCAGGTTGAGCTCAGCGGTGCGCAGGCCGCTCTTCGCGGACTGAAGCGCAAGCTCGGTGGCCTTTAACTGTGGGCCGCGCGCCGCCAGCGCCGGCGGCTCGCCGCTGTTGCCCAACAACGCCCACTCCCGCTGCGCCGTCTCCTGGCGACCCTGCTCCAGGGCGAGGTTGACCTCCGCCTGTTGCACGTTGCTCTTCTGCTGCTCGACCGCCAGCGCATAGTCCCGGCGGTCGATGCGTGCCATCACCTCGCCCGCGTTGAACCGGCCGCCCGGCTTCAACTTGTCAGATACATAGGTGATCTTGCCCTGGACCTGTGGCACGACGTTGATCTGCTGTGCCGCCACCACGGTGCCCGTCGTCTGGACCGTCACCGGGTACTCGGACAGGCTCACCGAGATCGCCTCGACCGGGGTCGGCTCCAACGCGGGCGCCGTCTGCTCCTGGGCGTCTTGTGACAGGACCATCCCCGCCGTCACCACGCCCCCCCCCAACATGACCAACAGACCGATGCCAAGCTGCGCCCAGGTGCCCAGGCCTGTCGTCTGATCCGTCTCGTCGAACTCTTCCTCAGCGATGACGTCAACCG
>JBCBLB010000175.1:0-15071 GCA_038520555.1 Myxococcota bacterium | reverse complement strand
CGCTGCAGAGCAGTACAACGGGCCGGGCTCTGTGGTGGTCCTGGTCCCGCCGCTGGCCCGCGGGCCGCTTCGAAAAATTGCCGAAAAGATCATCCCTCGTGTGCCGATTCTCTCCCCAGGAGAGCTGCTGCCTGAGGTTCGCCTCCAGCGCGTCGCGGTCGTGTCTCTACGGAACCAGACCGAGCGCCGGGCGGCACATTCTTCTTCACGTTCAACCTGAGCAGGGTCGATGTCCATGTTGAGCCAGCGTAACTATCCTCCAAAAGACAACCCGCAGGGCGGCGTCATTGATGGGATGACCCGGGAAGAGGTCTGCCACCGCTTCCAGGGCCGCATCATGCTCCTCGCGCGTCGGCTCGCCGACCGTCTCCCCAGCGGCTCCGAGTTGACCCGTGAAGATCTGGCCTCCTGCGGCGCGATCGGCCTGCTGGAAGCGATCGATCGGTTCGATGAGACCCGCAACATCCAGTTCTCGACCTACGCCGAGTACCGGATCCGGGGGGCGATGATGGACGCCCTGCGTGCCTGCGATACCTTCAGCCGCCACCGCCGGAAGCTTGCCCGTCGCATCCAGGACGGGCAGCGGGCGATGGCGCTCCGCCTGGGCCGCCAGCCCGAGCCCGAAGAGGTCGCCGAGCACCTGGACATGAGCCTCGAGGAGTACTGGGAGGCGGTCCACCGGGTCGCGCCGGTCTCGTATGTGAGCCTCGACGACACCGAGGGCCCCGACGGCGACGACGACGGCCGGGCGCTGTCGGAGTCGGTCGTCGGCACCGACTCCGACACCGCCTTCCGCAGCCTCCTCCAGAAGGAAGGGCGAGAGCACATCCGCGAAGCCATCGAGAAGCTCCCGGAGCGCAAGCGCACCTGTGTGCTGCTGTACTACGGGCGGGACATGTCCCTCGCCGAGATCGCAGCGGTCTTCAAGGTCACCCCCTCTCGGATCTGCCAGATCCTCGGCGAGGCGCGGCGCGACCTCAAGCGGCAGCTGCAGGACACGGTGAGCCCCGATGACTTCTCGCGGAAGGAGCTTCGATGAGCCGGGACATCTATCCTTCGCTCTCCGGAGCCTCTGCGACCTGGCAGCACCTTGAGGTCCTGGCCAACAATATCGCGAACACCGCGACGAGTGGGTTCAAGGCCCACCGCGCGACCTTCGAGAACGTGATGAACGATCAGGGCTTGCTGGGGGATGGGCACGTCCGCACCGACTACTCGGTCCAGGACTTCTCGGACGGGATGCTCGTCGAAGACCAGAACCCGACGCACTTCGCCCTCCGTGGCCGGGGCTTTTTCGCGGTGGAGAGCGCCTTCGGGCCGATGCTTCAGCGCTCGGGCGCCTTCAGCCTGGACGCCCAGGGGTTTCTGGTCACCGCCGAGGGCGATCGGGTGCTGGGAGAGAACGGGCCGATCCAGATCCGGGACGAGCTCCGTGATGGTGGCGAGCTGGTCGTCGCGCAGGACGGGACCCTCTCGGCCGATGGGACCATCATCGACACACTACAGCTGATGGACGGCGCCAACCTGGAACCGGTCGGCGCCAGCCGCTGGCGTGCCCGCGATGGGATGCTCCCGGCAGACAACGTGACGGTGGTTCAGGGCGCGCTCGAAGGGTCGAACGCGGATCCGATCCGGGGAATGACGCGACTCATCGAGACCAGCCGCTATTTCGAGATGTACCAGAAGGCGATGCAGACCTCAGATGAGCTCGATCGCCGTAACCTCCAGATCGCGGAGAGGGCATAAGATGCGCGCGCTCTACACCGCTGCCTCGGGCATGACCGCCCAGCAGCTCAAGATCGACAACATCGCCAACAACCTGGCGAATGTCTCGACGACCGGCTTCAAGAAGGGCCGCGGCAACTTTGAGGATCTGCTCTACCAGCAGATGCCCACCGGCCAGCCCAGCGCCCTGCTGACCCGTCCGGCCAACCTCTCGGTCGGCTCCGGTGTTCGAATGGTCTCGATGAATCGGGACTTCACCACCGGCAACCTCGCCCAGACCGATAACCAGCTGGACATCGCCCTGGGCGATCGCGGCTTCTTTGTCCTCGAAGATCAGGACGGCAACGCGCTGTATACCCGCGCCGGCAGCTTCTCCAAGAACGCCGACGGCGAGATCGTCAGCGCGTCGGGATTCCGCCTCAGCGGGGTCGACGCCATCCCCGACGACGCCGAGCGGCTGACGATCGCCGAAGATGGGACGGTGTCCGTCACGTTCCGCGGGGAGACCACCGAGACGACCATCGGCACCATCCGTGTGGTGGACTTCGTCAACCCCGCCGGCCTCGAAGCCCTGGGCGGCAACATGTACATCCCCACTGCCGCCAGCGGCGAGTCGGTCGAGATGTACCCCGAAGACGGCGTCGAGATCTACCAGGGCTTTTTGGAGTCCTCGAACGTGGACGTCGCCGAGGAGCTGGTCAACATGATCGTCGCACAGCGGGCCTATGAGCTGACCAGCAAGGTCGTCCAGTCGGCCGATGAGACGCTCCAGGTCGCCAACAACATCAAGCGGTGATGCCGCTGCGGTTGGGCCTGCTGGCGGTCGCCTCTGCGCAGGGGGTGGGGTTCACCGACCGGCTCTCTGCGGCGATCGCCGAGCATGTGGCGACGACGCTGTCTGTCGAGGCGTCCGACGTCGTGGTCCTCTCGACCGGCTTCCGCGGCGAGGGGTGCGGTGATGCGCTGCTCCTCTTCGCCCGTCCTGACGAAGACTTCCTGGGCGCCGTCGACCTGCGGATCGAAGCGACGGATGCGGGCGCGCTCTGCGGCCGATGGCGCGTGCGCGCGCGGCTGGCCCGCTGGGTCACCGTCCCGACCGTCGGCGAGCCCGTCGCTGCCGGGGAGGTCCTCTCTCTGAAGACGGCGCGGGTTCGGCTGGATCGCCCGATGGGGACGCCGGTCGACCCGGCCGATGGCCCCTTCCTCGCGCTCACCGGGATGCGGGCGGGGGAGGCGGTCACCCGAGAGCGGGTGCGTCGACAACCCGACGTGCCAGCGGGGGAGACGGTCAAGCTGGTGATCAAGTCGGGGTCTCTGAGCATCGTGGGCGATGGGGTGCTGACAAAACCCGGGGAGATCGGTGCGTCCATCACGGTGCGCGCATTGAGCACCGGCGCGATCCTCGAAGGCACGTTGGTGAGCGCTGACCGCGTCGTGGTCGGACGCTGAGACGTGTTGTCATTCTCTCTTCACTGGCGAACACCTTGACCGAAGGAGGGGGCGAGCCCCGATCTCGGAGTCTGTGATGATCATGATCCTCTCTGCGCTGCTCTTGAGCGATGCTTTCGCTCAAGATCCCCAGACGGTCGCTGTGGTGCCTGGGTCGATGTGGAACGAGAGCGCTGCACGGCGGATGGCGGGCCTCGATAACAGCGCCCGGAGCGTCGGAGATCTGGTCACCGTTGTGATCAACGAGTCGGCACGCACCCAGATCTCTGCGGACACGTCGACCCAGAGCAGCGGCAACAACGCTGCAGGCATCACCACGCTGTTCGGCCTTCGAAACGCCATCACCTCGGCCAACCCCAACATGGGCGGAGAGCTGGGGGTTGGCACCGACCGGTCGTTCAGCTTCGACGGCTCTGGGGACACTTCGCGGTCGTCCGCCACGGAGGCGATCCTGGCCTGTAGCATCATCGAGGTCACCCCCAACGGCAACCTGAAGATTGAAGGCACCAAGTCCGTTCGCACCAACCATGAGACCCAGCACTTCATCCTGACCGGGGTGGTTCGGCCGCAAGACATTCAGGCCAACAACTACGTTCAGAGCAACCTGATCGCGAACCTCAATGTTGAGGTCACCGGCAGCGGTGTGCTCAACGACGACCAGCGGGTGCCGTTTGGGACCCGGGTGCTCAAGGCGCTCTGGCCGTTCTGATCGCGCCCGTCAGCCGCTGTATGCTTCGTCCTGCTCGATGCGGGAGAGCACCCAGTCGTAGTCACCGCCGGTGATTTTGGCGTCGCAATACCCACAGATTCCGGCCATGCTGACCTGATCGAGGGGCGCGCCACAGCTGGGGCAGCGGTCTTCAGACCACGCGTCCGGGTGCGGTGGGGTGTTTCCGACCATCCGGATGAACGTCCAGTACTCGCTGAACAGCCGGACATCGCGCTTCGAGCCCGCCACGATCCTGCCGTGTTCGTCCTCGGTCCAGTCCAGCATCCGGGCATAGATTCGCAGGGTCGCAGACTCCAGGAAGGCGTCCACCTCGACTTTGACCAGCTCGGTTCGGATGACTTCGATCTGATCCATCTTGTTGTTCAAGCCGAACCGCTTGTACCGCGCGATCCAGAACCGATGGACCTCAAACAGGGCGTCGGTCTGGTAGGGGCGGGCTTTGGTCCAGTCCTGTCCGGACCAGGCGTCCTGGAGATTGAAGAAGATCTCTCGGGCGCGGTTCTGGAAACGTCCCCAGTCGTGTTCGGGGTGTCTGGCGAGGAATTCCCGTGTAAGGGCCGGCAGCTCGGGGTCGATGATGGTCGGTCGGTTGTAGCCGGGCTCGATCCCCCCGCCGAGGTGGAGCTCCGGGGCGTGGAGCGGTCTTCGCTGGGCCTGCTCGATGGCGACGACTTCCCACTGGATCTGCCCGCCGACCCGGACGGAGCCGCAGCTCGGGCACCGTCCATCGAGCCCGGGCTCCAGGGGAGATCCGCAATTCGGGCAGTCGAGCGACCGCATCCCGGACGGGCCCGGAGAGAGGACATCGGCCCGCCTGCGGAACCGCCACAGCTCATCACAGAGCAGCTGCGTCCGCTTCCCGCCCCGGACTTCGGTGATGTTCGTCTCGAAGCGTACGGCGGCGGTCACCCAGGGCTCCCCCGCCTGAAACCGAACCACCCGGGTGGCCCCGAAAATGACGTCTTCGACGGACTCAAGGTCAGGCGGGTTGGCGTGGAGCGATTTGAGCGCCCGTTCGGAGAATTGGGCGCGGAGGACCGCGGTGTCTTTCGATGTCCGCATCTGCTGGCCGCGCGCATAGACGAGCTGCGCGAAGTCGACGAACAGCGGCATCGAGAAATTCGGATCCAGCGCCTGCAGGGCGTCTCGTCCCGGGATCTGGGCGGCGACGGGCTGGAGCTGTGGCTGGTGGGAAGCGTATCGGTTTCCGCCCGCGGTCTGGGCGTAGTTGTTGTACACATAGAAGCCGACCACGATGATGAGGACCGGGACGCCGATGATCGGCTGTTCGATGAGCAGCCAGATGAGGATACCCAGCCCGTCGCCGCCGCCCCCGCCGCTCCCGCCCCCGCCGTATCCGCCGCCGCTTCCGCCCCCGCCGGAGTAGCCCTGGCCGCCGCCGACCCGGGCGAGGGCGTCCAGACTGATGAGCAGCCCGACGATCACCACCCCTGGCACAATGATTCGCTTCATGACCGAACCCGGGGCGCGTCTGGCAGCTCGTTGGGGTTGTCATCGGTCGGCGGCACATGTCGGGCGAGGATGACGCCCACGGCCTGGAGCCCGTCGATGAAGTGATCAAGGTCGCCCGGCGCGCTGGGATGGGACTGGTCCCCCCATCGAAGGGCGTTCCACTCGCCGCCGGGGATACGGGCGGCGAGCCCGGAGTCTGGCAGCACGATCACCCGATCCTCAAGCGCGGAGACATAGATAAGGATCCCGGTGCGGTTGCGGGTTCCATAGACGGCTTCTTCGACGAACGCGGCGCGTGCAGCGGCGGTGACCTGTCGCTGTCGCCGGGTTTTCGTGGTGAACGTTCGGACGACCGGGGGGGATCCCCTGGACAGAAACCACGTCAGCGCGCCCGCCAGGGCGACCTCAACGGGGACCATGACGGGGTGGACGCTGACCGGCGCGAACAGGACGAGCAGCAGCATCACCATCCCTGCGATGATGCCCATGAACAGAGGGGCGTCGGGGTAGCTGCCCGAGCGGGGCGTGGCGACGACGACCAGCTCGGCGTCGGTCTGTTCTTCAATCTCGACGACGGCCTGCTCAACGCGAGCGGCAAATTCAGAGTCAGTGTGCAGCACGGGGCCAGCCTACCAGCTACGAATGCGTCGAGGCGTCGATGGTGCGGAGCTTCTCTGCGACGAAGCCGGGCAGGGGGACCAGCTTGTTGTCGCGATCAACGCAGGCAAGGTGGACCTCTCCTTCGACGAGGGGGCGCGCGCTGTCATCCCGCCAGACGTCCTGCTTGAAGATGGCCCGGTAGGCGCTTTTCAGGCTGACCGTCGAGCGGATCTCGATGTTGTCCCCGAAGCGGGCCCCTTCGCGAAAGGTCATGTTGGCTTTGTAGACGACGAAGCCGATGCCCTGCTCCTCATAGAGGCGAACCAGCGATTCGACGCCGATCATGTGCTCTCGGGCGCGCTCGAAGAACTTTAAATAGTTGGCATGGTAGACAACGCCCGAGAAGTCCGTGTCTTCGTAGTAGATCTGTACACGATGTGAATGGAACACCTAAAGCCTCAACAGGGGGAACCGAAAGGGGGGCAACTCGGAGACCGTACCCCATGTTCACGCTGGTTGTGTTCGTCCTGACCCTCTTGTCGCCTCCCGCAGAGGCCGCACGGATCAAAGACATCGCAGATATCTATGGCGTCCGAGAGAACAGCTTGTCTGGCGTCGGGCTGGTCACCGGCCTCAACCGGTCGGGCGACTCCTTGCGGAGCGAGGCGACCATCCAGTCGCTGGCCAACCGTCTTCAGGGCCAGGGCATCACCCTGGACGTCGAGCAGCTCCGAAGCCGGAACGTCGCGCTGGTGATGGTCAACGCCTCGTTGCCGTCATCTGCGCGCCCGGGGCAGCGGGTGGACGTCGAGGTCAGCTCGCTGGGCGACGCCACCAGCCTGGAGGGAGGCGTTCTGCAGCAGACGATCCTGTTCGCCCAGAACGGTGACCCCTATGCGAGCGCGGAAGGCCCGCTGCTCATCGGGGGCTTCTCGATCGCCCAGGGCGGCAACATCAACCGCAAGAACTATCCGACCACCGGTCGTGTTCCCAACGGAGCGACCGTCCAGGTTGACAACCCCTCCCGTCTGGCGGTCAATCGGCTCGCAGAGGTGAACTTCCTGCTCAAGGAGCCGGACTTCAGCACCGCGACGCGGTTCGCCGAGGCCATCAACGCTGATCTGGGCGAAGAGGTGGCGTCGCCGATGGATGAGTCGACCATCGCGGTCACTGTCCCCGCCGACTTCCAGGGCAAGGTCGTTCAGCTGATCAGTCAGTTGGAGATTCTGGATGTAGAGGTCGACACCCCGGCGCGGATCATCATCAACGAGAAGACGGGCACGGTCGTCATGGGCTCGGAAATCACGATCGCGCCGGTGGCCATCACCCACGGTGGGTTGCAGATCGAGGTCCAGCGGTTCAACCAGGTCAGTCAGCCCGGCGCCTTCTCACGGGCGCAGGCCGTGCCCTTCAACAATGACATCGTCCGGGTGGAAGAGAACGATGGTCAGCTCACCCTGGTCGGTGGGGTGACCATCGGCGAGCTGGTGGCGGCGCTCAACCAGCTCGGGGTCAAGCCCCGGGACATGATCATCATCCTCGATCACATCCACGGTGCGGGCGCCATCCATGGCGAGATTGAGGTCCGCTGATGCAGATCGACGCTACATATGCGGCGCATCTGCACGCCGACCATCGGGCGGATGAAGCGGCCCATGACGTCGAGGCGGGGCAACAGTTTGAGGGCTACCTGCTGGAGATGATGATTCGAGAGATGCGCAAGACGGTCCCCGACGGCATCTTCAGCAATCAAGCCATGGAGATGTTCGGAGGCATGCTCGACCAGGCGGTCGCGGATGAGGTCTCGTCCACTGGCGGGCTGGGGCTCGCGGAGATGATCCGGGGGAGCATTGCAAGCGAGGAGGGCGCTGGGGTTTCCTTGCGGATCCCGACCCATCGACGCCGTGGTGGCGTACAAATGCCGATTGAGGGCGGTCGAATCAGCTCCTGGTTCGGGAAACGAAAGAATCCCTTCAACCGTGAACACACCCACTTCCACAAGGGACTGGACATCGCGGCACCGAAGGGGACTCCGATCCGGCCGATCCAGCCGGGTCGGGTCGAGTTCGCCGGCACGCGTCGTGCCGGTGGGAACATGGTCATCATCGACCATGGCAACGGATGGAAGTCCACCTACGCGCACTGTGACACGCTGAATGTCAAGCCCGGCCAGTCCGTGGGTCGGGAGACGACCATCGGCACTGTTGGATCAACCGGTGCATCTACCGGTCCCCATCTCCATCTTCAGCTGCAGCATCATGACGAGCTCGTCGACCCTGCAGAGGTGCTGGGGATTCGGTGACGTTTTTTTCCCTCAAATGGGTGCTTCGGTGAGCCGATAACCCCATGCGGAGGTCTGACCATGCAAATCAATTCCCTGAAAAACGGCCTGCCTCAAGTCAATCGACCTGATGGTGAGGCCCGCCCGGCACAAAAGCCAGAGCGGGCTGCCCCAACGGCGGGTGACCGTGTGAGCATCTCTGAAGAAGCCCGCTTCCTTCAAGAGCTACGCGACGCCGCCAACGGCATGGGTGAAGTCCGTGAGGACGTCATCCAACAGGCGCGCGAAGACATCGAAGCGGGCCGTATCGGAAATGAAGAAGACATGAGACGCGCGATCGACGCGCTGCTCATGGAATTCTGATCCACTCCTGACACCCCACCTGATCCCCCGTCGCGGCACGATGTCCGCCCGTCGCTGCTGAACGATGCTCGCTCAGCAGAGATGGAGACGTCTGTCCGCGAAAAGGAAGCGCCATGTCCACAGAGACCCTCCTAGAGCAGATCCTCCATGCAGCTCAAGATCAGCTTCAGGCTGCCCGAACCCTGAACGCCGCGGATCTGTCGGCGGCCACAGAGCGGCGTGCGGCGTTGCTCCATACGCTGCAGCAGGTTGAGGACGCCCCCGACCCGTCCGCGCTTCCTGTCATCATCGGACAGCTGTCCCGTGTGGATGAGCGGATGAACCGAATTTTCCTGGCTGCACAGTCCGCATTCGCCCGTGTCAGCGGGGACAACGCCACATATGGCCGCGACGGCCGGATGCGTGGGGGTGTGTGATGGGCGTCCTCGACTCCATCAGTATCGGCTCGACGGGGCTCCGCGCTGCCGCTGAGGCGATCAATGTGGTCAGCCACAACACGGTCAACTCAGCCACCGACGGATACACCCGCCAGCAGGTCCTGACCTCCAGCAACGATCCGACCCTTCGCGGTGGCCTGTGGGCCGGCCAGGGGGTCAGCACCGACGACATCGCCCGAATTACCGATCTGTTCATCAATGAGCGCTACATCCAGGCTCAGGGGGATGCGGCGAGCGCCGAGGCGTCCTACCGCACCTGGTCGATCATTGAGGCCTCGGTCGCGACCGATGAAGGCGTCGCTGAGAACCTGTCGGCGTTCTTTGACTCGCTCAGCCTGCTCTCCAGCGATCCCTCTGACACCGGTCACCGCATCGCCGCGGTGGGCGCCGCGGACGACTTCGCGGAGAGCGTCCGGATCACGGTGGAGAACATGACGCGGATCCAGGACGGCCTCGAAGAGCAGCTGGGCAGCACGGTGGAAGGCGTCAATGACATCATCCGCCGTGTCGCTGAGCTGAACGGCTTCGTCCAGCACGGCGGCGGCGCGCCCGATCTCATCGATGAGCGGGATCGCCTTGTCGGGGAGCTGGCGGAGCGCTTCGGTGCACGGGTTGACCTCCGCCCCAACGGCGGAGCGACGGTCTTCATCGGCGGTCATGCCGTGGTCATGAACGACAACGCCCGCGAGATTGAGATGGACATCTCCGGCGACTCTCCGGCCTTCACCATCTCTGCCGACAAGGGCGAGATCGACATCACCGAAGACATCGGTGGATCGGTGGGCGGGATCCTGGAGGGGTGGGAGGGGGCGCAAGGCATCAAGGATGACTTGGACACCTTCGTCTCCCAGTTCGCTGCGGCGTTCAACGCGCAGCATCAGGCCGGCTACGACAAGGACTCCAACCCCGGTGGGGACTTCTTCACCTTCTCCACCACCGATCCGGCGGCGACCTTGAGCGTCTCCTCGCTTCTGGTCGAAGACGCCGATCGGATCGCTCTTGCGGCGAATACGCCGGCGAACGCCGGCGATCGAGGCAACCTCGACCAGCTCATCGGCCTCGCCGACGATGCCATCATCGATGGGGAGACCCCGGAGATCTTCCTCTCTCAGGTCTACACCCGCCTCGGTGAGGCGACCCGCAACGCTGAGCGCGCCTGGAAAGCCGAAGACACCGCCCTGGACGATGCCTCTGTGCTCCGCAGCTCGATCTCCGGCGTCGACCTTGACGAAGAAGCCGCCAACCTGCTCGGCTGGCAGGCGGCTTACCAGGCCGCCTCCCGGGTCATCTCGGCGAGCAACTCGATGCTGGATGAGCTGATGAACATCGCGCGCTGATCGCGCGGCCCACCCTAACTTCGCCGATCGCCCGGTTTTCATCGGGGGGTCATGAGGACACGTCTGTCATGAACATTCGAACCACCTGGCTGTCTCGGCTGGACTATCTGTCGTTCCAGACCAACCGCATCGGCGGTGAACTTACAGACGTCAGCCAGAAGCTGACGACCGGCCTGGAGATCTCCAAGCCTTCGGACTCACCGGAGCTGACCGCGCGTCTGATGAACATCAAGCGCGAGATCGCCGATCAGGAGCGTTTCCACGAAGACTCCTCCTATGCGCTCAACCTGCTCGACGTCGCCGATCAGGTCCTGGTCGACATGTCACAGGTGGTCTCGAACGCCCGTCAGCTGGCGGTGCAGATGGGCTCGGACACCTACCTCGGGCCCGCCCGGACCGCCTCCGCCGAGCAGGCCAGCCAGCTGCTCGATCAGGCGATGGACCTGGTCAACACCGCCGTCGCCGGTCGGCATCTGTTCGCCGGTGAGGCCTATGATACCCAGCCTTATGCCGATGATCTGAGCTACCAGGGGGCCGACGAAGCCTCTCGGATCGATGTCTCTGATCAGAGCAACACGATCGTCGGCTTCGTGGCGGAGGATCTGAACCTCGGGAGCGTCCTGCAGGCCATCGCAGACCTGCAGACCGCCCTGGAGACGGACTCCGCCGATGCGGTCCGGCTGACCCTCGATGGGTTGATCGCGGCCACCGATACGATCTCGAACGCCCAGACCACCGTCGGCGTCGAGCAGGCGACGGCCATCGACTTCGTGGATCTCACCGAGTCGATGAAGCTCGAGCTTGAAGTCCAGCGTTCGGCACTGGAGGACGCCGATGCGCTCGAGGCGGTGATGCGGATGAGCCAGCTGCAGAGTCAATACGATGCAGCCCTGGCGGTCACCTCGCAGATGAACCTCGGCTCCCTGTTCGACAGAATCTAGGATGGAGAGCGCGGGAGTGTTCGAACCGATGGGTTTTCGAAGCGTGACCATAGGTGATCGGATCTTGAGTGAAAAACGATGAGGAATTCGCTGCAAAAACTCTAAAAAGTCGAGCGGCGCGGACCGAAGATGCGAACGAGGCGCGGGAAAGAGCGAACAGACCCTGCAAGGCGCCTCTCCACGCGGAATGAAGAGGTAACCAAACCATGTCCCTGACTGTACGCACAAACCTTTCAGCCATGCGGGGCTACCACAGCCTCAACCGAACCCAGAACCACCTCAACGGTACACTCGACCGCATCTCGACCGGCCTCCGCGTCGTTCGTGCGGCCGACGACGCCGCGGGCCTGGGCGTGGCCACCAACCTGTCGGCGCAGTCCGTCAGCCTTGAGCAGGCGATGCGCAACGCCAACGACGGCATCAGCATCATCCAGACCGCTGAAGGCGCCTCCAACGAAGTCTCGAACATCCTGTCCCGGATGCGCGAGCTTGCGGTCCAGAGCGCCTCGGATACCCTGGCCGACTCCGAGCGGACCTATATCAACGACGAGTTCCTGCAGCTGTCTCAGGAGATCGACCGCATCGCACAGGTGACCGAGTTCAACGGCATCCAGCTGACGAACAACACCTTCACCTCGCTGTCCGCTCAGATCGGCATCGAGTCGGCGACCACCTCGCGGATCGACATCATCCTCGGTGATCTGCGCTCGACGGTCCTTGGCGTCGCGACCACCTCGATGAGCCTGAACACGGCGACGGATGCGCGGACCGCCATCGACACCATCGACTCAGCCATCGCGACCGTCAGCAGCTATCGCTCTGGCCTCGGCTCGGTTCAGAACCGCCTGGAGAGCTCGCTGTCGAACTCGACGACCTACCTCGAGTCGCTTCGCGCTGCCGAGAGCCAGATCATGGACGCGGACTTCGCCAAGGAGTCCACGGACCTGACCAAGCAGCAGATCATGCAGCAGGCCGGCGTCGCCTCTCTGGCCCAGGCCAAGAACATCAACCAGGCCGTCACCTCCCTGCTCAACTGATCGGACCTCAATCCCCAGACGCGTCATAAGCGGCTGGGGACTTCGCGTGTCACTGAGTATCGTCGCTCCCTGCGCTCTTGGGGGGCGGCGTTTTCCTCATCGGGGCCTCATGGCTCGGCAGATCTGATCCGTTGTTTAGGGAGAGGGGAAAAAAGGAACACACCCTTCGTTGAGGCTGAGATCTGAAGGAAAATTTCAAAAAGACATATCACTCTAAAAACGGCATCAAAACATGGTAAAAGCAATTTTTAACGCCTGAGACGTCGAAGTTTTTTGTCTCGTGGGCTCAGCGATGGGCGTCGGGGATCCGTCAACACAATCACGGAACATGCAACCCCTGACCCCTTCGGAGAGAAACCACCATGGCATTGACTGTCCGTACCAACCTGAGCGCAATGAGCGCGTACTCGTCCCTCAACAAGACCCAGAGCAATCTGACCGACACCCTCGGTCGGATCTCCACCGGTCTTCGCGTCACCAAGGCTGCCGATGATGCTGCCGGCCTCGGCGTCGCCACCAAGCTGAACGCCCGCGCGACCTCGGTCGAGCAGGCGATGCGCAACGCCAACGACGGCATCAGCATGATTCAGACCGCAGAAGGATCGACCAACGAGGTCTCGAACATCCTGGTCCGGATGCGCGAGCTTGCGGTCCAGAGCTCTTCGGAGACCCTGGCCGACGCGGACCGCGCATACATCAACGACGAGTTCAACCAGCTGTCTCTTGAGATCGGCCGAATCTCGTCGGTCACCGAGTTCAACGGCATCAACCTTTCCGATGCGACGACCACTCAGGTCTCCGCTCAGATCGGCATCAACAACGCGACCACCTCGCGGATCACCATCTCGCTGGGTGACCTCCGCTCGACCGCGCTCGGCGTCGCCGGCTCGAGCATCAACCTCGCGTCTTCGACCGCAGCGCGTTCGGCCATCGACGCCATCGACTCGGCCATCGACTCGGTCAACGCGTACCGTTCGACCTACGGTTCCATCCAGAATCGCCTGGAGAGCTCGCTGTCGAACTCGACGACCTACCTCGAGTCGCTCCGCTCCGCCGAGAGCCAGATCATGGACGCGGACTTCGCCAAGGAGTCCACGGACCTGACCAAGAACCAGATCATGCAGCAGGCCGGCGTCGCTGCCCTGGCCCAGGCCAAGAACGTCAACCAGGCCGCGGTCTCCCTGCTCAACTGATCGTCGTCAGACCGCAGGTCTGACGAGCGCTCTGTCAAGATCGCCATCTGGAGCGGCCTCCCAGCATACGCTGGGAGGTTTTTCTGGTTCTGTTTTTCATTTCACCACCCCTAACTTGACCTTCAGTCTGCAATTGGCTCGACCGTTACCCTGAAGGAAGCCACGCTCCACGCGAACCGCGGAGCTTTCCCAGAAGGGAGACGATCGAATGTCAATCACTGTCGACGGGATCATCTCGGGCATCGACACCTCTGGCCTCATCGGCGAGCTGGTCGACGCCTACTCACGTCCTCGGGACCTGCTTCAGCAGGACATCGCCGACTTCGGGGCGCTCCAGACGGGGCTGTCCGATCTGTCGAGCCGGCTGTCGGATCTCTCGACCTCGCTGGAGACCCTTCAGGACATCTCCAACCTTCGCCAGTACTCGGTGACCTACCCGGAGACCGACGCGTTCATCGCGGACGCATCTGGGGAAGCGCTTCCGGGGGTGTACTCGATTGAGGTCAACGCCCTGGCGCGCTCGGAGCTGGAGGTCTCAGAAGGCTTCGATGACACGCAGTCGCTGGGCGTGATCGCTGAGGGGACGCTGTCGGTGACCTACGGCGGTGTGACGACGGACATCACCGTCGACAGCTCGAACAGCTCGCTGTCAGAGCTCGCCGCCAGCATCAACCGCGGCGTCGACGGGGTGAGCGCCTATGTCCTGGACACCGGTCAGTCCTCTGGCCGCTACCAGCTGGTGGTGCAGGGGGAGGACACCGGCGCGTCGAACACCTTGAGCTTCGACACCTCGGGGTTGACCGGTGGTGCCGGTACGGCCCCGACGTTCACCGAGCAGACCGCGGCGAGCAACGCGGATCTGACCATCAACGGCATCGCGGTCACCAGCGAGACCAACACGGTCAACAACTCGATCCAGGGCCTGTCGCTGAACCTGAGCGGGTTGACGAGCGGTCCGGTGGATGTGACCGTTGCGTTGGATGGGGAGGGGGTTCAGGATCAGGTCCAGACCTTCGTCGACGCCTACAACGAGGTCATCGACTTCGTCCAGACCAACTCGAACGCGAGCGACGAGGACGCGGGCATCCAGGCCGGCATCTTCAACGGGGACAGCGGCGTCCGCCGGATCGTCTCGAACCTCCAGAGCATCCTGACCAGCCAGTACGGTACCGGCCAGCCCCTCGACAGCCTCGGGCTGTTGGGCATCGAGTCGGACCAGGACGGCAAGCTGTCGATCGACAGCAGCACCTTCCAG
Source organism: Myxococcota bacterium (assembly GCA_038520555.1). Classification (GTDB taxonomy): domain Bacteria; phylum Myxococcota_A; class UBA796; order UBA796; family UBA796; genus JBCBLB01. The sequence goes on along the minus strand of JBCBLB010000175.1, from coordinate 250 downwards.
GATGTGGTCACCGACGACCGGTCCAGCCTGGAGGAGATGTTCGGCTCGGACTCGGGCTTCGGGCAGGCGATGGTCGACGCGTTGGATGTCTATGTCGACCCCATCGATGGCACCCTCAAGGATCGCGATGACAGCATCGACCGGACCGTGGAGAGCCTCGAGCAGCAGGTCGTCCGATGGGAAGATCGGATCACCAGCTATGAAGAGCGCCTTCGCCGCGGGTTCAACGCCTTCGAGGGCGCTGCGGGTG
>JBCBLB010000172.1:0-15116 GCA_038520555.1 Myxococcota bacterium | reverse complement strand
GGGGGGGGGGGGGGGGGGGGGGGGGGGGGGGGGGGGGGGGGGGGGGGGGGGGGGGGGGGGGGGGGGGGGGGGGGGGGGGGGGGGGGGGGGGGGGGGGGGGGGGTTGGGGGGGGGGGGGGGGGGGCCGGCTTCGTTGGAACAATCTCGAGGTTGTTGGGTGGGGGCTCCAGATCGATGAGCGGCGGCGCGGGCGGGGGTTCTGGCGGGTTGAGCGTGGTATATGCGGTGTATCCTCCCCCGCCGAGGAGCATGGCCAGGAAGACGCCGGCGATGACGCCGATGGCGGTGATGAAGCGGCGGTTCTGGGGGCGCGTGAGCGTGGCCGCGGTGTATGCCTCCTGGTTGAGTTCGTCGTCATCGGGCAGCTCATCCAGCTTATCGAAGGAGAGGGTGGGGTTGTTGGTGTGTGCGGCGCTGGTGTTGACCGCCCTGCTCGTGCCGGTGAACCGCTCTTCGGAGAGGACGCCCTGGATGGCGGATGTCTGCTGGTCGGTGTCGGCCTTGACCTGGGGGACCGCGACGGCGGCGAAGGCGCGAAGGTGCTGGCTGTCCAGATCGCGGGCGATCTGGAGGGCGCGGTCGACCAGGTCCTCTGGCGCGGGCCGATCCTCGACGTCGTATCGTACACAGTCCGCGATGAAATCGCGTATACCCAGATCTTTGCCAGGGAGCAGGTTCAGCCGCTCTTCTGCATATGCGGCGTGCTGCTCGGGGCCGAGGACGGCGTGCTTGAGGTCCCGACGGATAAATCGGGTCTGCGTAAGAAGCTCGAACAGGACACATCCGACGGCGTAGACGTCGCCGCCGATCACTTCTTCGTCGCCGAGGATCCGTTCGGGGGACATATACGGGACAGAGCCGAAGCGGATGCGTCCGGTCTTGGCTTCGCGGCTGGCGAACTGCGCCCGGGCGATGCCGAAGTCAAGGACCTTGACGTCGCCCTGGGCGGTCAGCAGCACGTTGGAGGGCTTAATGTCACGGTGAACGACGTTGAGGGGCTGGCCGTCGGGGCCGGCGAACCGGTGCGCAGCGCTGAGCGCGTCGCAGATGGCCGCGACGATCTCGAGGGCGGCGGCAGGCGGACAGGCCGGCGCCTGCGGGTGGGCGACCAGCTGCTCCAGGTCGATGCCGTTGACATACTCCATCACCACGCCCCACCGGCCGCCGACCAGGACCAGGTCGTCGACGGAGACGATGTGCCGGTGGCGGAGCTGGCCGAGCAGCCGGGCTTCGTCCCGGAGCCGGATGCCGGCGTCGGAGCCGGCGGCCCACTCTGCGTTGAGGACCTTCAGGGCGACGCGCTTGCGGAAGTCGCCGAGCGAGACCATGTCGGCGAGGTAGACGGTGCCGAAGGTCCCTGCCCCGAGTTCTCGGAGCAGCTCGAAACGGCGCCCGGTGCGTTGGACAGTCTCGGTCATTCAGATGTGTCATCCTCAGCGCGCCCGTCACCGACGCAGTCGGTGGTGTCCGCGACCAGGAACTCTGCGGTGGCCAGGGCGTCGGGGAACTCGGCGGTGTTCAGTTCGTTGTGGTTGTGGAAGGCAAGGTGCGCGGTGATAGAAGTGAGCACCGGGTCGGTGCTGAAGTCCCCCTGCAGATCCAGCTCGATGAAGCTGTCCGTGACGACTTCATAGATTCCATCCCCGGCGAGATGCCAGTGGCCTTCGCCGGCTTCATCTTCCAGCGCCGGATCGACATCGACGACGCTGAAATTATCGATGTCCACAGAGACCACGAATTGTGGGCAGACGACGATGTCGTCGCGGCTCTGGGGGAACACGAACGTCACGCTGGGTTCGCCACCGGGGGGCGGTTGGCATCCCAGCATCATCCACAACAGCGAGCCCAGTAGCATCGTCATCCTCCCCTACGACAGTCTCATCAACACTCTACTCTGTCCCATTGAGGACCCGCACGGGCGCACCGGGGGGAATTAAGTTGAAAAAATCGTTATGGAGAGGAGCATCGGAGGAAACGATGGGTCTGATCAAGACGATTGTATGGGGACGTGAGAACGGGACGCGGGCATGGGTGCGGCGAACACTGTTCGGCGATCGGTTCGGTGATCGGCCGCCAGCGTCGGCCCCGAACACCTCACCCAACAGCGCCTACTCGGCACCGGGCCCAGATGGCGGGATCTCGAGCGGCGGGATCTCGAGCGGCGGGATCTCGAGCGGCGGGGTGATCGTGGGTGGAAGCAACAAGATGGAGCCGCCGAAGGACGTCACCCCGCCCGATGGGTTTGAGGTCGTGCTTCATAAGGACGCCCTGAAGCCTGGCGAGATCACGGAAGTCATCATCGGCGGCACGGCCATCGCGGTGGCCAACGTGGCGGGCACGTATCGGGCGATCAGCAACGCCTGCCCGCACGCGGGCGGCCCTCTGGGGGAGGGGACGCTGGAGGGGGGGGCGGTCCGCTGTCCTTACCATGGCTGGACCTATGATCTGGAGAGCGGGGCGTGCAAGACCAACCCAGACGTTCGGGTGCAGACCTATGAGGTTCGCGTCGAGCGGGATGCGGTCTGTGTTCGCCTCTGAGGCGGTCGGTCCCTGCCATCGGTTCATCGCTTCCCGCCAGGGCGCCATCGACGGGTTGTCTGTGATGGCCAGAAACGCCATGGTATGCTGAGGATGGAGGCGCAGGATGAGTGGAGATTCTGACGATCATCAGCCCGCGCTGGATGATCGGAGGCTGCTCGAGGGCTTCTATGAGGTTCTCTACGCCAACAACCCCGACGTCATCATCACCCTCAACCGCGACAACGTCATCCAGGCGGTCAACCCCAGCGGCGCGAAGACCCTGGGGATCCCGGAGACGCACCTCCGCAACGAAAAGGTCGCCTTTCTGTTCCAGGAGGACAGCGCCGCGACCCTGCTCAACCTGCTGAGCGCCGGAAAGGTCGGGGTCAGTGATGGGCTGTTGGTCCTCTCTGATGGTCGCAAGGTCAACGTCAGCATCTCCTGGATGTTGGAGCAGGACATCGCGGTCATCGTCCTGCGGGACATCTCTCATATCTATACCCTGCAGCAGACTGTACAGCGAAGCCTGACGATGGCCAGCATCGGCAACCTCGCTGCCGATCTGGCCCACGCCATCTCGAACCCCCTCGCCGTCGTTCAGGGCAACATCGAGCTGTTCAGCATGCAGCAGGACCTCGATCTGACCCAGCTGACCGACAAGCTGAAGATCCTCCGCGAGAACTGTGACCGCATCAAGCGGATCATCGACAACCTCCAGACCGTCGCCTCGCCGCAGCCGCCTGAGCGCACCCATGTGCGCCTCTCCGATGTCATCAAGCAGGTCCGCGCCCAGACCCACTGGAGCACCCAGGGCCGGCGGTTGACCGTTAACATTGAACCCGACGAGCTCACCGTCTACGCCGATCCGGATCAGGTCCGGAAGGTGGTCAGCAACCTGCTGACCATGGCCATCACCGCGACGCCGCGGCACGGCACGGTCCGGCTGGCAGCGACCATCCAGAAAAACGAAGCGCACCTGCTGGTTGAGGACGAGGGCCACGGCCTGACCCGTGAGCGGCTCGCCGCGCTGCGCGCAGCGCAGGGACTGCGGATGCCCGACCCGATCGTCGGACTCCCCCTCGCGCTGACCTGGGCGCTGGTGCACCAGAACGATGGACGGCTTTATGCCAGCAACCGGCCCAACCTGGGGGCGAGCTATCGGATCTCGCTGCCGCTTCAGCCAAAGCGCGCCGATGAGCCCGCCGTGGTTGGCCCCGAACTGCTGGTCATCGACGATGAGCAGGCGCTCCGCGAGCTGGTCGAGCTGATGCTCCGACGTGAGGGGTATCGGATTCAGACCGTGACCTCGGCCGAGCAGGCGCTGGAGCGGGTGCGACGCCATCGAACCATGTTCGACGCCATCCTGACCGACATCCGCCTGCCCGGGATGGACGGGGAAGACTTTGTCGATGTACTCCTGGAGCGGTACCCCGCCTATCAGGGACGCATCATCCTGGTCAGCGCGCTGATGATCCAGCCGCGAACAAAGACCCCTTTCCTACGAAAGCCGTTCCAGCCCGAGCGGCTGATCGATATCGTTCAGCAGGTGCTCAGCTCACAGGCCACGCGCTCGTAGCGCAGCCCATTCGTCGGTTGAGCGGTCCAAGCCGGAAACGATGGGGGGAGGGGCTCAGTACAGGGGCTCAGTACTTGGAGAGGTCGAGGCCGGCTTCGCGGGCGAATTCTTCCAGGGATTTCTTGCGCAGGGTGCGCATGGCCCGGGTAGACAGCCGAAGCTTGACGAACCGCTGCTCCTTTTCGTACCAGATCCGCTTGGTCTGGATGTTGGGGAGCTGACGCTTCTTGGTCTTGATGTTGGAGTGTGAGACCTTATTGGCCGTGTTCGGGCGCTTGCCGGTCAATTTGCAGATGCGAGCCATACCGAAGATCCTTCACGGAGATGAGGAAGTGAGGGGTTGTGGGGGCGTCAGTCAGAGGCCGCGCCGCGAGCCATCAACCCATCGAACCCCACACACGTAGCGTGTCCAGCAGAACCCGGCAAGGCAGAGGCGGCCGGCAGGCGGCAGAACGCAAGCGGGCCGAAGAGCCATGGCTCTTCGGCCCGCAGCAAGCGGTGGATGGGTTCCGGATCTCAGCGCTTCCGATCAGTCAGATCGTGAAGTCGATGATAGCCACGCCGCGTTCGGGTTTTTCTTCCCGCTGTTGGCGCTCCGGCTGCTCAATACGCGGAGAGTGAGAGGGGTAGACATCCTCGATGCGAAGCGGGATGCGCCCAGACTGGCTGGGGTTATGCTCGCGACGGATGCGTTCGATGATGAAGTGGTCGAGCATCTCGGCTCCGTTGGCTGTATCGCTCATAGAAAATATACCACCAGTGATCGGAGCGGCAACCGTTGGGACGACGATATTCTGACGCTTCGGTCGGTGATGACGAAAGAACACCGGCCGATGATGTGTACCTTTCTGCCCCATTTTGCCCCCCGGATCGACGTACCTTTAGATTCGGAATTTCCTGAGCAATTATTCAACCCTCTGTGGCGTTTCCGAGTCCTCGGGTCGCACGAAGCAGCGCATTGTACACCTGTGCCGCTTCGGGGTCGGCGCGCCGAAGTGCCCTGAGATGTTTCTCAATCACTGACTCATCTCCCCGTGCCACTGGACCTGTCAAGGCTTGCTGTGGGCCCACTTCGGCAGCATTTTTGAGCGATGTCAGGGCCAGCGGCGCCAGCAACCTGGCGGCCTGTTGCTCGGGTACCCCGGTCGCCGCGAGCACCCGCGCCGCCACCCCCAACAGGGTGGTCGCATAGTTCCCCGCGATCACCGCCGCTGCGTGGTACATCGTCCGGTCTCCGCCGGTCTCAAAGGTCATCCACCCCATCGCCGCTGCGATCCGCTCGGCCTGGGCGATGGCGTCTGGGTCTCCGGCGACCGCCGCGGGCAGATCGGTCATCGGCGGGGTGGCGACTTCGGGGCCGGGGAAGGTCATCAGCGGATGCAGGGATCCGGCCGGCTGGTGGGGGCGAAGGGGCGTGATGTCTGTGGCGCCAGAGGCATGGAGCACGACGCCGCCTCGCGGTGTGGCGCGTGCAGCGGCTTCGATGGCCCGATCGGGGACGGTCAGCCAGATGAGGGGGTGAGCCGGGACCGCCTGTCCGCGTCCGATCATCTGCACCGACCAGCCCGCCTGCTGCAGGGCGCTGTAGACGGTGCGACCCAGACGTCCGGGGCCGACGAGGACGATGTCAGGGGTCATGGTAGGCTCCCGTTGGGTTGTTGGGACTGCTATCGTGCCGGAGAGCGTACCCATTTTCCCCCATGATTGTGACGTTCATCCGGTCGCGGATGATGCGAGGAGAGACGGATGCAGCGGAAGACCGTTCACCGGGTGATGTTGGCCTGTCGTGGGGTGGAAGCCCGCCGCATCCAGCGCTCTGCGTCCGATCTGGGGATGGAGACGGCGGGCTTGACCGGCGAGACCGACGACTCCGCGGTATGGTCCGCCGACATCGACTACACGATGTTCTTGTCCAATCCGGAGCCGACCGCACCGGATGTCGTCGGGCTGGCGCTGGACTCCGGCTGTGAGTTGTTGCATCCGGGCTGGTCACGTCTGGTGCGCGACTCTGAGCTTGCGGGGCGGGCCCCGATGGCCGGCCTGCAGCTCGTCGGTCCCACCTATCAACACCTGGAACTGGCGGCGGATACGTCCCGGCTTCGAAAGGTGGCCGGAGAGCTGAAGATCCCTGTTGTTCCGGGGTCGGATCCGATCGAAGACTTCGCGGTGGCCAAGGGGTGGTTGACCCAGGCGGGCTATCCGGCGGTCGGCCGGGTCACGGGCGACGACCCGGACGCCCGATGGCATGAGCTCACTGAGGAAGAGCAGGCCCTGCCCATCGTTGCGGCGCTGTTGGAGAAGGGGCCGGTGGTCCTGGAGCGAAAGGTCGTCGCCGCCCGTGAGATCGAGGTGCTGGTGATGGGCGATGGGGAGGGGGAGTCGCTGACCCTCGGTGAGCGAGACACCTCCGCGCAGCCCGGCGGTGAACGGATCCTGGTGGAGAGCCCGGCCATCGAGCTTGACGATCAGCACGCCCGTGAGTTCCGCACCCATGCCGCCAACCTCGTCGCGGCCCTTCGGTGGGCGGGGCTGGTCTCGGTTCGCTTCCTGCTCACGCCGGACAAGCGGGGCTATCTGCTCCGGATTCGTCCGGGGCTGCAGGCATGGCACGCCGTCACAGAGGCGGTGTTGGGCGTCGATCTGGTTGATGCGCAGCTTCGGATGGCCCTGGGTGAGACCCTGGGCTGGCAGCCCAGGCACTTCGATGAGAACGGTCATGCGTTCTGTCTGCGCATCTTCAGCACCAACACCACCAATGGGACGCTCACGAAGCTGAAGCTCCCCGAAAACATGCGGCTGTTGAGGGGGTTCGAGGAAGGCGATCTCATCCGCCCCAACGAAGAGCTGTTCCAGATCATCGCCCATGCACCCACCCGTCAGGCCGCCATCGTTCGTGCCCGCGCGGCCTTGGAGCAGACGGTCATCGAAGGGGTGCCCTCGAACATCGATCTGTTTCGCGCGGTCTTTGATCTGAAGCCGTTCTGGAACGGCCCACTGGATCGGGATCGGTTCGAGCAGCTGATGGGTGGGTCGGCTCAGTAGGCCATCACCCGTTCCAGCCGCCCGCGTGCTCCGTCTCGTCTGGCGAGGGCGATCAACTCATCGCCCTCGGCGAGGGCATACAGCGCGCCGTCCGCTGTGCCCGATGGTGGCGGAGGGGGGGACTGTCCAGCGCGCACCCGCAGGACCTGCGCCTCGGAGATCTGGACGGCGTCGAGATGAGAGACCGCCTGCATCGGGGTCCACATCTTGTCGGACAGCGCCTTGCGGACCTGCGGTCGCGGGATCCAGGGCACCCGCTCTTCGCCCCGCTTCGGGCGGAGCGCCCGTCGCCAGTCGTCGGTCTTCGCGACCAATGCGGCCAGGCCCGGCGCCGTTAGGGTTCGCTCGGTTTGGAGGGTGAACGGTCCGCTCTCTTCACGACGCAGCTGCTCCAGATGTGCGACGGTCCCCAGGGCTCGCCCCAGATCGACCGCCAGCGCTCGGATGTAGGTTCCCTTGCCGCAGACGATGCGGAGTCGGAGCCTGGGGGGCGCCCACTGCAACAGCGTGATGCGATCGATGCGGATGGGGCGGGGCGGGATCTCGACGTCGATGCCTTCGCGGGCGTAGGCGTATAGTGGCCGACCTTTGTGTTTGATCGCAGAGTATTTGGGTGGGATCTGCATCTGTTCGCCGATGAACATCGCGCAGGCGGCTTCGATCTCGGCGCTGGTCAGCGGTGGGACGTCGGCTTGTTCGATGGGGTCGCCTTCGGGGTCGCCCGTCTCTGTGGCGACGCCCAGAGACAGCAAGGCGTCGTAGACCTTGTGATCTTCGTCGAGGTACTGGATAAGCCGGGTGGCCGGTCCGATGGCGACAGGCAAGGCGCCGGTTGCGAAGGGGTCGAGCGTTCCCGTGTGACCGATCTTCTTGATGCCGGTCACGGCGCGGAGCATCAAGACCACGTCATGAGAGGTGATCCCAGCGGGTTTGTCGAAGACCAGGAAGCCACGCACTATTCTTCACCGTCCGGCTCGCGGGCGCCGGCCTGCTCTGCGAGCGTCCGGATGAGCTCGACGGCCTGTTGATGGTTTTCATCGACGATAAATCGCAGCTCGGGGATGTGCCGGAGACGCATGCGTTTGCCAAGGAGGCGGCGAAGGAACCCGCTGGCCTTCCGCAGCCCCTTCTGCATCCCCTCAACATCCCCGTCGCCGCCCAACGGCAGGACGTAGACCCGGGCCAGGCTCAGGTCGTTGGTGACTTCGACGTTGGTGATGCTGACGAAGCCCACCCGTGGATCTTTGACCTCACGGCGGATCAGCTCCGAGAGCAGGGCGTGAATTTCTCCAGAGATTCGTTGCGCGCGGTTCAGAGCCAAACCGACGTCCTCCTTAGCACCTGCTCGGCTTATCGGTCCCGCCCACTCCCCGCCAGACGCGCAGCCGGTCGATGCGAGCGTGCGATCCTCCGAATCATCGACGAACCCGGGCGGAAGGTTTCGCGCTCCGGTTGCTGAGATGACCCAGATGGCGGTTTGACAGCCTGTGAAGAACAGTGAACAGTAAGGAACCCCCATGGTGATTTTCAACACCCAGTCTCCACATCAAACGCATACGCTGGGTGCGGCCCTTGGACGGGTCGCACAGGCGGGGTGGGTTGTTGCCCTTCAAGGAGATCTGGGAGCAGGCAAGACCTGCTTCGCGCAAGGGGTTGGCGCCGGCCTTCAGGTGAGCAGCGACGTCGTCAGCCCCACGTTTGTCCTCGTCGCAGAGCACGACGGGGGACGGCTGCCGCTTCTGCACGCGGATCTGTATCGGCTTGAGCAGGAAACTGAGCTCGAAGGCATCGGCCTGGAAGAGACCCTTGAGGCCTGGCCGGGGGTGGCGCTCGTCGAGTGGGCCGATCGGTTCCCCACCATTTTGCCCCTCGACCACATCCAGATCTCTCTGCGCATCCATGAAGAGAACAAACGCTCCCTGGAAGTCCAGTCGGTCGGCGCCGCTGATGAGTGGGTGAAGCGGTGGGCGGAGTCGATCGGGAGCGTTCATGGCTGAGCGGCTCCGGTTCGGTCGGGACACCAACCCCCCAGCCATTCGACGTCGCGTCAGCGGGATGGCGGTCCTGTTTGTGGTGTGCGGGGCGCTGCTGGCAGCGCGTTGGGCGATGACGTCATCGCCCCCCGTCAGCGAGTCCGTCGTCGTTGAGGTGCGGGGCGACGTCCCCCGGCCCGGTTTTTATGAACGTGCCACCGTTCATGATGCCCTTCGGGCCGCCGGGGCCTCGACCGACGGACAGGTCGATGCCACCCTGGAGCCCGGGACCCGGCTCGTCGTCGACGGCGGGCGGCTGCGGCTGGAGCAGATGGATGCGCTGATGGTGTTCGGTCTGCCCATCGACGTCAACACCGCCGGCGTCGATGCGTTGGACAGCATCCCCGGCGTCAGCTCCAGGCTCGCCCGCGCGATCGTGGACGATCGTGATCAGAACGGGGCCTTCGATACCATCGACGATCTCAGCCGTGTCGCCGGGGTCGGCCCGGCGACCGTCGAGAAGCTGCGCCCCTTCCTGAACGCGTCCGCCCCTGCTGAGCCCGTCCGGGGGGCGAAGTGACGGAGACCGAAGGACGCCTCGCGGATCAGGTGTTTATCACCATCCTTCAGCTGTTTATGGTCGGCGTGTTGCTGTATACCTTCGGCGTCGCCCTGTTCGATCAGCTGACCGCGCATCGTGCGCTGCTCGTCATCGAACACACCGTGTTCGTCGGGATCTGCACCCTGTGGGCCCGGCTGGGGGAGCGCTGGATCGCCAGCGGGTTGTTTATTGGGATGCTGTGGTTCTCCGCAAGCTATGGGTTGCTGGTATATGGCATCGATCTGCTGATCATCGCCACGTTCCTCATCGCCCTGCTGCTGTCGGCGCTCCTACACTCTTCCAGGGTCACCATCGGGGTCCTGACGATATCGGTCCTTTCGATGGGGATCTTTTTCTGGCAGTACCTCAGCGGTCGATACCCCCCCTCTACAGGCGCTACGGTTGAAGAGACGTTCGTCACGGGCGCGGCCATGCTGGTCCTCATCGGTGGGCTGTTTTTGCTCATCGGGCATCGGACCCGGAGCGCGTTCCAGGACAGCCGAGAGCAGCGACGGCGGCTCGCCGCGATGATCGAGGCGTCTCCCGATGGAATCCTCACCTTGACTGAAGATGGGCGGATCCGCTCTGCCAACGCCTCCGCCCTCCAGATGTTCGGACGGCCCGCCGCTGCGCTTCTCTCGCAGCCCGTTGAGACGTTCTCCGTGGCAGAGACGAGCCTCGCGGCCGATGTCGTGAAGGTCGTCCGACCGGACGGATCGACTTGTTGGCTGGAGGTTCGGGAGGCCAGCCTTGTCGAGAAGGAGGGGACGTTCACCCAGATGGTCCTTCGCGACATTACAGACTGGCGCCGCGCTCAGGAAGAGCAGAAGGCGCTCCAACAACGGCTGCTTCAGTCACAGCGGCTGGAGTCGGTGGGTCGGCTGGCCAGCGGCGTCGCCCATGACTTCAACAACCTCCTCACCGTCATTCAAGGCAACGCCGGGATCTTGTTGAGCGAGGGGGGCTGACCGAGTCCGCCAGACAGGATCTGCTGGCCATTCGGGACGCTGGCGATCGCGCCAACGCTCTGACCCGCCGGCTGCTCGCCTTCAGCCATCCGTCTCAGGAAGAACCGGTCACCATCGATATGTGCGCGTCGCTGCGGTCCCTGGAGCGGATCCTTCGGCGGTTGGTGCAAGAGGACATCCGCCTCGACGTACAGACCCCTTCCCGGCCCTGTTGGTTGGTCATCGACCGCACTCAGTTCGAACAGATCGTCCTCAACCTCGTCGTCAACGCCGTCGACGCCATGCCCGATGGCGGCCGGATCGAGATCGTGGTCGATGCCGGGGACGCGGAGCGGGGGCTGTCGCTGGCGGTCCGCGACACCGGCGAAGGGATCCCGGATGGCATCAAAGCGCGCTTGTTTGAGCCCTTCTTCACCACCAAGCCGCGGGGGATCGGCTCGGGCCTCGGGCTGTCCATCGTCCAGCAGATCGTTCAGAGCGTCGATGGTAGCATCGCCGTGGACAGCATCCTCGGGGAGGGCAGCGTCTTCACCGTTCGCTTCGCCTCGGCGAAGCCGCCCATCGCGCAGGCGGAGGCGCTGCCCCTGCGGGTGGTCCGGACCGTGTCTGCCCGAATCCTGGTGGTCGAAGATGACGCCTGGGTGCGGCAGACCCTCAAGCGAATGCTCGGCCAGGACACCCATGAGCTGCGCTTCGCCCGAGATGCGCCGGAAGCCGATGCGCTCCTCAGGGCGCACGACGTCGACCTGCTGATCGCTGACATCGTCTTGCCTGGGGAGAGCGGGGTCAGCCTCGCCCAACGAATCACCGCTCGGGACAACGCGCCGGTGGTCTTGTTCTTGACCGCTCATCTTCAAGAGATGAACATCAGCGTCGACCTGCCGGTGCCCTGGCGGCTGCTGCCCAAGCCCTTCAGCGTGGAGGCGCTGCTGAGCACGATCGAGAAGCTGCTGTCTTATGGGGTGTCGCGCAACGACAGCGCACGGACCAACGATCGCCCCGCCTCGGCGAGGCCGTCGGGCAGCGACAGATAAGGGCAGCGGACCACCGGTACATCCAACGCCGCGCGAAGGTCGGCCTCGTTCCAATCCATCAGCGGCGTCGGTGGCGTGGGCGTTGGGTGGTTGAGCACCACCCCCGCCAGCGTCAGCCCCCGCGCCTGGATGGCCGCCGCGGTGAGCAGCGTGTGGTTGATGACGCCGAGCCGGTTGCCGGCAACCAGGACCACCCGGCCGCCCAGGGCGACCGCGAGGTCGCTCATCCGGCGCCCTGGACACAGCGGGACCGCCCACCCGCCAGCGCCCTCGACCAGCAACGGCTCTGGAAACTGACTGATCCAGGACATCATCTCGCCAAAGTCCAGCGCCGGAAGTCCCGCCGCCTTGAACGCCCGCTCCGGACTCGCTGGGATGGGGCTGGTCCGATACACCTGTGGCCGGTGACCGGCCGCGTCACCGATGAGACGGGCGTCGGTGCCGGGGGGCGGCTCACCGGTCGCCAACGGCTTCACCGCCGTCACCCCCTCGCTCCGGAGCGCTGCCGCCAGGGCTGCGGTGATGACGCTCTTTCCGATCTCGGTGTCGGTGCCGGTGATGAAGATCTTCACCCCGCGCTCCGAAAGGAATCGCCATCTCGCTCGACGGCGCCCTGCTCGGCCAACCACAGCAGGTGGCAGAGCACCTGACGCGCAGCCATCGGCCAGAACATCTGGGGGACGCCCGCATAGACCGTCGGCACCAGCGCGATCGCTTCGCTCCAGCCCCGCCCGGCGAGCGCTTGTTGGATCTGGCGGGTCCGCTGGTGGCGATGTGAGATGTAGGAATCGAGGTAGTCTACCGCCGCCGTGATCTCGGGACCATGGGCGGGCAACAGGACGTCGGGGCCCGCGTCGATCAGCCGCTGGAGGCTGTGGAGATACGCGCGCAGGTTCCCGCCATCAGACGGCTCCAACAGGATCGTCCCCACACCTGCCACCATATCCCCTGCGACCACAGCGCCGTCTTCGCGGATGAGGCAGAGGTGGCCGGGCGCATGGCCCGGGGTGTGGATCGCTTCCCAGTCCCCGGCGTCCGTCTGCAAGACGAACCCCTCATCGACGATCTCGTCCACCGCGAACGGCAGCCGAGACGCCGTCTCGGGGTGGGCGAGGACCCGGGCGCCAGTGGCCGCCCGCAGCGTCTCGACCCCGCCGATGTGATCGCGGTGGTGGTGGGTGAGAAAGATCGTCTCGACGGTGCTGTCGGCGACCGCTTCACCCAGGACTGCCCGGGCGTCCGCGCTGATGCCCGCCGGATCGACGATCGTGACCCGCCGCTCGCCCAGGATCCAGGCGTTGGTGTGGGTCGCCGGTGGGAGCGTGGGGCTTTCAACAGGCTGAACCGACAGCCCCTCGCGTAGGTTTCGCATCGCTTATCCCCAGAAGTACATGAAGAAATAACCCAGCGCGAACAGCGCAAAGGCCCCCGCCAACGTCGCCGCCGCGATCTCCGTGGGTTGCATCGTCCGGGGCTCGTCAGGGAGGTCGTCAGGGAGGTCGTCCGGGAGGTCGTCCGGGAGGTCGTCTTCGTCGTCGCCATCAATGGGGCCGGTGTACAGCTCGGTGGCTTCGAGCGCTTCCTCGTCGAGCGCTTCCTCGTCGAGCATCGCCTCGGTCGGCTCCAGCTCAGGCGCGCCATGGGTCACCTCCACCTCTTCATCGTCGATGAGGTCGAAGCCGGGCATCGGCGCCAGATCATCATAGGGTGGGTCTATGGGAGACCGCGGTGGGCTGACCGGTCGGGGGAGCGGCCGGGTTCGCAGCGTGTCCTCTTCGAGCAGCTCCGGCCCGATGGCCGTCGGTGGCGGCGGCGCGAAGTCTTCCTCTTTCGGGGTGACGATGATCGGGATCTTCCGCGGTGGCGGCTCGACCGGGCGCGGACGCCCCTTCGGCGCCGCAGCGGGAGGCGCCTGCTCGATCGCGGTGGGCAGTGGTTTCTGGGCCGACAACCGATCCTGGAAGGCCATCACCGTTCGGGCCAGGGTCCGCCGCTTTGCATGCCCCTTCAGACCCCGTCGGGCCGCCATCAGGTCGCGGAGCATCGTGGACTCTTCGGGGTAACGGTCGCCGGCAGCGGTCGCGAGCATCCGCGCGAGGGGCCGGGCCAGGGGCGGGTGCTGGGCCTGAACACGCGCGAGCCAGGGGCCGACCCCGCCCTGCATCGCAGCGTGCATCGGGGCTTGTGACCCTTCGTACAGGCGATCGCCCAGCAGAAGCTCGACGCCCACCGCCCCCAACGCCCACTGATCGACCCGCCAGTCGACGAAGTCGCCAGAGGCCTGCTCGGGAGCGGTGTAGGCGGGGTGGCGGCCACGGGCGGTGACCCCCATTCCCAGGATCATCACCTCGCCCTCGGGAGTGAGCATGATCCGCTGACTGCCCAGGTGACCGTGGATCCGACCCAGTCCATGGGCATGGCGGAGGGCTTCACCGGCCTCGATCAAAATATCGACCGCGGTCACCGGATCGATCTCCACAAGGTGGTCGCGGACGGCCTGGGCTGCGTCGGTGAGGGTGACCCCCTCGACCCAGGTGATCGCCAGGGCGGATTCGCTGCTGTAGTAGGCGACGATGCGGGGAAACCGCGGATCCTTCAAGGCCCGGAGCGCCTGGTGCTCGGCCTTCACCATCTCGATGGCGTCGTCATCTGCGGGGTCATCGCTGATGCGGATGGCGACCAGGTGCGGCGGGCGGCTGCCCCCGGGACGCACCGCCCGGTACACCGATGTGCGCCGCCCGCTGGCGACCCGCTCAAGCAATTCGAAGGGGCCGATTCGATGTCCGAGACCTGAGGTCATCTCTCGCCTGCAATCCTCTGGCGCCAGCGCAGCGGCAGTGTATCGCAATCCGTCGTATCGCGATCCGTCCGCTCAGGGGATCAGGACGACCTTGCCCTGGACCCGACGCGCCGCGATGTCGTCGAGGGCCTTCGCGGCGTCCTGGAGCGGATACCGGGCGTAGATGTTGGGCTTCAGCGTGCCCGCTGCCAGCCACTCGAGCAGCTTGCGGTTGTTTTTGATGTTCACCTGCGGCGCCGTCGTGGTGAACCGTCCCCAGAACACCCCGACCACCTGGCAGCCCTTCAGCAGGACGAGGTTGAGGGGGAAGCGAGGGATGTCCCCAGAGGCGAAGCCGACGACCAGAAACCGTCCGCCCCATCCGGTCGCCCGCAGCGCCGCCTCTGCCAGCGGCCCGCCGACCGGGTCATACACCACGTCGGCGCCTTTGCCACCGGTCAGGGCCTTGATCCGCTTTTTGAGGTCTTCGGTGCTGTAGTTGATGGTCTCATCGGCGCCGAAGCGGGTACACAGCGCGAGCTTCTCATCGGTGGAGGCGGCAGCGATGACCCGTGCGCCCATGACCTTGCCCAGCTCCACAGCGGCGAGGCCGACGCCGCCCG
>JBCBLB010000841.1:0-3720 GCA_038520555.1 Myxococcota bacterium | reverse complement strand
GAAGCCGCCCTGGATGATGCCGAACAGGCTCTGGTTTTCGTCGGTGTGGGCGCGCTTGCTCCGCTCCTCCCATCGGGCGGTGCGGTCGACGCTCTGGATGGCGCGGTCTTTATCGGCGCCGAAGGGCAGGCACTCGTCGAAGACCATGGCGATGTCGCTGCCGAGGGCCATCTGGATCTCCATGGAGCGCTCTGGGCTGAGGAAGGTCTTGCGCCCATCGACCTCATAGGCGAACGTGACCCCCTCTTCGGTGACGGCGGACTTCTTGAGCGAGAAGACCTGAAAGCCACCGGAGTCGGTGAGGATCGGGAGGCCGACGTTCATCATCTTGTGCAGGCCGCCGTGCTTGGCGACGATGTTCTCTCCGGGGCGTTGGGAGAGGTGGTAGGTGTTGGCGAGGATGATCTGAGAGCGGGTCTGATCGAGATGCATCGGAGAGAGGGAGCGGATGGCACCCTGAGTCCCGACGGGCATGAAGACGGGCGTCTGGACGGTGCCCCGCGCCATCTCCAGGCGACCGGCGCGGGCAGCGCCGGAGGTCGCTTCGACGTGAAAAGGAATGCGTTTCATGGTCGAGAAGATATCGCGCCCCGCTGAGACCTCCAGGAGACACGAGGCGAACGAATCGCCGTCGATTCAGGAGATCGATTCGAGCAGGCCGCGATCCTCGCGAGTGCTCCGGCCGCCACGAGGTGGGGTGGATTGCCGGCGGGCGGGAGAGGCCCTAAAATGTCGGGAACCGCACCGCATCAGACGATATAAAGAAGCCTGCATGTCCAGCCCCCGACAGCGCCCGAGCCCGTTCCCTCCCGGCACCCACCTCTCCGAGCATTACAAAATCGAGGGGCTGGTTCGCCTGTCTGAGGGGCGGATGTTTTATCTGGCCAACGACGATCGTCCGGATCGGGCGCGGCGCTTCTGCTGGGAGTGCGGCAGCGACGATACACCCCGCTCACGCACCACCTGTGTCTCCTGTGAGGCAGACCTCAGCCCGCGGCGGTTTCTGGTCTCGGTCCGCTGGGAGCCAGCGCGCTTCGAGCCGTTCATGAAATTCTTCGATCGACAGCTCGACCATCCGGGCATGAACGGTCCGATCGATCTGTTCTTCGAGCATGAGGTGCTCTGCGCGATCAGCCCCTGGCGGGGAGAGGGGCTGATGCTCGATGAGAGCGCGCCGCTGCCCGCGCGCCAGATCCTCGACCTCGCCCAACGCGCGACCGGGGTGATCGCGTTCTTCCACTTCTCCGGGGTGTCCCTGGGGGACTTGACCGCGGCGAACTTTCTGGTCGGTGAGGGGCGGGAGTACCTGTTCTACGACCCCGAGATCAGCGCGGTGCATGCCCAGGCGCTTCCGGAGTCGCGACAGATCGAAGAGATCAAGATGCTGGGTGCGTTGTTGCAGCGGTTCACCAGCGTCGATGAGCAGCCGCTGTCTGACTTCTTTGGCCGCGCAGCCCAGGGCGAGTTCGCGACGCCGCTGGCGTTCGGTCGGGCGCTGGAGAAGCTCATCCAGCGCGACTACCCCAGCGTGCTGCCCAACATCCTGGCGGCGATGAGCGACGTCGGCCTGGCTCGCAGCCTGAATGAAGACAACTGGGGCTGGTCGCGGCTGTCACCGGACACCAATCTGTTCGTGGTCGCCGATGGGATGGGTGGCCATGAGAAGGGCGAGGTCGCCAGCCAGATGGCGGTCAATACGATCTGCAGTGAGGCCCGCGGTCGACTGCAGCACATCGCCGACTTCGCCAGCGAGGTGCTGGAGAACGTCCTCGACGAGTCGTTCCAGATGGCGAACAACTCGATCAAGGCCCACTCAGAAGAGATGGGCAATGACATGGGCACGACCCTGACCGCAGCGCTGATTCGGGAGCATCGGCTGGCGCTGATCGCCAACGTCGGGGACTCCCGCGCGTACCTGATGCGGGATCAGCAGCTTCACCAGGTCACCCGGGACCACAGCCTGGTCGCCCGCATGGTCGAGCAGAACCGCATCCGCCCCGAAGAAGCCCGACACCACCCACACTCGAACATCCTGCTGCGGACGGTCGGCACCGAACGCAACGTCGACATCGACATCTTCCGGGTCGACCTTCAAGACGACGACCTGCTGCTGTTGTGCTCAGACGGCCTATGGGGTGAGGTTGACGACGCTGACATCGAAGCGATCCTCAACCACTATGAGGATCTTCGGATCGGGTGCCGGGAGCTGGTGCGTGCGGCCCATCAAGGCGGCGGCAAAGACAACGTAACGGTGATGATTATCCAAATCCCCGGGCCCCGCAGCACAACCCGCAACCCGCACTGAAACACCCTGCTAAACTACGTTATTGGGCGACGTTATTGAGCGATGTCATTGAGCGATGTCATTGGGCGACGTTATTGAGCGAGCAGCGGGGTGAGTTCGGCTTCGATGTTGACGGTGAAGTCGTCCCCCAGCGGGCGCCCGATGGCGAAGATGTACCCATCCTTGTCGACGACGACGGCGAAGGGCAGCTCATCGAAGCCGTATCGGTTGAGGACGACATGGTGGTTGTCGCGAAGGACCGGGAATTCCAGCTTCTGTTCTTCGAGCCACGCCGACAGGCTTCCCACGGCGCCTTTGTCTGCGTTGATGGCGAGCACCTGTACGCCCCGGGCGCTGAACCGCTTCTGCATCCGGTTGAGCGCGTCCAGCTGCTCGCTGCCTTCGCGGCGGGTGAAGAAGTACAGCAGCACCGCCTTCTGCGGCGACTGGGGGCGCACACCGACATAATCGGACAGCGCCACCCCCGACGGATCCTGGACGGGGATCTCATTGATCATCGGCAGCGAGAACAGCAGCGCCTGCTGACCGACGCTGACGTTGGGCGGGCCAGCCAGGGCGACGCCCAGCAGCAGGTTCCAGATCGCCATCACTCCCTCCATCCTCTTCTCACCGAGCCCGAGACGGGCGAGCGGCGTACAGCTTCGTTAATCATAGTGGATTGCGCCGTCCATCGAACGTCACCCTCCTCTCCAACCCCTGAGGCATGATGAACCTCCCGGAAGTCATCGTTACCCTCTGCGAGCGCGTCCGAGACGCGGGCGGCCAGGCATGGCTGGTCGGCGGGAGCGTCCGCGATCATCTCCTCGGACGATCACCCAAAGACCTTGACGTCGAGGTTCACCGGCTGGCCGCCGACGCCCTCCGTCCGATCCTCCGCCGCCTCGGGCACGTCAAGGCCGTCGGCCGAAGCTTCGGTGTCTTCAAGCTCCGTATCCGCAAGCGCGAGTACGACGTCAGCCTGCCCCAACCGGGCCGGGCCACCACCCCACAGGGCGAGCCCATCCAGATCGCCGGCGACCCGTTTCTGGGCATCGATGAGGCGCTCCGCCGCCGCGATCTGACCATCAACGCCATCGCCTACGATCCCCTCTCTGACGACTATGCCGACCCCTACGATGGTCGCGGAGACCTACAGCGGCGGGTCCTGCGAGCGGTCGATCCCACCACCTTCACCGACGATCCGCTCCGGGTGCTGCGGGTGATGCAGTTCGCTGGGCGATTTGATTTCTCCGTCGATCCAGCATTGGTCACCCTCTGCCGGGCTCTGCCCATCGCAGATCTGCCCGGCGAGCGGCTGCTCACCGAATTCGAAAAACTGCTGCTCCGCTCGGCCCGTCCCTCGGTCGGTGTCCAGGCGGGGGTGGATCTGGCCATCTTTTCCCGGTTGTTGCCGATGCTGGCGCTGCCTGACGGCG
>JBCBLB010000066.1:0-21647 GCA_038520555.1 Myxococcota bacterium | reverse complement strand
CGATTGTCCACCAGGGCGGGACATCTCCAGATAAACAAGCGACCGGGAGTCTTCAATTCAAAAACATTCACAGGTCCCATGACACAACCTACCCCATCTCTTCCGTTTCAGCGCATTCTGTGCTCGCTCGCGTTTCTCAGCGTTACAGGATTCTCTTCCGGTTGTGAGGGTGCGGAGCCCGCACCGGCGGTGCGCGTCTTGCCGGTTTCCTCGGTGCAGTGGGAGGCGCTCAACCCGGCCCGTGGGGACAGGAGCCCGCAGGCCGGCACCCTGTGGGGGGATCGCAACGGTGAAGTCCCCACCGGGTTTCTGGTGCGGTTCGTAGACGGCTTCTCCTCTCCTCCCCACATTCACAACGTCACCTACCGTGGGGTGGTCCTCTCCGGCCGGGTCCACAACGATGACCCGGACGCGGCGGTGATGTGGATGCCCCCAGGCGCTTATTGGACCCAGCCCGCCGGTGAGGTTCATATCACCGCAGCAAAAGGCGATGAGAACGTCGCGTTCATCGAGATTGACCAGGGGCCATACCTCGTCAGGCCGCCAGAACAGACCTTCGACAACGGCGAGCGACCCGTAAACCTCGATCCCTCCAACCTCATCTGGCTCGATGCGTCGAACACCCCCTGGATCGACGCCTCCGGCCCGACGCTCACCCACCTCTGGGGGGCCCCGGGAGAGGGACAGCGGAGCGGCAGCCTCCTCAAGCTGCCCGCCGGGTTCAACGGACAGGTCACGTCTTCAGATAGGCACTTTCGTGCGGTCGTGGTCCAGGGGCGGCCCACCCATCAGGTCCCTGGACGCTCCGCGCCTCAGAGCCTCCCGCCGGGCAGCACGTTCGACGCGCAAGGACCGGTGGCGCATCAGCTCACGGTGGGCGCCGGTGAGGACAGCATCCTATATGTGAGCGCGATGGGGCCGTACACCGTGCGGTGACTGGGGCCGGTCGGGGGGGGTGCCTCAGGCCGTCCGGTGCCCCTGGGCGTCGATGACGACCTCACCGTCTTCTTTGGCCAGCGGGCCGGGCGGCAGGGCGTCGAGAAGGTCGAACACCGCTTCGCTGGGCCGACAGAGCCGGACGCCCTTGCGGGTGCAGACGATCGGGCGGTTGACCAGCACCGGATGTTCGAGCATCGCGTCCAGCAGCGCCGCATCGGAGACGGCGGGATCGAGCAGGCCCAGCGCCTGCGCCGGCGACTTCGTCTCGCGAAGCGCCGCCCGGGGCGTCAGATCGGCGGCGGCGAACAGCCCGAGCAGCTGCGGCCGGGTCCAACCGGTCTCCAGATACAAAATGACGGTGGGTTCAATGCCGCTGGCCCGGATAAACGCCAGCACGTTCCGAGACGTCCCACAACTCGGGTTGTGATGAATCACCACGTTCATGACCACTCCTCTGAATGGATCATCACCATCGCCGATTCTCAGAACCCCGCAAGGGGAGCGTCTCCATAGGAGTCCCCGAGCAGGGATCAGAAAATCTCGCTCTTTTCGATGTTCCAGGCGCTTCCTGAGCCGCTGCCATCGTCGCAGTCTTCGAAGTTCACGCGGATGAGCTGGTTGCCCATGTCATCTTCTAGCGCCAGGACGGCCTCCGCCTCACAGTAGGACGATGTGACGCCGGCCTCATCGAGGGTGATGTCCAGATCAAAGCGGGCTCCGGTCCCCACCAGGGTATCCAACGCGTCCGCTGAGGAGGGCGTCGCACGAAGGATGAACAGTCGGCTCCCCCGCTCGAAGACGCTCCCCTGCGACGAGACGGTGTCGGCGCCGTCGATCAGGAGCGTCATGGTGTCCGCATCGAGCGTGGGGAGGACGCTGATGCTGCCCGTCGAGCTGCTGTCGTCGGTGCTGCTGTCGTCGATCTCAGAAGAGGACGCGTCTGTGGTCGAGGCGCTGGCGTCAGCGCGCGCGGCCCCAGACATTATCGATGCAGACATCACAGATACAGCGAGGAGAAGCACGACGTTGCGCATGGGGGGCCTCCGAGGGGTTGTTTTTTCGTTCTGTCTGGTTGGACAGCTGACCGCTCTCAGATGGCAACGCGATTTTCTGGGTTCTTCAGAGCCGGCGTTCGTGCTTCTTCAGCGTTCGTTCTGACCGCTTGAGCGCTGTACGCACCCGCTCGCCGAAGTCGTGAATTCCGGTCAGGTTGCCGTTATGAGCGGCGCAGATGTTCTGTGCATCGCCCCACCGGGTTGCCACATCGCGCGCCCAGCGCCGAAAGTCATCGGTCGCCCCGGGCCGGGCCTCCAGCGCCTGCCCAAGCGTGGGGTGGAAGGAGAACCCCCCGACGATGGGCAGGGTGATGTAGTTGAAGGTGTCGTCGACGTGGACGGTCTTGGAGGCCGGATGGTAGACCAGCACCGACGAGAAGTGGATGTTCGGATCATCCGAGATGAAGTCCACGCCCGCCGGCACTGAGAACTGCAGATCATCAAAGAGGACGTTCATTTCGGGGTCGTCCACATCTACGTCCTGCCAGGTCAGCCCAGGCGCTTTGTGCTTGTGTCGCTGAGAGCCAAACAACCGTGCGTTGGGAAACTGCTGGTACATCGACTCAACGTGGATGGTGTGGAAGGGGTGGACGTTGATGATGGCGTCGATGTCTTTGCCCTGGTCGGTGAGATCGCGGACCTGCCGGAGGACATCGTCAGGGAGCGTGTAGCTATCGATAAGAACGAAGCTGCCGTCGTTCCGGCGAACCAGAGAGGCGTGGGTGCCGATGTTGATGAAGCCCGCGATGCGGAAGACGCCGCGGATGTTCCAGAAGCCGTCGGCGACTTCGATGATTCGTTCGGTCATGACAGGATCCTTTCGTTATTAATTTGTGCACAAGGTTAATAATCACGTTAAATGCCTTTTGCACAAGATATCTGGGTCTCATCATGTCACTCAAGCTCGATGACCAGTTCTGCTTTCCGCTATATGCAGCCTCGCGGGCCATTCAACAGCGATATCGTCCGCTCCTCAAGCCCCTCGGCCTGACCTACCCGCAGTACCTCGTCATGTTGGTCCTATGGGAACACGACGGCGTCTCCATTTCTGAAATTGGACAGCAGCTGCTCCTCGATTCTGGGACCCTCACCCCGCTGCTCAAGCGCATGGAAGATGCTGGCCTTCTTACCCGCGACCGATCCCCTCAGGACGGACGCGTCGTCATCCTCTCTCTGACAGACCAGGGCCGGCAGCTCCAGAAACGGGCTCACGATGTCCCCGAGCTGCTCTTGCAGTGTATCGCTCCGAACACAAGCATCTCTGCGGTCATCGCACTCAAGCGGCAGCTCGACGCTTTGCTTCAGTCCCTCACCAGCGACGCCGCCTGATCCTCTCGATACAGGTTGATCGCTGCGATCGCCCCGGGCAATGCCTTGTTGTCGAAGATGTTGTGGGAGAACCACGCATACATCACCAACGCCACCACATAAAAGACCAGAAGCCCCACCAGCTGGACCGGGTTGACCAACATCCCCGATCCAACAATGAGCAACAATACGGGGAGCGCGAATCCAAAGGTGATCGGAAGGGCTGGAAACCACCACGCCCGCACCTGACCGTCCCGCCCCATCTTCAGCCGCCCGAACGACGGAACAAACGAGCCACCTTCACCGAAATCATCATCTGCACCCAGGACTGCCTCGTTCGGGTCCAACACCTGGGTACGAAAGTACAGCGTCCGCCCCCGGCCAAACCACACGATCCCATTGCGGCGTCCCCGGCAGCCGCTCAAATCCAGCTCTGGCGTCGCCCTGGTGGCATAGTCGGGTACATCGGTACGAATACACAGCATCTGCGACAACCATGCCGGCATCCAGATGAACACGCCCACATCCAACACGATCAACCCCACTAAGATCGCGATCACCAAGCTCTCAACGTCCATTTGCCTGTCTCCTCGGGTAAGGGTGCCTTTACGGGACCTGGACACAGAATATTCCAGCGTTGGAACCTGTTGGTGTTAAACATTGTTTAACGAGAGGAGCTGTGATGAGCTGGAGTGTGAGTGATATTCCTGATCAGACTGGTCGAAATATAGTGATCACCGGTGCGAACTCGGGCCTTGGTTTGGAGAGCGTCTTCGCCCTCGCCCAACACAACGCCCGGGTGATCATGGCCTGTCGCAACCCGCAGAAAGCGGACGCTGCCCGTCAGCAGGCCCTCTCTCGTGTGCCTGGCGCTGACCTTCGCGTGGAGATCGTCGACCTTGGCGATCTGGCTTCAGTCCGTGCGTTTGCTGAGCGGCTCGACGTTGACCATATCGACATCCTCCTCAACAACGCTGGCGTGATGGCCATCCCTCGCTCGACCACCAAAGACGGCTTTGAGACCCAGATCGGCGTCAATCACCTGGGTCACTTCGCTCTCACCGGGGGGTTGATGGACCGGCTCCTGGCCGCCCCTTCAGCGCGCATCGTCACCGTCAGCAGTCTGTACCATCGCCCCGGACGGATCCGCTTTGACGACCTTCATGGGGTCAAGACATACGCCAAGTGGGAGGCATACGCGCAGAGCAAGCTCGCCAACGTCCTGTTCACGCTCGGCCTCCACGAGCGTCTGTCTGAGACCCCGATCATCGCCTGTGGGGCGCACCCCGGCTATGCGTCGACCAACCTTCAGATGGTGGGACCGCAGCAGGAAAACGCGCTGTTGATGGAGCGGGTCATGGGTGTTGCCAACGCGGTCTTCGCGCAAAGCGCGGCGAAGGGCGCGTTGCCTCAGCTGTACGCTGCGACCGCGCCGGACGTTCAGGGCAACGACTACTTCGGCCCCTCGGGTCTGTTTGAGATGTGGGGCTCACCGAAGAAGGCTGCCATCTCCACGCGGGGCCAGGACGTCGACCTTGCCGACCGCCTCTGGCAACGATCGGTGGAAGAGACCGGCGTAGACTACAGCGCCCTCACGTAAGGATCGCCTCGATCGACCAGCGGCCGTTGCCTCGGACGGCGATGGCCAGGGCAGGGAAGGCGCCCGGGCGATCTGCAGCCGGCCAGTCTGCTGCGTTGAGAAGCGAGATAAATCCTGGGTTGTAGCCCACCACTGCGATCGTGCCCGGACCCTCAAACAGCGCATCTGCCAAGGCGTTCGCGCTGTTGGGGATGGTGCGCGCTTCGCGCGGCTGATCGAACATCAAGGTGGCGGTCTGCTGGGTCCGGCGGGCCGGGGTGTGCACCACTCGACCCACGAAGACACCGTGTTGATCGAGCCAATCTTCCATCACGATCCGCAGGGCGAGGACCGCAGACCGCCCGGCATCGGTCAGTCCCCGCTCCGATAGCGGCGGCAGGACGATCGGCGGCGGATGGCTTCGACGGGTCCGGATCGCACCATGTCGGACAAAAAGGAGCCGGTTGGTTGGATTATTCGACATCACAGAGATGATACGGCCCTTCACCCGCGATGGGGGGAGAAGATGATCGACGACTGGGAGGCGACCATCCGCGTGCGCGGCTCGGGCCCAACCTGCCTCGCCGTCAAGGGGGAAGTCCTCACCGACGATGCCATCGAATCGGTCGGCAAGACCTGGGCCGAGCGGGCCGCCTCGTCGGACGAGAGACCCCGGTCGACGACCTGGGGCGCACAGGGCATGGGCTTCGATGAATACGGCACCCTGCGATCCGTTATCTTCACCTACCCCTCGTGACGGTCTCGGATCAGGAGGGGACACCGAATCGCTGGGATATTATTCGATGAACCAAGTGAATGCCATCATTGTTCTCACTGTGCTCCTGGCGACCGGGTGTACGGTGACCAACTATACGAACGCCCGGACGCTTGGGAAGGGCAATTTCGAAGTGGTTGCCGAACCCTCTGGTGTGATCAGCACCGGCGACCCGAACGGGTTCGCATCCTTCGCCGTCTCCGGGCGCCTCGGCGTCACCGATCGGTTCGACCTGGGGCTTCGGCTGAACCCGCTGGGTGCGGGGATCCTCAGCAAGGTCGCCTTGACCGATCCCGACCAGGGCAAGGTCGATGTAGCCCTGGCCCCCTCCGTCAACGCCTTCTTCGTTTTGGATTCCACGGATGGCGGGCTCGTCCAGCTCACGGCGCCGCTCCTGGTCGGCGTCGATGTTCGTGAACAGGACCAGCTCGTGCTCGGGGTGGGAAGCTCTATTCTCCTCTCCCAGGGCGAAACGTCCGTCACCGTGCTGACCAGCGTGGGCTATCAGCTGCGGCTGAGCCCGCTGCTCGCTCTCCACCCCGAAGTCGGCGCCCTCATTCCGATCTCGGGGATGGACGGCTCCAACGCGCCGCTCATTCAGGCCGGTGTGGGCGTTGTGGTCGGCTCCAGGGATCGAAGATGACCCGATAGCGTTATGCGGTAGGGTGGGGTGGACGGAGGAGGGATGTGGCCGCGACTTGAACTCATGCTCCAACTCTGCGCGGGAGTCGGCGCGTTGATTCAGAGCGGGACGCTGTACCTTCGGCGCGCTCAGGCCCCCCTCTATGAACGCTTCAGCATCGCCTTGTTCCTTATCGGCGTTGTCTTCCTCGGTAAGGCGTACTGGGGGTGGTCAGGCGGCGGGGGCACCACAGGCCTCATCATCGGCCACCTCTACACCTTCGCCATGACCCTGATCCCCATCAGCCTCGTCCTGGTGGTGGAGCAGATGTTGCCCCGTCCGCTTCACCTGGCCTCGAAGCTGTTCTGGCTGATCGGAACCGTGATCCTGTCGGTGACGAGCATCAGCACCTGGAGCGAGACCTCTGGCTGGTGGGAGGTCGCGTTCCAGCTCTATTTTTCGCTGAGCGTGCTCATCTTGCTGGTCTACCTCTTCGGAGCGTGGCGCCAACAACGCCCCGGTCCGCGCAAGAGCCTGTATGCGGGCCTGTTGATCGTCGGTGTCCTCGCCCCGTTGTTGGTGTTCACCGACTCGGCGGATATCCTGGGCTGGCGCGCCCCTCAGCTGGCGGCGATCCCGGTGATCCTGCTGACCTATTTGAGCAGCTACTCGTTGCGCGCGGCCGGTCAGTGGCGCCTGCTCCGGGCGGTGCAGGATCTGGCGGGTGTCACCGTGGTTCTGGTCGGCGTGCTGGCGTGCGCCGCCTATGTGCTTCCGCTGTCCGCGGGGGCGTTGGTGACGCTGATGGTGCTGGCGCTGGTGGTGTTTATGAGCGTCCGTCCACTGTTGAGCGGCTGGATCATGCGACGCGATCGCCGCGCGGACGTGCTGTTCGATCGGCTCAGCGGTCTCCCGACCCACTCCCGCGCGGCGTTCGTCGCGCGCGTCGCGGGGTGGCCGGAGCTGCGGCAGGTTGCGCTCGCTGATCTGTCGGCGTTTACCGAGGTAGAGCGCGCTGGGGTATACCGCTATCTCGACGTTCAGGGCGTCGCTGAGCGGCAGGTCGTTCAGGAGGCGCTGTTGCTGGGCCCCCCGGCCGGACAGGCGCGCGTCCTGGAGCAGGTGCTCTTCCTCCTGGATCAGCATGAGGTCGATTACCTCGTCTCGATCGGGGGCGCCGAAGCGCTCCTCGGCGTGCGCTTCGAGGTGGGTCTGGAGGCCACGGTCTACCGACGGGTGCTGAGCGTCTTCGCCCTCATCGCTCATCGGCTCCCTGCGGACCCGCTCCGGAGCGCAGTGTCCGATGACTAAGGGCATGCTCGATATGATGCGGGCCGTCGTCGGCCGCCATCGTCACCTGAACATTCGGTTTACCATCAACGCCCGGTATGAGATCGCGCTGTGGGAGCGCCCAGGGCTGTGGATGGCGGCGGAGCAGCGGATGGCGCTCGTCGAGGACCTGCGCGTCGTCGCCCGTGCGGGCCAGCGCGGGAAAGCCGTGCCGGAGTATGGGGTGCTCACAGGCGAGCAGGCCGACCTGGAGACCCGGGTGATCACGGTCGCCTATCACCGCGAGCATGGACATCCGGTCGGTTTCACCGCCATGAGCTACCTCGACATCCCGATGGGCGATCGGGTCGAGAGCGTGCTGCACCTGGGGTTGACCTTCATCGATCCGGACTACCAGCGTCACGGCCTGCCCAGCCTGTTGTATGGGGCGGCGGGCTTTTTGCTCCTGTTCAAGTCCGGGTTGCGGGGCTTCTGGGTCTCCAATGTGACTCAGATCCCCGCCATCGTCGGCATGTTCTCTGAGAACTATGCGACGGTATACCCGCACTATGACCATCAAAAGCGCCAATCCTTCACCCACCTGATGCTCGCCCGCCAGATCATGCGCCATCACCGTTCGGTGTTCGGCGTTGGTGAGGATGCCGGCTTCGATGAGGCTCGCCAGATCATTACGGACGCGTATACGGGCGGCTCCGATGAACTCAAGAAGAGCTGGGCGGCGGTCCCCCGCCACCGAAACGACCAGGTCAATCAATACTGTGCGCGATGGCTCGATTATGACCGGGGCGACGATTTTCTGCAGCTGGGCTACGCCAGCTTCGGATCGACGATGCGTTTTCTGGGGACCCGATTGCCACAGGGCAGCGTCCCCCAGCTCTTTTTTCAGGCGATCCTGTTGTTCTCGCTGGCAGTGGTGATGCCGGTGGTGCAGTGGCTCGTCCCCCCGCTCCCCGAGGAGGCGTCATGACCATTACCCTCAAAGAGGGACACTTTTCGTCCTTTTTTCAGACGCCGTTCGTCATCTATGGCCCGGACGTCCCCTTCGTCTCGCCGCTCCGCTCCGAGCTTCGGTCTGCGGTACAATTTTCGAAGAACCCCTTCTTCCCCAACGGCGACGGCATCTTCTACACCGCCTTTCAGGATGGGAAGCTCGTCGGGCGCATCTGCGCGCATGTCCACCACGCCGCCAACATGCGCCACGGAGAGCGGGCCGCCAGCTTCGGATACTTTGACTGTGTGGACGATGGTGAGGTCGCGCAGGCGCTCCTGGAGGCTGCGGAGGCGTTTGGGCGGGCCCGCGGCTGCGATCTCATCCGGGGCAACATGAACCTGACGGCACATCAGGAGATCGGCGTGCTCACTGAAGGTGCAGAAAACCCGCCCTTCCTCGCCCAGATCTACACCCCCGCGCACATCGCCGGGTTGCTGGAGGCGTGCGGCTATACGGCGAGCAAGCCGATGACCTCCTTCATCAAAGATGACCTGGAGACCTACGAGCCAGAGCGCCTCCTCGGGGCGCGGCATCGGGACTTGATGCAGCAGGACGGCTTCGTCTTCCGGCCCTTCGACATGCGCCGCTTCGCGGAGGAGACCGAACGCATCCGCGAGGTGCTCAACGCCGCGATGCAGGAGAACTATCTGTATATGCCGATGACCGCTGAGCAGGCGCGCTTTCAGCTCGGCCCGCTCAAGATGATCATGGACCCGTCTCTGGTGATGATGGCTGAGCACGACGGGGACGCGATCGGGGTCACCCTGTGCCTGCCGGACATCAACCCCATGCTCCGCCAGATGCGCTCCCGGCTCTGGCCGTGGGGGTGGTGGACCGCGCTGCGGATGCGGCGGCGGCTCAAGGGCGCCAGCATCATCATCATCCTCGTCAAGCCCGCATATCAATCCCGCGGCGTGACCCGGGTGCTCACCTATCTGCTGATGCAGGCGCTTCAGCAGGGCGGCTACACCCACGTCGGTGGGACCTGGATCGGAGATGACAACCTCCCCAGCCTGCGCTCCGCCCAGGCCGTCGGGATGAAGCCTTACCATCGCCTCCATATGTATGAAAAATCCCTCAGTTGAGAGCGTGCCATGAACCCCCAGGCAGAGTTCAGCTACGATGAGTTCATCACCCGCAACATCGGATTCGTCACCGCCGCAGAACAGCAGCGCCTGCGGGGCGCGCATGTCTTCATCGGCGGCGTCGGCGGAATGGGCGGTGCGGCCATCACCTGCCTGGCGCGGACGGGGGTGGGGCGGATCTCTCTGGCGGACATCGACACGTTCGAGATCTCCAACCTCAACCGCCAGATCGTCGCCACCATGGAGACGGTCGGCCGGGACAAGGCCGATGCCACCGTTGAGCTGATCCGCTCCATCAACCCCGAGTGTGTCATCACCCGCTATGGCCCCGAGTGGGTGGACCGCCTCGATGAGATCCTCCCGACGGTGGATGTGGCGATCAATGGCTGCGATGATACCCGCGCCACCGTCGCCCTGATGCGCCGCGCCGCGGCGAACCGACGAACCGTCATCGACGCCTTCGCCGCGCCGCTGCCCAACGTCTATGTCGTCGGCCCCAATGACCCCCGCCCCGAAGTCACCTTCGGCTACCCCACCGTGGGCCGCCCCCTCGAAGCGATCGATGACGACCTCGCCGCGCAGTGTCTGGTGCGTGAGATCGAGTGGGTCCTGGTTCATTCGACATCGGTCGACCATGTCGTCACGGAGATCGCGACCGAGATGATCGCCGGCACCCGCAAGCGGATCTCGTTCGCGCCGATGGTCTGGGCCACCGGCTGCTTTATGGCCTATGAGGCGACCCGGGTGATCCTGGATCGACCCGGCGGGCCGGGGCCCCGTGGAGTGTTCCTCAACCCCTGGACCTGGCAGGTGGAGCGGCCGCGTGGCCCCGTGATGGCCGCCATCCGTCGCTTCTTTGTCCGCCGGTTCATCGATCAGCAGCTCACAGGCGCTTGAGGAACTCCAGCAACGCTGCCCGCCCGGATGGATCGATGCTCGCCGTGAACGCGTCGTGGCCAGCGTTGCTGCGGCCAGCAGCGGTCGTGTCATAGACCTCGGGCAGCATCCGCGGCTGGTAGCCGCTCGGCATCCGCCACACCCCCTCCGCGTCGAGCTGCCCGGCGATCCCAAGCAGCGTATAGTCCAGTTTGTGGCCGCCGACCTCGAACCGCGCCGGACGCTCGGCGGGGGTCAGCACGTGATACACCGTCGGGACCGAGTTGTTGTGGAAGTAGGGCGCGGTCGCCCAGAGCCCGGTCAGCGGCGGCGCGACGTATCGCCCGGTCTGCATCGGATCGATGACCTCTCCGAGCGGCGTCTGCTTGAAGCGGTCCACGACCGACGCCGTCACCGCTGACGCTCGCCAGGGATCGGTGCCCACCTTCTCCAACGGGATCCCCTTGTTGGGGAACCCCACCATCTGCCAGCGCCCGTCGTCGTCTGGCGCATACTCTCCGTGGCACGTCTGACAGCGCTTCGCAAAGATCCGGGCGCCCTCATCCGCGAGGGCATCGTCGATGACCCCAGGGAAGGGAGGAGGGGTGTATGCATCGAACAGGAAGTCGATGACGTCTCGAATCGGTGGGCGGTTCTGATCGACCGCGATGTGGGGATCGACGCCCAGCGTGCCGACGGTCACCAGCGTGATCATGCCCGCCATTTGATCGCGGTGGGCTGCGCTCCGCGGATCGTCGACGGCCCCAAAATGGGCTTCGCCAGGGGGCGCATAGACGCCATCGTAGAGCACCGCGCGTTTGAATTCCAGGCCCCCCAACGAAGGGATCGCCGCGTAGCCGTGCTGATCATCAGACCGCTCCGTCTCAGGGAGCCACCCGAGATAGAGCTGAATGGTCCCCACACCATTGGTCAACCCTGCGCCGCCGTTCGAGTAGGGGGTGAACCGACCCAGGCTGCCGTCCAGCTCATCCAGCCGCTTGCGGAGCGCGGGGATCACGAAGCGACGCAGGGTCTGAAGCTCATCGGGTGAAACGTCAGGAAACACCGCTTCGACGGCAGAGAGCGCGTCCGCCTCATGGTCGACCGCCCAGCGGAACGCGGCGTATGCGTCTGCGGCGAGGCGTTCGGGGTTGAAGTGAGACGACGGCAACCCGATCCAGGCCGTGTCGGTCAGCTCCCCATCCGGACCATACAGCAGGCTGGAGTGACAGGCGCTGCAGCCGGTGTTGACCACCTCGACCGAGACGGTGGGGATATCCCGAGAGACCTGCGCGCTGATCAGCCCCATCGGTCGTTGGAACACCGGCTGCTTGAGACCATCCGGGGTGTTGCCCACCGTGGCCGGGATCCACAAGCCATATCGCTCCCCGACCAGCGCATGGAACCCCGCCTCGGTTCGGGGCTCGACATGGTGGGTCACCACCAACGCAGCCCCCAGAAGCTTCCACGCCACCGCGCTCCGCTGCATCGTGTCCGTGTTGATCCCCTCGAAGTCCTCATAGATCATTCGATAAAACCCCACCGACGACGCATCCTCTCGGGAGGCCATCTCCCAGGATGCCCCCTCTGCATAGCCACGTAGAAAGTTACACCCCGTCACCATCGGATTGACGGCCACGCTGAGAAGAACGATCCTCTTGAACACGGTGTGGATTCCTCTGCCTGTTGAGTGTAGGGCTCCGGCAGCGATGAGCTTCTCTGGAGTATACCGGTTACGCTGCGGTCATGGCCCTCCCGAAAAAAGGCAGCCGCACCGTCACGGTTGAGGGTGTTGATTATGCCTGGGTCACGGTCGACACCTTCGCGGTCGGCAACTTCCGCGGAGCCGTCCAGATCCTCACCCAGCGCGCCGACGGCGCCGGACCCCGCCTCCACGGCGTCCTCGCCGGCCCAGACGTCTTCCTTCGCGGAAACTATGTCACCGGAAACACGGTGCGGCAGTGGCTGAAGAAGGTGCGCGCCAGACCAGACGTCGACCTCGAACAGACCGGCGACATCTACCTGCCCCCGCCGGACCGGTTCCGTGAGGCCTTCGACAAAAAGTGGTTCGTCCTGCGGGATCGCATCGCGGAGTGAGGGGCGCCCGACGCAGCGCTCACATCGCTGAACCTGCCGGGGCCTTGGGGGGGATCAGGTTCCAGTCGATGGGTTCAAGGGATTCTGCGTGGATGGTTTGAACGCCCTCCGGCATCTGGATGACCTGCCAGACGTTCGGGAAGGCGTTCCATGCCTGGGCAGGCCACTTGATCTCCAGGACCTGCAGCGGCTCATCGGGGTTTCCACGCGACACCGGGCGCTGGACGATCCCCACCCGGCCCTTGTCAATCATGATCGACTGACCGTCGATGGTCCCAACCCCCGACCACGATGTGACCCGCACCGGCTGATTGTGAACGAACACCTGTCCCTCCCATTCGAGGATGGGTTCGCCGCCTTCTTCGAGTTGATATGGGGTCAAAGCGGACAGTTTCGTCGGTGGTGCTCGAAACATGATGGTGAGACCTGCGAAGACCGCCCCGGCAAACAGCACCACAGCCACAAAAATCAAGCGCATCCTGAACCGCATCCATGCACCCCTGTATGAAGGACGACAGTCCACCAGACCAACCATCGGATGTCAATTCTCGCCAGACAGCGCATTTTCATCTCATCAGCGTGCGTGGGGGGTCGGTCCTGGTGACGGTTCATTCTTCTCGTGTCGCGTCGATGCGATGCACGTTGGGATCGTCAGCGAGGGCCTGCTGAATCGCCCGGCCGACCGGGGCCAGAAACCCGCCGTCGGGGACCGGAGACGCCTCACAACGCGCTGCGTCCGGACGCAGCGTTGCCAGGGCCGGGCAGATCGCGATCCGATGAGAACGCCGCGGTGGGCCGGGCAGATCCACCTCAGCCACCCTCCCCACGTCCCAGCCGCTCGTATACAACCGCTCGATGACGGCGTCCGGTGTCAGAGATGGCTCGATCGACCACAGCAGCCCCGCTGCCCCAGAGGCGACGGCGGCAGAGACGGACGTGCCCGTCAGCGGGATCCGGCGGGCGTCACCGTCGCTTGGACGGGCGATGGTTTGCTCCGCGAAGGCGACCAGGGGCGGCTGGCTGCCCGGCCGCGCGTTGTACAGCGTGCGATCGTGGGCGTCGACGCCGCCCACCGCCACCACCAACGGACGAACCCCACCGTCGATGGGAAGATGGCTGCGCAACGGAGCAAACCCCAACGCCACACATGTTTCGGCGTTCGGGGCCGGGGCGGATTGGTATCGTGCCGGTGTCAGCGGGCCCGTGCCGCTGCCGTCCCGGGCCGTGTTGCCCGACGCGGTGATGACCAGCGCGCCGTTACAGGCGGCGAAGGCCAGGGCGTCTTCGAGCACAGCGGTGGCCGGGGAAGCGGGCCGATTCGGGTCTTCTGGCCAGCCCAGGCTGAGGCTGAGGATCAGCCGCTGTGGGACCGACCCCGGTGCTGCACGGCTGCGGCTCCGCCAACGGCCCACCGCCGCCACGATGGCCGTGGCCAGATCCAACGCGGTGCCCGAGCGGCCGCCCTCGGCCCAGTCCATCATCCCATCGTGCCGTGGCATCGCCACCGCCGATCGGATGGCGCCCAGGCAGGGCGGGGTGTCATCCAGACAAGCGATCTCTTCGACGATCTCCCGCATCATCAGGCCGTGGCTCCGGTTGAGGACGATGGTAGAAGCCGCCGCGGTCTCCTCAGAGGCCGTGTCCAGGATCGCGATCTCCACTGGGGCACGGGCGATGCCATCCATCACAGACGGATCTGGCAGGTCGATGGCATGATGGAACGCGGCGATCAGGGCCTCATCGACCCGTGGATCGTCGAGGCCGTTGGGACGGACCTGGGCGCTGCAGTCCTGTCCGCTGGCCAGGTCGCGGGCGTCCAGGGCCGCTTGTAAGGGGGCCATCTCACCCACCGTGAGCGGCCCCGTGCCAGAGCGGGTGTGGTGACAGTATCGATGCAACCGTTCGGGCCGAGGCTCCAACCACTGCGCGAGCGCGGGGTTGCTGTCGGTGAACAGGCGCCTGGTCGTCCAGCCGGGCGCGGTGGGACACAGCGCGGAGGCGGGCACGGTGGAGACCACAGCGCGGCTGCCACACCCTTCCATCGGTGTCCGATCGAAGCGGTGACAGCCGGCCAGGATGATTGCCAGGAGAAGATTCATCTCCCCTGTGTTATCGCAGGTTGATGATGGGGATCGACTCCGTCACCAACGAACCATCTGCCATCTCGACGTCGAGGATGACCCGCTGGGTCCCGTATGGAAACGAGACGTCGAGGACGACGGTGTCCGCACCTGTGGAAGAGACGAGCGCGTCGGCACCGAACCACAACGACACCTGCTCTCGCTTCGCAAGCGCCGTGACCGCCATGCCCGCGATCTCGGACTGGACGGTGGGGTCGAAGGACAGCACCAGCGCGGTCTCTCCGCTGGCCAGCTGCCCTGCGCTGCAATTGGCACAGATGGGCTTCCTGGGCTGGGGGACGATGGCGCCGTCGGAGACGGGCGAGGGCGTCGCGGTGAGCAGCGCGGCGATGAGTGGGATGAGCGTCATGGCGTGGTTGATCCGGTTGTGAGGAGTCATGGTCGGTGCCGGGCCCCTCCCGGCACACAATTCTTTTACGCAACCAAAGTTGACGCTGCGCTCACACGTTGGGTCAGTCCGATTCGGTTTGTGGCAGACCTTTGACCATCGAGTACACTCCGTCTCGGTCCCTTCTCAGAAGCCATTTCGAAGGAACGCCCATGACCCAGACCTACGAACTCTATGGAAGCGAGCTGAGCTACTTCACCCGCAAGCTCGAAGCTGCCCTCATCTTTTATGGCATCGACTACCAGAGCATCGACAAAGTCCCGACGAACGGCCGGGAGCTGGAGTCCCGCGCCGGCACCCATCAGATCCCCGTCCTGCGAACCCCAGAGAACTGGATGATCGCGGACACCACGCCGGTGATGATGATGCTCGACGCGCGGCGTCCCCATCGGCGGATGTTCCCAGAAGGCCCCCTCGGGGTGTTGGTTCATATCCTTGAAGAGTTCTTCGATGAGTGGATCGCAAGAACGATGGTCCATTATCGTTGGCATTATCCACGGAGCGCCGAATTCGCCGCGCCGCGCATCGCCAACCACGATCCGGAGACCACCCAGAAGTACCTTCAGTGGGGACCGCGCGTCTGCCGTGCCACCGGGACCGAGTCGGTACATCAGCAGAAGGCCGCTGAAGAGGAGTATCGCCGATTGCTGGGCGCGATGGAAGAACAGCTCGGCCAGACCCGCTATCTGCTCGGGGACCGACCAACCGCTGTCGACTGCATCGTGTTGGGTGGGTTGTGGGCCCACACCAACATGGACCCCGATCCCAGAGACGTCGTCGCGAACTTCCCTCGGGTCGTCGCGTGGTGCGAGTCCAAGGCCCGGGAATGGGATGGAGACGGCGCGCTGGTCGCGTTCCCTGCGTCGACCCCCTTCGCCCGCGCCGTCCTCGCTGAGATGGGCTCGACCTACCAGCCCTTCATCCTGGGCAACCAAAACGCACAGGAAGAAGGCAATAAAGCGTTCGTCGCAGACATCTATGGAGAGTCGGTCAGTTACCTCTCGCGGGCCTACCCAGAGCAATCTCGGCAGATGATCCGGGATCGCATCGCCCACCAGCTCTCCCCAGAGGCACAAAGCGAAGTCGCCGACTGGCTTGTCGCGGTTGGGCTATCCGACAGTTTCGGCAAGACCCCATCAGTTCCAACCCAGAGAGGGGGACGCCCCAGCGATCGTGACCCCATCGGATAGCACCGTCAGCCAGGGAAATCCGTTCCCTTCGGTCATATCATCTACCCAACAAAGCCGACGAAGATCCCGATCGTAGACCGACAGCTCTCCTTCTTCTGAACCCACCACCATCAAATCGCCGCTTGGAGACATTCCCCATGTGTTGAGAATGCCACGCACCTTCAAAAACGGGCGGAGGATGCCCAGTCGGATCAGCTTCATCTTCGACGCTTGTTTTCTTGAGAATGAGGAACGCATAGCTTACCCCGTCGGTCCGTTGGGGCTCCATCCTCAGTCGGTGACGTTTTCGATGCCAAGGCAGACCTCGACGCGGCTCATGGGACGCGCTGCGGGCCGGGAGTGCCTTTGGCCCGAGCCGCTTCCGAGACGCTGTATGGGGTGATGGGTTACCCCTGTTGGGTGTCGACCCTCGGTGAACAGCTCCTCGATGGCCCGCTCACGCTGTGTATTCAGGAAGGCAGCCTCATCGTTGACCTTCTTATCGAACGCAGCGAAGCGTCACAGGTTCTGATCTGGAACCTTACGTTGACCAGAGGGGATGCACAGCTCAACACCCGAGGCGGGACCCCCGTTGAGAATGTGATGTTCCTGGCGCCCGCGGTCGACTCGCTTGAGCGTCTGGCCGACCGGTTTCGGATGGCCCTCGCCGAACGGCGCCGTGAATATGCTGCCTTCGCAGCGGAAAGTGAGGCTGAAACCGCGCTCAGCCTTGAGCAGGCGCTGCAAGAGCTGCGCGGTGTTCTCACGGAACCGCACTGGCTGAAGACCCTGTTGCCGACGCCGCGTGATGGGGCGTTCCTTCACTGGCTGGCCGAGCAGTTCAATGATGATGGGCTGCTTCATGGCATCTTCGCTGACAGCCTTCAACAAGCACGGCGCTTTGAGATCCATTTTGTCGGCGCGGTTCTCGAAGCCGACAGCCATCCCTTGAAGGTTGTGGTGCGGGTGCTTGAATGGCAAGACGGATCGCTGGCCAGCATCGTCGAGCAGCAGATCTCTGCCGGACCGATCTCGGCCATGTATTGGAACGATGCGCCTCCGGAAGCGCTGGATGCGATCCGCAGCATGCTGGCCGCGTGGCGGTTGCGTCTGTCCGCTTCCCTCATCGCTCATCAAGAGAACTGGGTGCCGTTCCCCCACGATCTCATCGCATCCTTCCCGCTGCGGATCTTTGTGGAGCGCGAACGCTTCTCTCCTCGCCACCCCAAGAACAGTCCGGTAAAACCGATCCTCCCCCGGTCAATACAGG
The DNA here is from genome assembly GCA_038520555.1 of Myxococcota bacterium. GTDB lineage: Bacteria > Myxococcota_A > UBA796 > UBA796 > UBA796 > JBCBLB01. The sequence continues at coordinate 4,062 of JBCBLB010000066.1, read as the reverse complement.
TCGGTCAGTGGTTGCTGTCCTTTGAGCGTTTTGAGGGCGTAGAGGCTCTCTTGCTCCAACGAAAGCGCGAGACGCCTATCCCAATCCTTTGGGGAACGTCAGACACTTCTGCGATCGGGTGCGTCGATGGGGACACAGAGACCGCGCGGACGTTGTTGGAGTGGCTCGCTGCAGAGCTGGCCCGAAAGCGCAGCGCACCCACGATCCAGAAAACGCTGCTCGATTGGGCGCTGCGTCTGGAGCCCATCCACGATTGGCGAGCTGCGCTCTCTCTTCTCGATGGGGGCAAGCGATTGGGCGCGCTCAAAGATGCCCGGCTCTATGAACAGTTTCTTCGCTCGCGTCATCAGGGATTTCGAGGCGCATTGGAGTGAGCCGAGCCCCCCGCGGCTCGCAAACACGGCGACTTCAGGCAAACCCACGATCGTTGCAGGCAGCGCAGGGAAAGACCGATTCAACGAATCGAATCCCATACCATGGGGGCGACGAGCGTCGCGTCTTGATTTTGAGAACCATTCATTTTGGAGTCACAGTGTCGGATTCTGGGAAACGAAAGCGGGGTCGCCCCCGCACAATTGACCGCGATGAAGTCGTCCTCACCGCGATGAAAATCTGGTGGGCAGAGGGAGCGGCGGTCTCGCTCAATGAGATCAGTCGGCGGACTGGATTGTCGAAGTCAAGCCTATACCGTGAGTTTGGGGGAGAGGATGGGCTGATGGCTGCTGCCCTGGGGCAGTATCGGGCGCGCTCTGTTGTGCCCCTGTTGACGCTGTTCAAGCGAGGTCTCTCTCCACGCGACACCCTGGCGTTCGTCGTCCAGGGCACGACGGCCGACCATGGGTTGCCCGCAGGGTGCTTCTTCACAAAACTCCGGTTGACCGGGCGTGCGCTGGGGGACGCCACGAAGCTCCTCGTCGGCCAGATCGAAGAAGAGCGACGATCCACGTTTGAAGAATGGTTTCGCATTGTTGATGAGAGCGGTCTGCTCAACCCTGCGCTGACCCCACCCCAGGCTGCCCGCTACCTCGACGCGCAGCTGACCCTGATCCTGGTTCGGCTGGCGGCGAATGATCCGGTCGTGGCCATTCGCGAAGATGCCAACCTGGCGCTGGGTGCGTTGTTGGTATGATGCGGCCGTGCGCACATGAAAACCACACCGCCAGATGCGTACAAACAAGGCCAACCATCGATTGCCTGGCGTTTAAACTGGGAAAAGGGCTTGCCAGGAGACCCGTCGTGCACCCACCCCATCTGCAGGAGCCAGCCCATGACAGACGCTCAGACCCTCATCGCCACGGTGCTTGAGGCGCTCAATCAGAACGATTTTGACACCTTCTATGGACACCTCTCCGAGGACTTTCGGTATGTGACCCCGCTGTACACCGTCACGGGCAAGGACGCGACGATTGAAGCGGATCGCCCGCTGTTCGCACAGCTCTCCCACCACTGGCGGCAGATCGACCGCAGCCTCGCCAGCGGGGATAAGGTCGCGATCTGGATGCGCTTCGGGGGCACCGTGGCCCACAACGCGAAGACCTTCGAGGTCGAGGTCTGCAACATCTTCACCGTGGACGGTGAGACGATCACCGCCCTTGAACTCCATGCGGACTTCTCTTCGATGATGGCGGCGATGCAGGCGTAGCGCCACCACCGGTCCGCAGCGTTGGGGGCCGCGTGCGCTACTCCGCAGAGACGGCGGGCCAGGTCCGCATCGGGTGCAGCTGCCCACGGATGTCGCCGTAGAAGGTCTGCCCTTTGGTGTGGATGTTGAAGTTCTGAAGGTGGCGCTGAAGAAGATGCACCGAAGCGGCGTGCTCGGTCACTACATCGAGCAGGGCTTCTGGCGCTCGATGACGGCTGCAGAGCAGGCAGTCGTCGCATGGCTGCAGCAGCACCCTGGCGAAACGCTGCCAGACGAACTCGACGAACCAGCGATCCTTGGCGATCTTGTGGCGCAGGGCATCCTTCTCGATGACGGAGAACGGTACACCATCGCGATGGAGGGCTTGCAGGTCTGGCTGCGCCGCTTCCTTCGACGCCGACGGGTCAGCGCGTAGCGACGGCGCTGTCCTGCGGGTTGGGATGGTTTGCGGTGAATGACTCTGACAGAGTGCGATACCCTGTCGATGATGCATACGATCGGCCTGGTGTTGTGCCCGTATTTCGGGTTTGGGACGCCCCCGCTGGGGCTCGCCGCGCTGCAAGCGGCGCTCCAGCAGGCGGGGCACCCGACCCGGTGTTTTGACCTCGATTTTATGATGCTGTCCGCTCAGCCGGAGACCATCAGCCGGCTGTTCCACGCCTACTACATCGGCCACGCCGAAGGCATCGATCAGGTGCAGTTCATCCTCCGGCCGACCCTCACCATGATGGCCCTGTTTCCGGACGCCTATGGCAGCGAACAAACGGCGCCCTTCGCCGAGGACCTCCAGGTCATCCGGCAGGTCGAGCGCTTCCTCCAGTCCTGGGTCGACCCCATCCTCCAGCAGGGCGTCCAGGTGGTCATGGCCTCGGTCTATGTCAGCAACCTGCTGCCCACGCTCCTGCTCGCCCGCGCCCTGAAGCAGGTCGATCCCACGCTTCGCTTCGTCGTCGGCGGGCCGGGCGTCGCCGCCCATGAGATCCAGGACTTCCTCCTTCGGCTCGGGATGGTCGACGTCTGTGCGACCGGGGAGGGAGAGCAGGTCGCCCCCGCCCTCGCGGGCTGCTTCGCCGCCGGGCGGCGGCCCCATGTGCCCGGCGCCGCCTATCTGCACGATGGCGAAGTGGTTCGTCTCCCCCCGCCGCCGCTTCTGCCTCTGAACAGGCTCCCGACGCCCAATTTTGCCAGCCTGCCGATCCCCGGGTGGCATGTGCAGCACTATCGGAGCAACCCCAACGCCAGCACCCGATGGTTCGGCGTCGCGTTGCCCATCTCCACCACCCGCGGCTGCGTCATGCGGTGCACCTTCTGCTCGGAGACCAACTACTGGACCCGGTTCCGGCAACGCGATCCCCAAGCCGTCGTCGATGAGATCAAGGAGCTGGCTGCGCGGTGGGGCGTTCATCAGTTCACCTTCGGCGATAGCCTGCTCAATGGGAACCCGAAGTGGCTTGAGCGGTTTGCGGACCTGTGCATCGCGCAGCAGCTCCCGGTGACCTTCGTGTTCGCCTACTTCCGGCCCGCGAAGCTGCCCGGGCCGCTGCTGAAGAAGCTGTTTCAGGCCGGGTTTCGGCTGATGGCGTTCGGCTTGGAGACGGCCAGCCAGCCCCTGCTCGACCGCCTCGCCAAGGGAACGCGGGTCGCCGAAGCCGAGCAGATCGTCCTCGACGCCCTCGACGCCGGCATCCATGTCAACCTCTCGATCCTCTGTGGTGTGCCCACCGAGACCCCCGCGCGCGTCATGGACTCGATCCGGTTCATCACGCGCCTCCGCGCCCGCGCCATAGCGCGCAGCGGCCCCCCGGCGGACGCCGGGCTCACCGTCCACGCCGGATGGCCCCTCCGCGTCGAGCCCGACTCCCGGATGTATCATCAGCCCGAGCGCGCCGGCATCGCCATGGAGCCCATCCCGCCGAACCTCCCGGAGACGCTGCAGCACCTCACCGTTGCCCTTCAGCCCCTGATGCTCCGGTGGTCCAGCGAGATCCCCCTCGAAGAGATCCAAATCCGTGCCGATCTGCTTCAGAAGACCATCAACCGCGAGCCCATGACCCTGTTCGCCACCGGCGACCTCACCGCGTGGATCGCGCCTGAGACCGCGTTCGGTCCCGTCAGCCCCGCGGCCATCCTCTCCGATGGGCAGGGCAACCGGTACCTCGTCTCAAATGGGCAGATCCGCGCTCAGATGAACCCCGTCGCCGCCGATGCATGGCCGATGATCCTTCAGGGCGCGACGGTTCAGGAGATGGTCGACCAGCTCAGCGCTCCCGAAGCCGCGCTGCGCGACGTCCTCGCCCAGCTGCTGCAGAACCGACTCATCTATGTCGATGACTTCCGGTTCGTGCGGCAGCGCGCCGCAGCGCGATCATCCACATCTCTCCTCCTCCCCCCTCTCATCGACGGTTCGATTTCTTCTATCG
>JBCBLB010000269.1:0-11927 GCA_038520555.1 Myxococcota bacterium | reverse complement strand
CCGGGGCGAGCAGGATGCCCCCAAGCAAGAACAGCCCGTCTTCTTCGAGGATGCCGGCGGCCAGCATGAAGATGACGAACGAAGGCGCCGTATTGGTCAGCGGCAACGGCACCGACATCACCGCGGCGAGCAGGACGACGACGACCCCGACCGCCCGGAGGAACGTGGGGCTGCGGGCGAGGCCGGACAGCCGCGGGCGGATGAACAGCTCCACCGCCCGGAGCGGCAGCCCGGCGTTGCGGATGCTGAAGGAGAGCAGGCTGAATCGGATCGTGCGCTTTCGGAAGCTCTCCGGCAGCCAGGGCGTCTTCCGGCCCATCGCCAGTTGAGAACCCAGGAGGATCATCACGATGCCGAACGGCGTGCCATAGCCGGTCGCCGGGACCGGCAGCGCCGCTGGCAGCGCCAGGAGAAGCAGCAGCAGGCCAAAGCCGCGGTCGCCGATGAGCACGATCAAATCACCGACTGTGGTGTCTTTGCCGTCCAGCTGGGCCAGAAACGCGTTCAGCTCTTCGGACAGGCGGGAGTGGGTCTGGGTCTGCGTCGACATGCGCGAGCATCTATCCGTTGGGCTATGATTCGCACTCCCCTCGACCCTGGAGCGGTTTGATGTCATCCCTTGAAGACACCCTCAAAGCCACGATCCGCGATGTTCCTGATTTTCCCAAGCCTGGAATTCTCTTCAAGGACATCACCCCGATCCTCAGCCGGCCCGACCTGATGAAGGCGATCACCGACCACTTCGCCGCCCGCTACGCCGACCAGAACATCGACGTCGTCGTCGGCATGGAGTCCCGCGGCTTCCTCTTCGGCGTACCCCTCGCCATGCAGCTCGATGCCGCCTTCGTCCCCGCCAGAAAGCCCGGCAAGCTCCCCGCTGAGAGCATCGCCTTCGAATATACCCTTGAGTATGGCACCAACAAACTTGAGATGCACGCGGATGCCATCACCGAAGGTCAGCGGGTGCTCATTATCGACGATCTCCTGGCCACCGGTGGGACCGCAAACGCCACCGTCCAGCTCGTTCAGACCCTCAAGGGCGAAGTCGTCGAGTGCGCCTTCGTCATCGGTCTCGACTTCCTCGAAGGGGACAAGGCCTTCGCTCCCATACCGTCGTACTCGCTGATTCATTTCTGAGTTTGCTCACAGACACCGCCCTGCGGCTGAGCTAAGGCAGGGCCCGGTCTGTCCTCCGCTCTTCAGCAATCCACCAAGCCGTCTGAAGAAACGGATGGATGCTTGTTGACCGACCAGTAACGGTGCCTAAGTCTCCTCCACCCAGGAGACCCTCTTGTCATCCATCGTTCATGCCTATATCAACGGTCGCTGGCTTGATTGTCTGGTCAAGCGCCGTTGTGATGACGGCACGCTCATTGTGGAGCCTTCTCGTCCCTCCTCGCTGGTCCTGTCTGAGTGGGTCGGTATCACGCAGGCAGAAGTGTGCGACGATCCGGAGGCAGCGTGGGCGCCGATCTTTGTCCGCTATGCTCGGCACGGAATGATGGATCTTTCTGCCTTTCACCGGCTTGCACGGGATCGCGGCATTGACATCACGATAGAGGGGCTCCGCCCACACCTCTGTAAGGTGGCTCCCAAACACGGCGTGGATCCAGAGGTATTGCAGTTCACGCAGGATCAGGCCCTGGATTCCTTCAAGGATATGGGCGGCTCTCCCCTGATTGATCCGCCGGATAGCCCCTGGTACCGTTACTATTGGAACCAGATCCGCATCGGTGGACGTGATCCATCTGAGACCGGGGACAAGACCATCGAAGATGCCCTATCCGCCCTCTTCCTGGTCCCAGGGGATGACCTGACCGCGATGGAAGCCTGGGAGGCCGCCAATCCGGTGACGTTACCGAAGGTGGTTCGACTGCTCTTGAGTTCCCCGGGGGTTCACAGGGCTTTTCGGGATTCCCATTCAACCTGGCCCGCGCTTGTTCCTGTGGAGGAGCTTACGCCCCAGACCGAGGGCGCAGACACGGTCATGCAATTGGTCACTCACCGCGGAGATTCCAGCTGGTGGATCCGATGGCGCCCCGGCCAGGATGACCCCAGCGTCGAGTGTCGAGCCAGCGGTGAGGCCAACAAGCCAGTCGCGCCCACGCTATCCTACTTTCTATGGGACGTCGCCTCGACCGGAAAGTGAGGCTGATGTCGACTTCGACATCAAGGCCCAGCGGTGCGCCAGACATCATCTCGTTGGTCGCCCATCCCCAACGTCTTCACCGACCCGATCACGATGGGGCCATGCTCAGTCGTCCAAGCCGACGTGTCTCCGAACGTTCTGCCAGCCCTCTGCCGTCGACGCCGCGAGGTCCAGGAGGCTCCCGTCATTGTCGATGATCACATCGGCCAGCGCTGCCTTTTCCGCCACAGGCATCTGTGAGGCGATCCACTTCTGGGCGTCTTCTTCGGTGATGCCCTGGCGATCCATCAGGCGGCGGACCTGGACATCGGGGAGACACTGAACGACCAGCAGGGCGTCATAGATCCGGTAGCTGCCGGTCTCGACCATCAAGGCGGCCTCGACCACGGCGATCTCTGCGCCGTCTGCGGCGAACCGCTGCATATGGCGTCCCATCGCCTCGAAAATTCGAGGGTGCGTGATGGATTCCAGATCCGTTCGATGCCGCGTGTTCTCTTCACCCATGACCCGCGCGCCGAGGGCCTTTCGGTTCAGGGTGCCGTCTTCGTTGAGGATCTCTGGGCCGAAGCGCGCGACGATCTCGGCGAGGGCGGGCTGCCCAGGCATGACGACGTCACGTGAGACCTGATCGGCGTCGATGACGGGCACCCCTTCTTCGCGGAGCAGGGCTGCGACGGTGGACTTTCCACAGGCAATGCCCCCGGTGAGGCCGACGGTCTTCATGAGCGTGACCCCTGGGGCTCGGTGCGTTGGAGGACGGTCTGTAAGCGGTCGATGTTCCGTTCAAGCGACTTGCGGTTGCGCCGCTTGTCGGCAGCCTGAAACGTCGCCTCAAGCGCGGGCAGGGCGCTGGTGGTCTCCAACGTGCCCAGGATATCGGCACACAAGAAGGTGACATGGGGCTGGTCGAGCACAGAGACACATGCCGGAGCGAGCTGCTTGTCGAAGTCGGAGAGCCGCAGCCGGGCTTCCATGACGGTGTCCTGATCCGGCTCGTGGAGGAGGAGCACCGTCATCCGCGCTTGCCGACGCAGCTCCCGGGCGGCGTAGACCTGGGACGACCTCCGCTCGCCGACCAGGTCCCGAAGCAGCCGCTCGGTGTCGTAGTTCTTCAGGCCCTGCTGCGGGATGTTGCTCGGCCGCGGGGCGTTGGACTGTCCCATGGCGGCTGGCGAGAACACGGCGATGGCAGCGGTCAGCAGTGCGATGCGGATCATGCGTCGTCCATTTTCTCGATGTACCGGAAGATGGTTCGGGGGTCGACGCCCAGATCCCGCGCGGTCTGCGCTTTATTCCAATTGTTGATCTCGAGGACGTCGCGGATGTAGTCGATCTTGAAGTCTTCGGTGGCCGCGTCCAGCGGCTTCACCGAGCGCTTGGTGTTGGTCTTGATGCCCAGGTCATCGGGGTTGAGCAGCGCACGGTCGGTCATGATCACCGCGCGCTTGACCCGGCTCTCAAGCTGGCGGACGTTCCCAGGCCAGTAGTAGTTCAACATCGCCCGAACCGCCTCGTTGGTGAAGCCCCGGACCTTGCTGTTGTATTGCTCGGCGTACTTGTTGAGGAAGAACCGGCCGAGTTGGTGAATGTCTTCGCCCCTCTCGCGCAGCGGCGGCAGGTTGATGGTCACCTCATTCAAGCGGTAATACAGGTCTTCTCGGAAGTTGCCCGCCTTGATCTCCTCATCAAGGTTCTTGTTGGTCGCCGAGATCACCCGGATGTCGACCGGTCGGGGCTCCAGCTCACCGACCCGCTCGATGCTGCGTTCCTGGAGGACACGAAGCAGCTTGACTTGAAGGTTCATCGGCATCTCCCCGATCTCATCCAGGAAGATGGTGCCGCCATTCGCCGCTTCAAACTTTCCGATTTTATCGGTCACCGCGCCGGTGAAGCTGCCCTTCTTGTGGCCGAACAGCTCGCTCTCAAGCAGGTTCTCCGGGATGGCGCCGCAGTTGATGGAGATGAAGGTCCGCTGACTTCGTTCGCTGAGGCGGTGCAGCTCCTGGGCGACCATCTCTTTGCCCGTCCCGGTCTCCCCAAGGACCAACACCGACAGATCCGTCGGAGCCAGGCGACGAATCATCCGAAACGCCTCTTTCATCGGGGGGCAGGAGCCGATGATCGCACCCTGTGAGCTTCGGCGTAGCTGCTCGCGAAGGTTCCGATTGCTGATCTTCAGCTCATTGAGCAGCAGTGCGGCGTGCACGATCAGGGACGCCTGGGTGGCCCAGACCGTGAGCATCGTCAGATCGTTCTCCGTAAACAACCCGGTGACCGCGTCGTTCCCAAGGTAGAGCACCCCAAGAAGGTCGTTGCGGTACAACAGCGGTACACACATGACCGAGCTGAGCTTGAGGTCGACGACCGACCGCGAACGGCCGAACTTCCGGTCTGCCATGGCGTCGGAGACGATGACGGACTTCCGCTGCGCGATGACCTGTTCGATGATGGTGTCGGAGACGCGTGACAGATCAAGGGTCTCTTCGCCGACGTTGTGGCTGGCGGCGAGGTGGCGTTCGCCGTCTTTAAAGACGATGACGAAGCCCTTCTCCGCACGGGTCAGCTCGGCGACCGCTTCCAGAAGGATCTTGAACAGCTTCTCGGGGGAGGTCTCCCGCATCATCTCGGTGGAGAAGCTGACCAGGCGCTCCAGGGGTTTGACCCCCTGGGAGGGCACTTCGCCGGTCGTCGAGATGTCGCCGGCGGGGCGCCCGGCCATCAAGGTCAGCTCATAGCGGCCGACCAGCGCCTTGTCGCCGGCGCTGATCCGGGTCGAGCGGGTCAACTTTCCGTTGACATAGACCTCATTGGAGCGGTGGGTGACCGACAAAGTATACGTCTTGTCTTTGTTGCGGACGAGGTTCGCATGGGTCTGCGCGAGGGTCGGATCTTCCAGGACGATGTCGTTGCCGACTTTGCGCCCGATCGAGATGAGGGGTTTACGCAGGACAATGTCCCGGCTGGTCTTCCGGATCGGGTCAAAGCATCGCAGATACGCCATTACGCCACCATATCGAGGTGAAGGAGTGTAACCGATGCCATACCCTGCAACGCACCTAACCCTCAAAAACGTCCCTTGACCCCAACGACGACCCACTCGGGCTGGCCCTCTTCATCGAGGCGCAGCTCAGAGTAGCTCCGGAAGTTCCGGTTCCAGTGCTGCTGGGTACGGATCAATCGGGTCAACCACAGCGCGGCTCCCACCCCACTCACCGCCCATTGGCCATATCTCAGCCGCTCGATCTGATCGCGCTGGGTCTCCTGGAAGTTGCCCGCAGCGGAGTTGACCCACAGCCAGGTAAAGCCGCCGATGCTGGCAGCCGCGAAGGGGACCTCAACGCCGAGCAGAAGACCGTTGTACTTCGGGGCCTCGTACTCCAACGCATAGGCGGCCGGAACCAGACGACGGAACACCCACGGCGGCCGGGCCAACCGCTCGATCTGAGACTTCAGCAGCGACCGGTTCTGATCGAAGCGGGCGGTGACTTCGGGGGGGTGGACGAACCGGTCGATCTGGTAGGTGGGGTCGTCGAGGATGACCTCACGAAAATACTGGTCGGCCATCTGGATCGAGCTGTCATCCCCCCGACGGAGAAGGATGCCGGCCATATAAATCATGGCTTCTTGTTGAAGTTTCTGAGGCACATCGCCCCGTGTGGCCAGCTGGGTGAACAGGTCCGTGGCCCGATCGATCTCCTGGAGCTGGTAGGCGATCAGGGCGTCTTCGAGTTGCTGTTGGTAATAATCCGCCATCGTCGAGACCCCCTCCGATCGGGGAGGGGAATCATCGGGCGGCGCGGCGAGCGCGAGCCCCACAAGCAGAAGAGGCAGGAGCATCTCCTGGGCAAAGTACCCTTCAACCACACAAACAGCAACGCCCGAACTGCAACCACGCCCCGAACCGCCCGATCAGTCGAGGTTCACACGAAACGCGAAGTCCCCGTCGATGCCCGTGCTGAGGATCCCCAGCGGATTCTCCACCGAGTCCCGGACCGTCAGCGAGTACAGCCCGCCCTGGTTGGAGCCCACCACCGACACCGCACCGGTGACCTGCTGCCCTTCGCTGAGCGCCCAGGTCCGCTCCAGCCCATCGCTGGGGTTGAAGTCGATCCGGGTCAGCGCGCTCTGGTTGTCATTGGTGGGCTGAAGATAAGCTGTCATCGGGGTGTTGGGCACCGTGACCGTGATCATCCCCTGGTCGTCGGTGGTCGCCTTATACACATCCCCGGTGAACGTGTCCTCGAAGATGTTGATGATCACGTCGGGCATGGGGAAGCCGTCGATGCCCAGGACCTGTGCGTTGAACACGACCCGGCCCGGCAGGGTGATCTCGCCCAGATCTTCGAAGCGATTGTTGACCTGGATCTCCTGGGAGAAGGGACTGGCGGTGGTGTCATTGGACGGCGGGACGAACTCGACCGTCCACGAACCCGGCAGAACCGAAGCGTCGAAGACACCGTCTTCGTCCGTCTGGACCTCAAAGGCGATGCTCCCCTCTGAGTTCTCCAGCACGTTCGAGGTGAGCCGAACCGTCGCATCGTCCAGCCGGGCCCCGTTGGGATTCTCCAGGCGACCCACCAACGTCGCCAGATCGCGACGGCCGATGTTCACATCGACCCGAGCCTCGGTGAAGTCTTCATCGAAGCCATGAAAAGAACGGATCGTGGGATAGGCCAGGAAGTCCTCGACGGGCTTCGCCTGGAGGATGTACTCCCCTTCCAGCGCCCGAAGCGAGTACCAGCCCGCTGCGTTGGTGAACGCCACCGGGCCTTCTTCACCGGTCTCGACATCGATGAGGTTGACCGCATAGGTCATCCCGGTGACGAGCTCGCCGTCCGCATCGATGACCTGACCATAGACCGGAGACCCATAATCCAGCTCGACGTCGATGCGGGTGTTGTCCGTGAACACCAGATCATCTTCGACGTACATCGGAAGGTCTGCCGGAGACACCGGAACCACCACCAGCCGGTAGCCTTCTTCGACACCCAAACCCTCAAGATCGTCGGTATACCCCACGAAGGCAGGCACTTCCAGCGTGAAGTTCCCCGACTCGTCCGTGGTCACCTGCTGGCTGACGACGGTGTTGGGACGGTACAGCCGAACCTCAGCGATGACCGGGACGCTATCGGAGCCCGGGACGCTCGGACCCCCAGGACCGAACCGAGCCGGATCTCCTGTGTCTGAATCACCCGTGTCCGCTTCCGCGGAGAGGTCTGGCGCGGTCCAGGGGTTGGCGGAGAAGCCACGGACTTCCCCGCTGACGAGCACCGTCTGTCGCATCCGAAGCTCTTGATCCGCCCAGTCCGCGCTCGGTGAGACCCAGAACGACTGCGCCTGATCGACCAGCGGTTCATCCCCGATCGTCGGCGGGCTCAGCGGCTCGACGTCGATCCGGATCGCGGCGCGAAGCGCATCTTCATCGTCTACGGCGTCGTTGCTGGTGTCGCCCGCGAATCCTTCCTGCGCCGCGTCATCCAGGGCCAGATCCGGAGAACCACATCCCGTCGTGAGGAAGGGCAGACCGAACAACAGGAGGTGAATCAGCGACCGGATCATTGCTTGTCTCCGACGATATCGAATTCCCAGCTGACGGTTTCCTGGTACTCCGGCTCCGTGGACCCCACAGGGGTGTCCGTCACGAAGCAGCGGAGCGTACCTCCATCATATCGGGCCAGATCGTTTCGGTTGAGCCGGATCTGCGTAATGAGGAAGGTTCGGTTCGCGTCGCTGATCTCCTGGGCGTTGTTGAGGTTCTCCGAGTTGATGCCACCCTGAGCGTCCTCACTCAGGATGCGCCACTGAAACCCGATCCGGTCGAGGTCGTCGTCGAAAACCTGGACGAACGCGATCGCATCGTCCTCATTCTCACCGATCTCAACGCGGGGGGGGATGTCTGGGTCGCTCGGATTCTCATCGGGTCCGAAGTCAGCGATGTTGAATCGTTGGTTCACGGGCTGGTAGTCGATCTCAGGCAGGAAAGGAATACATGCTTGCGCCCCCATACCTATGCAAGCGGCATACCAGACCCGCAAGAGCGCCTGTTGACGGACCCCCACACCAACCCGCCAGATGAAGATGGACCCGATCCGCGGCATCCATGTCAGGGCCCACACCACCACGATGACCCGGACGTTCAAGGGCAGCGAAGCGGGACAGTCACCCCGGGGGTGACCACGTCGAGCAGGCAACGTTTTGTCTCGCCGTCCGGACACCGAAGCTCCACGGTGTGCTTTCTATCGGGTTGGACATTCTGGAACTGACCCACCCGACCAAGACTGTCCCCATCCAAAATGACCTCACATTGCCCGTCCGTCCACTCCGGAAGCAGAATCGTCGCCGGTTTCCGCTGCAGTGCCATCGTCAGGTTCAGCGGCTCTCCTGAAGAGATATCAAATTCTCGCTTCACAGGGATCGCATGCTTATTTCGGAGCTCTAACGTATGACGGCCGGGCATCAGCTCGATCGGGCCCACATCGGTCGTGCGCCCCATCTCCACACCGTCGATATAGACATCTGCCCAGCCGACCGTCATCAACACCCTCAAGACCCCGGGCTCCTGAGGAGCTTCTACGCTGACCATCGGCAACTCCGGCGTCGGATCTTCTTTCGGGGCGCGTTGGGGAGGCGGCTTCGGGTTCCGATTGACGGTCAGCTCTGCGATGGGTTTGATCGGTCGTGACTCAAACCCGTTCACCTTTGGAGCGTTCTGGCGTGGGGGCACCCCTTCGAGCGGCGGTGCCGGGGTCGGCGGCGTCGGGCTGATGGTGATCGGATCCAACCGATAGGGGGCCGTGGATTCAGGGGCCGTGGATTCAGGAGCTGTGGATTCAGGAGTTGGGGTCACCAACACGGCGGGGTTCGGTTGCGCTGTCGCCAGGATGACCTGTGAGGCAGCGGGCGGCTTGACCGGCCACAGCACCCAGCTCAGCGCGCCAGCGACCAGCGGGACGCCGATCCAGAGCGACCACAGCCGACGCGTTCGCTCGGGAGGGGCCGTCAGATCGTCGTCGGGGTGCAGGCTGTGCATCCCCTGGATGAGGTCGAGCACCTCATCGTTGTCCTCATCCATCGACAGCAACCGGTTGAACAACCGCAGCGCTTCGAGATGATTGTGATCGTTGAGGAGGGCTTTGCCCCGCTGCAACAGGATGTGGTTGAGGTGATCGTTGAGCTGCGTCTCATAGGCGTCTGGATCTGTGACCCACCGCTTCAATGACCAGCTCGGATCCGATACATCGATCTGGACATCGGCGAGGGTCCGGGCGAGGTCATCGACGATTTCATCCGCAGAATGAGGGCGATCGTTGGGGTCGGTCTGGAGGAGACGCTCGATGGTGTCGGCGAACGCGCCGGAGATGTCTGGCACCAGCTCCATGATGTGCGGCCGGTTGCCGTCGATGATGTTCCGCAGCACGATGCTGGGGTTGGAGCCGGAGAACGGGAGCTGTCCGCTGACCAGGTGGAACAGCAGGGTGCCCAGGCTGAACAGGTCGGAACGCTGGTCGAGGGGGCGCTCCATGGCCTGCTCGGGGCTCATATACGCCGGGCTACCGACCAACGCGCCGGTCACGGTGAGGTGCATCTCATCGAGGAAGTGCGCGATGCCGAAGTCCATCAGCTTGACCGCCCCGTCCCGCCGGAGCATCACGTTCTCCGGCTTCAGATCCCGGTGGATGATGCTCAGGCTGTGGGCATAGCGCAGCGCATCTGCGAGCCGGTGGGCGATGAGCGCAGTCACTTCCGAGGGCATCCGCCCCCGGTCCACCAACAGCTCATGCAGGGTCACCCCCTCAACAAACTCGGTGATGATGTAGCAGTCTTCGTTCGCGTTGCCCGAGTAGTCAAAGATCTTGAGGATGTTCTCATGATCCATGTGCTCGATCGCGCGGGCTTCGCGCGCGAACCGCTTGCGGTTGCGCTCGGTCGCTGAGAGGTGCGGATGAAGAACCTTGATGGCAACGTCACGTCCCAGGGTCAGGTGCCGGCCCCGATACACCGTGGCCATCCCGCCCTCTCCAACCTTCTGGAGGACTTCGTACTTATCGAGGACGCTGCCAATCAATGGGCTCCTCTGTTTGATTGAGGGGTGAATGGTTCGCTTCCTCAGCCGGTCATCCAGAGTCTACCTCGGTACCGCATCAAATGCAGCCCGGATTACAGCTGCCCGACCTCACGGACTGTCCCAGCCAAACCCCGCCCAAGTCCCCGATCATTCATGATCTTGATGATGGTGGCTGCGGTCTCTTCGACGGCCTTCTGGGTCACATCGATCACCGGCCACATCGGGTTGGCCCGGTACAGGTCTTCTGCCCACTCCAGCTCTGCGAGGATGTAGTCCATGTCCGAGTAGTTGGTGCGGCTGGGGATCCGCATGGTCTTCAGACGCTGCCGCCGGATCTCCTGGAGGCTCTCCGGATCGATGGTCAGCGCGAAGACCCGCCGCTGATCTGCGTCATGGATATGGTGGGGGAGGGAACGATCCAACACCAACGGAACGTTCGAGACCTTATAGCCCTTATGCGCCAGAAACACCGACAGCGGCGTCTTCGAAGTCCGTGACACCCCGACCAGGATGATGTCGGCCTTGAGCAGCATCCGCGGCTCCTTGCCATCGTCTGCCTTCACCGTAAACTCGACCGCTTCAACCCGATCGAAGTAGGCGTCGTCGGCGCGATGCATCAGGCCGGGGACCCCCTCGGGCTGGGTCTGCAGGAACAGGGTGAGCTGCCCGAGCAGCGAGCCTATCAGATCGGAGATCCGGACCCGATGCTGCTTGGCCAGCTCTGCCGCCACCGCCCGCGTCTCTGCCCGAACCAGGGTGGTGACGACCAGGGCTTCTTCCCGGGCGGCGCGGCGGATGAGCCGGTCGAGCTGATCGCGCTCGGTGATGTTGGGGAAGACCCGAACATGGACCAGGTACCCTTTGAACTGCAAGAGCGCAGCACGGACCACCTTCTCCGCCGTGTCGCCGGTGCCGTCCGAGATGATGAAGATGGGGTTGATCTTCGGAGACATGCCGGCGGGGCTCCCAACGGTTGAGGTGAGGGCGTCGATGCATCGACCCTCTCTGGCTAACCATCTCTCTTACAAAGTGCCTCTCATCGTGTCGTTTTCCTTCGCGGGGATGTCGCGCTTCCGGGTGACAACAAAGAACCCATCGACGCTTATCAGTCACATTTCTCTGCCGAAGCCGTTAAGATACAAATTACTGCCGAGCTTCCGCGGCCAACCTTTCACCTTCACCATTCGGTACAGGCGGGCGAGAGTGGACAACCCACGAGTCTTCTTTGAAGAGCATGTCCCCATGGAGATGGGCCGCATCCAACGAATCCTGCCCCGGGACGTGGTCGTCGCCTTCCACATTGATGGACCCAACGGCGGACATTGGCAGGTCGCCTCTCAGTCCACCGCAGTCATGCCCGTCGACCTCGCGCCCAAAGACTGCGAAATCTTCTGCTCTGCAGAAGACTTCATGGCCATCCTCAACGGCAGCCTGTCCCCGCAAGACGCCTTTGAAGAAGGACGGTTGCAGGTCAACGGCGACATCGGCCTGCTGCTCAAGCTGCGCCGCATGTTCATCACCGCGGCGTGACCGTGCTCGCCGTCGTCTCTCAACCCCCAGTCAACATCGGGCTCGGGGAAGCGGCGCTCGTCATCGTCACCACAGCCATCGTCTTCTACATCATGGGCCCCACCTTATGGGCCGATGTTCAAGGCTGGCTCAGCGCAGATCGGTCATCGTAAACAGAACGACCACCGCGATAATCAGCCCGCT
>JBCBLB010000317.1:0-10808 GCA_038520555.1 Myxococcota bacterium | reverse complement strand
GCTGGCCTGGCTGTCCGCAAACCCGATCGACCTGATGGTGTTGGACTTCCGGCTCCGAGACATGACCGGTGCGCACCTGATCGCCGCCCTGGAAACGCGACATCAGCCCATTGATTTCATCGTCATCACCGGCTACGGCGATCAGGTGCGCACCGGTCATGTCTCGGAGCCGGAAGTCCAACACCATCAGGTCGATCGGGTTTGCGGACAGCCAGGCCAGCGCTTCAGCGCCGGTTTCCTGGATATGTACACGATGCCCGTCCTTCTCAACGAGCCGCTTCAGCAGCCGGGTCAGTCGGGGGTCGTCGTCGACGATCAAGATGGTGGCGATCGGATTCAAGGGGGGGATGCTCCGCGGGCTGCGGGTAACCACAGCCGACACCCCTGTCCATCCGCGAGGATCTTCAACCACCCCTTCTGTCGGACGAGCATCGCCCTTGCGATGGCCATCGGCTCGAAGCGGTCGACGATCGAAGGCCATCGCCGATTTGGATCACTCACCGTGTAGCTTACTTTTCCGTATTCGACTGCGGCACAGATCGAGAGGGGCGCAGCCGCATCCAGGCGCCGCGCCTGGGTGAAGACCGCATCCAGGGCGACGCTGAACAGCACCCGATCGCCCCGACCGAGCGGCAGCGGCGCGTCGATGTGAATCGGGAGCCCGGCCTCCTGTGCAAACAGAGGCCCCACGTCCAGATCGGACAAGATGAGACGCGTCCGCTGGCACCGGGCGAGCCGGAGGGCATCCGCGGCGACCTTCGCCAGCTCCACCAGCCCTTCATCCACCTCACGGAGCAGCTCTCCGATCTCCCCGTCATCTGGGCCGATGGCGTCCCGGGCTTCGTTGAAGAATCCACGGGTGCCGGTGAGGGGGGACTGGAGATCGTGGGCAAGGATGTCGAGCATCGCCTCCAACCGAAGGCGCTTTCGATCTGCTGGGGATGAAACCGGAATCGACACCCTCATCTCCGTGAGCAGATTACCTTAAACGGTGCACATGGGCCGACGGATTCCGACGCGCACCCCCCCTTGACTCTTGAGGATGCATGCCTGAAGTTCGATACCCCGACGGTGTGAAGCAGTTGCTGGAGCACGCGCGCGTTATCGCTGTCCTGGGGGCGCATCCGCAGCGCACCCGGGCCGCTTTCTATGTCCCTGACTACCTCGTGCAGCAGGGGTACCGGATCCTTCCGGTCAACCCCACCCGTGTCGGGGAGATCCTCTGGGGAGAGCCGGTACGGGCATCGCTGACCGATATCGATGAGCCGGTCGATGTGGTCGATGTATTTCGTCGGAGCGCCGCGCTGATGGGGCACCTCGACGAGATCCGGTCGATGAAGCCGCTGCCACAGTGGGTCTGGCTGCAGCAGGGGATCCGGGACGACACCTTCGCCGCTCACCTGATGGACGTGGGGATCGCGGTCGTCCAGGATCGATGTATGCTCGCAGACCATCGACGCCTGAAAACTGGATAGACGGTCTGTGTACAGATGGAGGACAGCGGATGGGCATCTGGTGGGCCATCGCCGGACTCTTCCTCGCCACAGCAGACGAGGATGCGTCCACATCAACCAACGCCGTGCTGATTCGACCGGGCGGGATCGTGGTGGACGCCGACGCCGCCGACCAGCCGCTGCCACGGTCGACCGCCGCGCGGATCAACCTGAGCGTGCAGGAGGCCGACATCAAGAGCGTCTTGCGCCTGTTCGCCGAGTTCGGGGTCAACATTGTCGTCGCTGACGGCGTGGAGGGGACCGTCACCGCCCAGCTGGCGGATGTGCCCTGGGACGAAGCCCTGGCGGCCATCCTCGCCGCGGAGGGGCTGACCGCCCGCGCGTTTGGAGAGAACATCCTGATGGTCGAGCCGCTTCGATGAGTCTGTTCGAGCCGGCTGACCTCGTCTCACACGCCGCAGACGCCATTGCCGAGGGCCCTCCCCCCGATCTCATCGAACAGCTTGAGATGCTGGCGGCGCCCCCCGCGGATGTATGGAGCACCGTCTTCTCCGCCCGAATCGGCCAGCTCGCTGCAGCGGCGGGGCTGGGCTTCAGCCACCATGAACTCCGCAGTCGGCTGCCGATGCCCGCGGCGCTCGCGCCCGAAGTGGCGGTCTGGGAGGGTGACACGACGCCGACCTGGCAAGACGGGGTGCTGGAGACGCCGAAGTACTTCTCGTTCTTCCTCGACACCCGGTTCCCAGCCTATAACCCGAACCATCGCCGCAAGTGGCGTCCGCATGAGCTGCTTCATATGCTGGTCGGCTTCTTCTGGCGCCCGGACATGACACGGTTCGAGTGCTACCTCGGCGGGCGCCTCTCCGAGATGCTGCCGGTTGCCCACTGGTATGGTTTTGATGAGATCTTCCGCCCGCGATGTGTCGCCCACGTCGGGCAGCTGCTGTATCAGACCCACTGTCCCCGGTGCGAGGCGCTGTCGGCCCAGCCCTACTGGGCGGTGGATCCCCACAACCCGACGCTCCAGGCCCAGTCACAGACCAGCGCCGAGCGCGCCCTGTCTTATCTGACCGTCGAGCTGGCGGCCTGCGACGTCGAGCGTCGAACCGGCCGGCGGCTGCGCACCCATCACCCACGCCTGGATGGCTCAAGCGACGCTGTTGGGCATCTGAAGGGCCACTACAATCGCCTCACCGCATGGAGCTTCGGCGCCACGATCGAGCACTTCTTCGCGCCAGGGGTCGACTATCAGCCCACCGTATCGGGGTTGTCCGATCAACTCCGGGAGACGCTCCGTATGATCCTCCAGCCAGCGCCGCCGATGGACGCCGGCCTTGCTGCGCGCGCCCGGTCCCGTCGGATCCTTCAGGACGTGGGCTACCGCACCTTCCTGGCCCTGGAGTGGCTGGAGCAGAACAGCGTCGCCGAGCAGACCCTGCTCCCCGCGCTCGAAGACGCCAGCCGGCTCTGCGCCACGTTGCGGGACGAAGACGCAGACATCACCCCGGTCCTGATCGACCTGTTCGCGCGGTTTGATGCCTGCGCCCATCGGTTCCCCGCCCCCATCGCCGCAGCTTTCGACGGCCTGGGCTACCTGTGGGCGGACCTGTCCACTGACGCCGGCCTCCGACAGCTCGCGGAAGGGCTGGGATCGGCCTTCCCCGATCTCCTGGCCCCCTCCGATCGGGGCCCGCTCGCCCGACGCTTTGTCCAATCTGCGGCATTCCGCGGGCCGGGCAGCCTGCGCGCCCGAATCAGCGGGTGGAGCGATGACCCGGCCCTCCAAATCGCCGGTTGGGTCAATGATCTGCCACGCCGCGATGAAGAAGCGGAGCTGTTCGCGGTCCTCCCTGAAGACAACGACGATCCGCCGCCAGAGACGATCCGGCTCAACCGGACGCTCCGCCGTCGGCGCCTCCCGGCCGCCCATGTGGCCGCGGTGCTCGATGACGCGGCAGCCGCGCCGGACTTGCAGGACGCGGACGGCCATGTCGAGCTGGCTGCCATCTGGTGGGCCGATGAGCCCCGCCTGTTCCCCTTGGACCCAGAGACCCGCGCCGCGATTGATGCGCTCGATCGGCGCGCGCCGATCGAGCGGGCGGCGCTGAACGCGCTGCTCGATGCAGGCGTGGCGATCTATGCGCCGCCCTGCCGGCCCCGCTGAACGATGCTCAGCCCTGGTAGCCGGGGACGTCCCGAAGGGGCAGCTGGCTCCGGGTGAAGCTGCCTGTACCCAGCGCCAGCAGGTCGCCAGCGGAGTCGTACAGGCGCGCCTCCGTGTAGATCAGGGTGCGACCGGTGTGAACGACCTTGGCGACCGCCCGCAGCTCTCCCTGAATCGCCGGGCCGATGTGCTGAACGTTGAAGGAGGCGGTCAGGACATAGAACTCTTCCGCAGACGCGCTGGCGACAAGGAAGCAGGCGTCCTCCAGCATCTTATAGATGTATGACCCGCTGACCGCGCCCGCCGAGTGCAGCATCTCCGGCTGAACCCGCATCGACAGCTCGACCTGATGGTCATTGACGAGCGCCTGCAGGTTGGAGCCCTGATTGCTGGGCGCAGAGTCATACATTCTCTCCAGGGCGCGATGATGTGCCTCACTCATCGTTCACGTTCTCCTACGATTTCTCTTGGGGCGGTCTTCAGCATCTTCTGCGGTCGGGTGCTCCGGCCACGCATGTTTGGGGTAACGCCCCCGAAGATCGCTGCGGACCTCTGCATAGGTACGTTCCCAGAAGCTTTCCAGATCATCGGTTATCTGAACCGGCCGATTGTTCGGCGCCAACAGATGTACCAGAACGGAGGCGCGCCCGCCGGCCAACATCGGCGTCGCCGCCATCCCAAACAATTGCTGGATGCGCGCGGCCAGCACCGGGGGCTGCCCGGCGCCCGCATATCGGATTCGTGCCTGAGACCCGGACGGCACCTGAAGCCGCTCCGGAGCATCCGTCTGTAGCGCCTGCCGCTGTGGCCAGGTCAGCCGCCCCTCCAGCGCGTTCCGCAGATCCATCCGCCGCAACTCCGCGAACGACCGGCGGCCAAGGCTCCACTCCGCCAGCAGCGGCCCCAGATCCTCAAACGTCGGAAACGCCATCTCGGGGCGGACCGACGCCAACCACCGCAGCCGCGCCAACCACGCCTCGACGGCGGGGGTCATCGACAGCGCCCGCTCCGGCGCTGCTGCCGCGGCCTCAGCCAGAAGGGCAGAGACCGCTCCCGGATCCGGCGGCGATGTGCTGGGCTTCTCTGACAAAATCAGCGCCCCATACCGCTCCTGGGTCATGGAGATCACCGCCTCTCGCTCTCCATCAAACCGAAGCACGGTCTCGATCTGCGTCTGCAACCACGCCCTCGATAGCGCGGCCGCAGAGCGGATGATCGGCTCCTCTCCGCGGCGGCCGGCGGTCATCTCCGCGGCGACCAGCAACGGCGCCGACAACAGCCCCCGATCGAGCTGGGCGCCCCGCCCACTGGCCAGCCGAAACCGCCGCCCTTCGGGCGCCCGTTGCTGCGCCACCCGATCGGGGAAGCCAGCGAGGAACGCACGGAGGACGGCCGATTCGTCATCTTCATTCCCACGAGGGGCAGGCCCCCACCGATCCGCGACACGGATCAGCTGCTCGCGGACCTGCCGGATGGTCCGGATCGCCAGCGGATCGGCGCCCGTCCTGCGCTGATCCACCCAGGCGACCTTCTCCAGCAACCCCGCCGCCTTCGCCGATCGGCCCCAGGGATCGCGCTCACTGACGAGCGCAGCGACCGTCGCCGCAGTGTGCAGACAGCCCCGGCGGTGGCCCTCCAGGATCAGCCGCCCCAGCCGCGGATGAAGCGGCAGGGCGGCCAGCTCTTCGCCGCTGGCGGTGATCGCCCCCCCCGCGACCGCGCCCAGCATCTCCAGCAGTCCGATCGCCCGTTGGAGGTTGGCTCTGGGCGGCGGCTCAAACCACCGAAACGCGCGCGGATCGACACCCCAGGCGAACACCTCCAACGCGGCAGAGGCCAGATCGGCGCGCTGCACCTCTGGCCGATCCGACTCATCCAGCAGCCGATGCTCATTGTCGGTCCACAGCCGATAGCACGTCCCTGGCCCGGTGCGGCCGGCGCGACCGGCCCGCTGCTCCGCCGAGGCCCGAGAGATGCGCGCGGTCTCCAGGCGGGTCAACCCCAGCGACGGATCGAACCGCGGCGCCCGCTGCAGCCCACTGTCCACCACAGCGCTCACCCCCTGAAGCGTCACGGACGTCTCCGCGATGTTCGTCGCCAAGACCACCTTTCGGCGCTTCGACGGCGCGAGCGCCCGATCCTGCTCGGCGCTCTTCAGGCGACCATGAAGGGGAAGAACATCGACGTCCGGCCGATCGCCGAGCTGCTGGCGGACCCGCTCGATCTCAGCGACGCCAGGGAGGAAGACGAGCACATGACCGCCGGGCTGCGCGTCGAGGGCCTGCTCGACGGTGCGCACCACGGCGGGCTCGATATGGCCTTCGACGGGACGCTTCAGATGAACCACGGTGACCGGATATGGCCGACCACCGGCGGTGATCACCGGACAGTCACCCTCGAAGAAGTCGACGATGGGGGCCGGATCGAGGGTGGCGCTCATCACCAGGACGCGAAGATCGTCGCGGGCGGCCTGCGCCTCTGCGAGGAGGGCCAGGGCGAGGTCCGCATGCAGGCTGCGCTCATGAAACTCATCGAGGATGACCACCCCGACGTCTTCCAGGAACGGATCGGCCTGAAGGCGCCGGGTGAGGAGGCCTTCGGTGAGCACTTCGATCCGGGTCTTTGCGGAGGTCCGATCTTCGAACCGGACCCGCCAGC
Organism: Myxococcota bacterium; assembly: GCA_038520555.1. Lineage (GTDB taxonomy): Bacteria > Myxococcota_A > UBA796 > UBA796 > UBA796 > JBCBLB01. Next base: position 4,532 of record JBCBLB010000317.1, on the reverse strand, counting down.
CGACCTCTTCACCAGGTCGAACGCCCCGTTCCCAGGCGATGCGCCGGGCGGACATCCGCGCCGCGACGCGGCGCGGCTGGAGCAACGCCACTTTCCCCGAACCCGCGACGCCAGCGTCAAGCAAGGCGGGTGGCGCGCGGGTGGTCTTCCCCGAACCGGGCGGCGCCGTCAACACCGCCGCGCGGTGCGATAACAGGGCAGCGGTCAGCTCTGGGAGCACACGATCAACCGGCATGGACAACATCAACCGGGGATTAACCTCCTGACCTTGCGAGGAGAGGGATCCCGGGCAAGATCCGAACCGATCTTGTTGAGGAGGCATGCGTGTTCGCCGTTCATATTCATCCTGAAACCCGCACCCTGTTCTGGGCTGAGACAGACACCCCGGCGCCGGGCCCGGGTGCGGTTCGCATCCGTGTCCATGCGACGGCGGCCAACCGGGCAGACCTGATGCAGCGGGCGGGCCATTACGATCCGCCGCCGGGCGCCAGCCCGATCCTGGGTCTGGAGTGCGCAGGCGTCATCGATGCGATCGGTGAGGGCGTGGACACGGTCGCGATCGGCGATCGGGTCTGCGCGCTCCTCGCCGGCGGCGGCTACGCCGAGCAGGTCGTCTGCCCAGCGACCCAGGTGATGCCCATCCCCGGGGAGAGGTCCTTCGCCGAGGCTGCCGCGATCCCAGAGGTCTACACCACCGCGTGGCTGAACCTGTACAGAGAAGGTCGCCTTCGACCCGGCGAGCGCGTCCTCCTCCATGCTGGCGCCAGCGGCGTGGGCACCGCCGCGATCCAGCTGCTCAGGCGCTCCGGAAACCCCTGTATGGTCTCTGTCGGCAGCCAGGACAAGATGGATCGGTGCCTCGCGCTGGGCGCAATGAAGGCGATCAACCGCCACGAGACCGCCTTCGTCGACGCGGCGCGGACGTGGACCGGCGGTCAGGGCGTCGATGTGATCCTCGATCCGGTGGGAGCGAGCTATCTGGGCGACAACCTCAAGGCGCTGGCGGTATATGGACGGATGGTCCTGATCGGCCTGCTCGGGGGACGCCATGGAGAGATCGATCTGGGACGCGTCCTGGTGCGGCGGCTGCGGATCGTCGGTTCGGTGCTCCGCGCACGCTCCATCGCAGAGAAGGCCGAGATCCTCGCCGCGATGCAGGCCGACATCTGGCCAGACCTCGCAGCCGGATCCCTCAAGCCCATCATCGATCAGATCTTCCCCATCCAGGACGCCGAAGCCGCCCACCAGCGGATGAAGCACAACCACAACGTCGGCAAAATCATCCTGACCATCGTCTCCTCCTGACCATCGTCTCATCCTGACCATCGTCAGAAACGACAGGCGGCGGGCGTGCCAGAGCCGTGACGTCTGGGAAGACACCCCACCGTGAATGGTTAAGAGGTCGAATGAGTCCAATGAGGCCCCACCAATGAAACTCCGTACGCTCCTGGCGATGACGCTCGCCATGATGTTCTGCTTCTGGCAGCCCGCCGCGCACGCTCAGCCTGCTCTGGGCAAAGGCGTCACCCTCCAGACCCGGGACAAGACCGCCAACGCGCTGCTCAACCGGGCGCTCAACCCCGCGTTCTGGGACAACGCAGACAAATCGTCGTATGGCAACAAGCAGCTGTACGATGAGATCTGGCTGGCGTGGGTCGACGACGGCTATATGGCTCTCATCACCGGTGAGGGGAAGCAGAACTTCGTGCATGAAGTCGTCGCGGACATCATCATCCAGAAGCAGAACCAGATCGCGCGGTATGTCGATGGCGCAGAAGTTGTCAAGATCCTCGGCTATGGCGTCGATCCACAGAACGGCCTCGATTACGTCGACGCGTTCTACTACCTCGACTTCGGGCTGTTCTATTCGACCTACTCTCAACGGATGTACCGCGTAAAAGCGCCCGATGGGCGCACCATTCTTTTCTTCGAGCAGATCGACGAAGCGTTCACCGGCGCTGAGACATGGGCGACGTACCAACCCAAGATCGATCAAGCCATCGCGTCCGTCGACCGCCGCTCCATCGGCGGAAGCATCGTCCCCGTTGAAGAGATCTTTGGGATGTTTATCGTCTCTCCAGGCAATGAGTTCGATACCCGCGTCACCTTCATCGCCAAGATTGGCTTCTCAAAGGACAACTGGGTCGCAAGCCTGGGTTCTCGGCTGAGACTGGTCATGCGCACGGGTCTGGACGCCGGTTTCAACGCATCTGTCTCCATCGCACAGAAAGAACAGGAGCGGCGCGCGGCCAACGAGTGAAGAACGACCCGGCGCCCCACAAAAGAACCCGGATTATTGGTTACCACACTGTTTTCGTGCGGTTTTGTTTAACTTGCGATGGAACCCATCATAAGGCGAAATGTAATATCAATTTTCTAGCTTCAGACTGAAAGAAACCCACCGATTCTGTCAACTAACGCTATTCGGAAACGCGTTCTCGTTCGGAATCGTCATTCATGCCTGCCCCACTGAAAGTCACCCATCACTTATCTGCAGAAGACCTCCTCAATCGAATCGAATCGACAGAAGATGAGACCCTCAAGAAGCATCTGCAGATGGTGTATATGGTCACCAACGGCCACTCTGTCTCTGAGGTGGCCCGACAGATGGGGTTCGCCCGACAATGGGTCGCACGCATCGTCCATCGCTATAATCGTGGCGGCGTGGATGCTCTGGGCGATCGCCGCCATGGAAACACAGGCCGCCCCTCGCTGTTAACGAACGATGTCCGCGGCGAGTTACAGCGCCTGCTCCAGGGACCGGCTCCCGACGGCCGTCGCTGGACCGGCCCCACGCTCGCCCGCTGGCTCGAAGGGCGGCTCGGCAAGAAGATCCATGTCCAACGCGTCTATGAATGGGCTGAGCAGGTCGGTCACCCCATCGGCCGCAAGAAACACAAATAGCGCCCCCTCATTCCTCATCGCCGCGGCTCCGCTCCCACAACGCGATTGCCCACCGGGTCGGCTCCCGCCGCTGCTTCGCTGGCGGGGTCCCCAGCAGGTATCGCCGCGCGCACACCCGCTGGGTGGTCAGCCCCCCCCCCGCTGGCTGCGCCGCTTCCCACAGCACCCACCCCAGATCCTCGCGGGTCAGGGAGACCAGCCGCTGGCCGGCTCGCTCCAACCGCACCCCGCCGCGCCGGGTGCGCCCCGCCACCGTCCGGCTCTGCTCTCCCAACCGCACCGCGCCCCCTTCGCCCCCCACACGCTCTGCAAACGCCTCTGCAGCATCGAACCATCTCGAAGGGAGCGTCCGCTGCGGCGCGCGCCCGTCCCCCAACGTTCGCCACGTCTGCCAGTGGACGCCTGCGAACGCCCACCGATCCGCAGCATCGACCCGGGCGACGCCGTCGTATCGCCATGGGCCTGCGCCGTCTGCGCGTGACAGAACATACGCGACCTCATCTGCGGCCTCCGTGAGCGCCTGGATGCGATCGGGGGCGACGAGGACCCCCGGCTGGTCCACCAGCAGGAAGCGGTGCCCGTCCACACGCGGCTCCGCGGCGTCGGGCGCCGACGACACCCCGAACACGCGGGCCAGATCGCCCTCTTCCAGCAGGGCGCCTTCGAACGGCGCCAGCTCTTCGGGGCGAACCACCGCGAGCAGCGACGCCACGACCACCGCGTCCGATTCGGCAGATGCATCGTCTCCACCCGGCCGATCGACGCGCAATCGAAAGCGCTCACCGGCGCGAACCACCCGACGCAGCTTCGGCCCACCGTCGCCGTTGAGGACCACAGCGACCCGGCCGTGCGCCTCGCCCAGCGGCAGGCGACCGGGCCGGAGCAGCAACCAATCCCCCGCTCGGATCGGCGCATCGCCGCCGTTCATCTCATCGTTGAGCGCCCGCGCAGCGATCAGGGTCGGCGCCGATGGTGCCGGAAGCCGCACCGCCGTTTCGTCTTCTGCGCCATAGGATGCGCTCAGCGAGAGCACCGAAGGCAACGATATCGTTCTCACCTCAGCGCGTGCCCGAAACGCCGGCGCCGCCCCACCCAGCGGAGTCATCCACCACCCATCCGCCCCCGGCGAGAACCGCACCCGATGCCGATACCGCTCGTCACCTGCGTGGGGCCCGAACCACCGCGTCAGCAACGCCATCAGCTGATCATCGCTTTCCAAGAGGGGCCGGGCCGCCACCACATCTTCTTCAAAACGCAGCCGCCAGGGGGCGCCCTCCGGCAGTCGGGCGATCATCTCACCCCGCAAGGCCCGCCGCCGCGGCACCACCAGCCGAGCGGTCCCCCGGGCACAGCGTACCGCAGCGATAAACGCCGGCTCTCGGCCGCGCTGTGTGGCTCGCCGGCGGCGGTACCGGGTCAGCCGCCAGTCCACCAGCTCTGCGGTCAAGTCAACCAGCGCCTCCAGGGCGGCTGTGTCCTCTGCGGGCGGCGCCGGTAGCCGCGGCCAGAGGATCCCGCGCTCGATGACGAACCAGCTCTGCCCGCTGAGGACACAGCCGCCCTGGAGGCGCTGGTTGACTTGACCGCAGAGCTGGTGGACTGGCGGCTGACCCGGTACCGCCGCCGGC
>JBCBLB010000966.1:0-2200 GCA_038520555.1 Myxococcota bacterium | reverse complement strand
GCTTCGCCCTGGCCGATCTTTCAGGAGAGGTAGTTCCTCTCGCGATCTCCGGTGCTTCCGATTACGCCTACAGCAAGGTCGCACAGGTCAAGGTGATGGATTGGAACGGCGCAGAGCGTCTGGTCGTCACCAACGGCAGCGACGCAGAGCTTGATCTGACGGTCGACGAGGACTGGTCGACCTTTCCCCACGAGGGCATCAACTTCGAGGATGCCCGCTGGAGCTACCACCGCGGTGGCATCGGTCCTGCTGCGCCGCCGGTGGTTGAGGTGGTTCATGTCTGCCCGACCCTCCGTGCTGGGACACCTGCAGAGGTGAACGCCAGCTATCCCCTGAGTTGGTCGGAGGTCGACGATGCCGTCACGGTCCTCTCCAGCGGATGGGCGTCGCTGTCGATGATTCTGCCGGAACGGAGTGCGGATCTGTCTGCGCTTCTGGTTCGTCCGCCGACCGGGGAGACCAATAAACTGTCTATCGAGTCCCATGGCATCGGTCCGATCCTGACGCTGGATGCCGAAGAGGTCGAGGAGGATGTCTGGGCAGTAACCTATGAGGAAGGCGCGTTGTCTTTGAGCGGCCAGATCGAGGAAACCGATGCAGGCCTTTCCATTCGCGTTGAAGAAGGGACGTTGTTGGGGCTGCCGTTATCGGCGATGGAGCTTGTGTTGAGCGAATATGGTGTGGCGGAGGTTCCATGAAAGTGTTGCCCCTACTGGGTTTGTGGTCGTTGTCGGGGTGCTTCATCGGCAAAGAGGTCTATGAGCGCCGAATGGCCGACTTCACTGATGATGATGGCGATGGCTATCATGAAGAGGACGGGGATTGTAACGACCTCGACCCTGCGTTTTCGCCGGGCGCGGTTGAGGTCTGCGACAACCGGGATGAGAACTGCGATGGCATCATCGACAACGACGCCATCGACGCGCCGTTGTGGTATCCGGACGCGGATGGGGACGGTGTGGGTTCGTTGGAGGGTGCGGTTCGGTCCTGCGAGCCGCCCGACGGCTCCTGGCTTCGAGACTCTGGCGACTGCGATGATGATGACGCTTCTGTCGTGGTCCATGTCTGGTATCTCGACGAGGATGGCGATGGATACGGTGTGGAGGAGGTGACGTTCTCTTCGTGTGAGCAGCCGGACGGAACCAGCGACACGCCCGGGGACTGCGATGACCAGCTCAGTTGGGTCAACCCAGGGGAGGAGGAGTTCTGCCTGGATGGCGTTGACAACGACTGCGACGGCGAAGATGAGTGCCGATGGCCGGATACGGTCAGTCTGTCCGACTATGTCACCATCTCTCCGCTGTTTGATCGGGATAACCTTGGATACAGCGGTACTGTGGGTGACGTTGATGGGGATGGTGAGCCCGAGCTTCTGGTCGGCACCCCATATGCCTATACTCCTGAAGTCGACCGTCGCACAGGTTCGCTGTCGATCTTCAAGACGCCGTTGACAGAAGGGAAGACCCGCGATGAAGCAGAGTATTTCTTCACCGGGACCGGTGAACTCGATTCCATCGGCACAGATGTGACCCTGGTCGACCTGGACCGTGACGGCTACGAAGATCTCATCGTTGGAGCGGCAGCCGCGCCCCTAGACGATGTCCTGTACACCGGGGAAGTTCACGTCCTGTATGGGCCCGTGACAGCCGGCGGGAACATTCACGAGCGCGCAGACTGGAACATCATCGGAAGCATCCCTGAAGGCGATTTTGGCGATAAAGTAAGGAATATTGGAGACTTTGACGGCGATGATCGCGATGACTTCGCTGTTGGGGGACGCTTAGCCTCAGCAGGTGATTACAACTTCAACGGCAGTGCCTACATCTTCACTGCAGCAGGCACAGGGGCGACCCGGGCGACCCATGCCGATGTTCTTTCGGTCATCGGCAGTGGCGACGGCCACGAAGTAGGTCGAGCACTATGTGGCATCGACCTCGAAGGCGATGGTCTGACGGACTTTATGGTCAGCGCGAATCAGGGGATGCGCGGGGATGGAGAGCTGTACTTATTTGAACATGACTCCATGGGTGAGTTGACCCGTGACGACGCCGATGAGACGTGGCAGGGTGAACGCGGCACGTTTGGCGGCTGGCAGATGGACAACGGCGGCGACCTCAACGGCGATGGTGTCGAGGATCTGGTGGCGACGTCTCTGGACAAGGGGGGGACGATCTACATCATCTGGGGACATGCAGGCATC
>JBCBLB010000487.1:0-7605 GCA_038520555.1 Myxococcota bacterium | reverse complement strand
TCATACTTGTCGGCCAACACCGCCCACTGATTGCCCTCGCCGCCGCTGCGCAAGGATGAGCCCCAGGCCATGAACATCATGTGCAACGCCAAGAACCGGTGCAGATCTCTAAGCGCATAGGGCTCGATGATGGTATCGGGCAGGATGCCCTCTGCGACCAGCCGGTTCAGGATCGAGCTCCAACTCGCGTCGATCCACTGCTGCAGCGTGGTCCCGGACGGCAGCAGCTGACTCAGGTGGGGGTGGAGCTCTGTAAGGTCTGCTTCTGCGACCACAGGGAACAGCGTCCGTCGAACGATGACCGCAGGCCGGTCGAAGGTGTGGCTGACACCATCGATGGTGAGCGTCCAGCGAATGGTGTAGCCGGGCCCGCGGCTCTCAGTGGCGAGACTCGGCGCGAGCAAGGTCGCGGCCGGAGGGTTGAGGACGCTCGCCGCCACGGCAGCGACCGGAACAGTGCCCCGATACAACGCGACTGAAGCCGCGGAGACGGTCGGGGTCTCCCCATCCAACCGAACGGGGCAGGTCACGGCGTTGTCGCGGCCCTGAACCAGTTGCTCAGGCCCGGACCACCGAACGCTGTAGACGGGTGACATCGATCACCGCCCGCGGCAGTTGGACTGCTCCCAGTCCCGGCGCCGCGCGATCTCGCGAGCCTTGTCCTGGGCATCCTGGGGGGTCTTCAGCCCGTCCCGTTCACGACACTTCGGGTCGTTCCACAAACGCTCCCCGAGCCGCTCGATGGCCCGGCGCGCGTTCTGATGCTCTCCACCTTCGATTTCAGGCATCGGGCGTCTCCTTTGTCGTCAAGTCGGCACGTTCCCGGGCGGCGTCGAGGACGTCGCTGGCGAGATGGGTCGACATCAGCTCCGCCCGACGCTCCTCGATGGCACGTCGCCGGGCAACATCGGGCTGATGGAGCTTCTTCCCCAGGTCGCGCAGCAGCCGTGCATGGACGGTCTGGAGGTGTTTGAGGACGATCTGCACAGGCGGCTTGACGACACCTTTCAGCAACAGCCCTCTGCGCCAGGCGTTGTAGGCCGCCTGATCGAACGACCAGGTGATCTGTTTGCCGACCACGTGAGGCGTGGACCACACATCGTGGTAGTACTTTTTCCCGTTCAAGGTCCGCTTCCACTTCACCACCCCATCACTCGGGATGAGAGTGAAGCCGGACGACTCCATCATCCCCTTGGAGATGCGGATGTCGAGTCCCCGTTTGGTGACCTTGGTGCCGTTCACCCCGGGGCGGATGTGGTAGGCCGTCAGCAGCGGCAACCACTCACCGTCGCCGTCATCGTCGAGGACGAACTCCCAGTGGTGAGGGTGGTGCTTGAAGATCCACGGGCTGTTCGGGGATGCGGGGATGCGGTCTGCGCCGGCAACAACGCCCGCATGGTTGCTGAAGACGAGCGCGTCGAGACCGGCGCTTTGTTCGCCCGATGCTGCGGGCGCCGCTTCAGGCGCTGCTCCAGGCTTGGGGACGGGCTGTGCGTTGGAGGTGGCGTCGCCGCCTGGGTTGATCGTGACCGGCATGGGTGCGCTCCGAGGTCAGAGGGTGGATGGAAGATCAGGTCGCCGAGCTGCGGACCGTCGTGCCCTTGACGTCCTGGAGGACGTTGATGCCGTAGTAGGCGTGACCGACGATCTCGGTCAGCGCCTTGCTCGCGTCGCGCTGCAGCTCGACGGTGACTTCGGCGTTCGGGCGGATGAAGATCGCGCCCGGGACGTTGCGGGGCGTGCCGTTCTTCCAGCCGAGCGCGCCAGCGCCCCACATGCCGCCGAGGCGGTTGCCGCCGGAGGTGTTGACCTTCGAGGACTTGAAGATGACCACGCCGGCCAACATGCCGACCAGCCCTTGCCCCTGCGCGTTCAGCATCTGCTGGAAGTCGGTGCGGTGCTCGCTTGGGCCGGTCTCGCTGCGGATCGAGCCCTGCAGGTCCGCGGTCTGGCGCGGGTGCAGCATCGAGTAGTAGGGCCCCATGACGTCGGCGAGTTCGAGCGTGAAGATCGAGACGTAGAAGTCATCGACGCTGAAGTCCTGGGAGCCGGCGCCAGAGATCGCGCTGAAGCCGTCGATGGCGTCGGCGAGGCTCTCCATCCAACCCATCTCGTATTCACCGAGCATCGACATGCCGAGCCGCATGACGTCGATGTTCCCATCGGGTCCGGTCAGCGCCGCCAGGTCGCCGAGGTCGCGCCGGATGCCGTGGCGGACGACTGCGATGTCTGCAGAGGCGTCGGTGAGCGAAGTCTCGGTGATGTCGGTGTCTTCCGCCGCGGTCGCCGAGAACGAATCAAAGCCGTCGAGCCCCGCGAAGGGGACGCGTCCAGTGTCAGAGCCGGTCCCGTTGACCGAGCCGGTGTAAAGGACGGCGCCGGGCACCGTGCGCATCGAGGCGCGGTCAGCATTCAGGAGACGGATGGTGCCGTCAAGGGCCGTGGCCAGCCGGAGATCGGTCTCCATTGAAGCATGTGTCGTGGGCACAGAATCACCGTAGAGGGAGGGTTATCGTCTCACTCCGCTACGGTGGTTACGCCACGAACCGACTGCGGTCACTGTGTCAATACCTGCGACCGCAGAGCCCACGCAACGGTGCATTCTTGCGACGCTGCAGCAGGCTCAGCTCTGACCACCACCTTCATTGTTGCCAGATCCGCCGCTGTTGCCGTCACCGTTCGGGGTGTTGGGCGCGTTGCCACCAGGGATATACCCGGCGTTGAAGCCCCAGCTTTGCATCACGTTGCTGAAGTTCGACCGCAGGTCTTCGAGGGACATCGACGCCACGTTTTCCGGCGTGAACTCCGGGATCTGGTTGTTGCCGGAGCCCCCACCGTTGGGCGGGGTTCCGCCGCCGTTTCCACCGTTTCCGCCGTTTCCGCCGCCGTTGGGCGGGGTTCCGCCGCCGTTCCCGCCCCCGATTCCGCCACCCTTGTTGCCCATATCGCTGAGGAAGGGCTTCAGCACCGCCGGCGCCTTGCTGGCGTCCTCCTGCATCGTCTTGAGCCAGTCGCCGAAGGGCGGCTTCTCTTTGCCTTCCTCGACCTCCACCTTTCCATACTGCCACTCAAACGCTTCGCGAACGTCGGCATCCTTGATGCCGGCATCGCTCATTGCCATGTCGACAGAGTGCTTGCTCTGCATCTCTTCGATCTGGCCCTTCATTTCTTCGATTTGGTTGGCATACTTCTCAGCGAGCCGGGACCCCTTCTCAGCGTCCTTGAGCTTCTTTTCGAGCTCGCCCTTCTCCTTGCCGAGATCGTTGATGCGTTTGGCGATCTCGCCTTGGGTGATTTCACTGTTGCAGTGGGGGCAGTTGAACGGCATGGGTCACTCCTGCGGTTCGGGTTTTGGGTCGGGATCCGGCTCTTTGCCGGGCTGGACCTGGATGCGGGGCGGAGAATACGGCTGGTAGCCGTCCTCCGGGAACATGGGCAGCATCGAGCCACTGTTGAGGTTGAGGATCGCCGCAGACTTCGCGATCAGGTCTGCGTCGCCGCGATCGAACTGTGGGCTGAACTTCGCCTGCGCGCGCTGCAGCCCGACGTCTGAGACGGCCAGCGCGTACCCGGACCGGGGATCACCGGTCGTCCGGGACAAGTCTGACGGTGAGACGCCGACGTATTGAGCGAGGCGCTCCTCGAAGCGGGCGATGGCCTGGCCGATGAGGTCAGGCGCGAAGGGCGCGCTCCACTGCCCGACCTGGACGGTGGCTCCCTGGGGGAGGTCCTCGGGCGACTCGAAGACCATGATGCTGGCCGGATCGCTCGGGAGGGTGTTGACCGGCGCTCCGTCCTCCTCTTCGGATGCCGCGGCGGTCCCGGCGGGCAAGCCGTTGACGATGTAGCGCTGGGTCCAGCTCGCGTCCCGGACACCGTGGACGAAGAACGACCACAACATCGCGACGGTCAGCGTACCGTCTACGACCTCGCGCCCTTCGTAGGGATCCCACAGCTCGCCGGTCCGCTCTCGGTGGTACATCGTGATCGGGATGAAGGGCTCTGCATCGCGGGTGCGGAATCGCCAGGGGTAGGCGCTGCCGAGCATCTCCTTGAAGCGCTCCCGTCTCCCCATCCGCCCGGCGTGGCACGTCTCGACGTAGTAGGCCGGACGGTCAAGATCGCTGATGTCGTAGCACTCCCACACCCAAACGGTCCGCTTGGTGGCCGGATGCTTCCACTGCCGCGCCTCTTTGATGATGACGGGCTCATCCGGGCACTCAGGCAGCGCATAGGCGATCACATGGTCGGGGGCGACCTGGCGGTACAGGAGCTTACCGCGCCGGCTCCAGGAGACGTGCATCAAGTACTCGTTGCAGCCGATGACGTTGCGCTGGACCCGCTGCATCATCTGCCACAGGCCAGCGCGGGCGAGGATGCCCGGCGGGGTGCCGCCGGGCTCGATGCCCTGCTCCTGCAGCTCGCGCCGGCCGCTGGCCAGCAGCGCCGGGTAGGGACCAGCGGCGTGTCGGACCAGGCGCCCGCGGTCGTAGAGGACCGACAGTTGGACCGCGATCGTCCGGAGGACGTTGCTGCTGAGGTCCCGCGGCCCGGTGACCTGGCGTCGGATTGTGCCAAGGTGCGCGCGGAGCCACTGCTCGAGATCTTCGCCCCAGATGCCGCCGAGGATGCGTCGCCGGAGCGCGGTGTGACGCCAGCGCTCCTGATCGGACGGGTCCTCCGGCAGAGGCGGGGGCGCGGTCCAGATGTTGGACTGCTGCTGATAGGTAAACATCATCGTCTCCTGCGGCCGCGGCGCCGGCCGACGCCGAAGATCTGCGGCTCCAGCGCATAGCGGAGCGCATCGATCGGGTCCTTGTGGTCTTCGGTGTACTTCCACTTGAAGAACGACTCGATCAGGTGTTCGCAGCGGGGGTGTACACCGAACAGTCCCCGCACCATGGCGTGATGCAGGAACCGGACGCCCACGTCGACGGAGCCACCGCCCTTGCCCGCCCCCCGCTTCGCCGTCCGGATGTCCGGCGTCAGGTCCCCAGACGACATCCGGAGCTGCCGGGCGATCGCCGCCTGAAGATCCTTGTTGCTCTTCCGGGTTGCGGGACCGCGCAGGTAGAGCCGATCGCCCCAGGCCTGGTCCAGGTTGTGCCAACCCCACCCGTGGCGCCTGAGCATCCGCAAGATCCCGCGCGCGTCATCTTCCGGTGCGCTCTTTCCGTCCTCATCGACGTACTCATCAAGGACATAGATGCCGAAGAAGGTCTGATCGTCCCGCTTCTCCTCCCAGAACAAAACCAGGATCGCGACCTGCTTTCCGGCCTTGGTGCCGTAGTCGACGCCAAGGGCGACGTTCACCTCTCGACCGACGGGCAGCTGATCGTGAACGTGATCGAGCTTGTTGAACGCCTGGAAGACGCGGTCTTCCAGGCGGATCTCCCACTCGCCATCAAGGACGACGGGCGCCTCATGAGGGACGGTTTCGAGGCGAATCCTCTCGATCCAGGCATCATCCATCGGGGTGCCGTCTGCCAGCCGCAGCGGCTTCGAGGCGCCGACCGGGATCAGGTTCTTCGGCTCCAGCCGGACGTGTGTTTCGTTCACGACGCCCTCGTCCACCAGCTTCTTGAGCCAGTCCGTGGGGGCGTTGATGGGCGTGAGTGTCAGCGCGACAGTCCCCGCCCGCCGCATCACGCGCTTCTGGACCTCCCCGAAGATGCGCTGATCCTTGGGGGGTTCGTCGAACAGCGCGAAGTCGATCGTCGCGCCGGCGAGATTCAATCCCCCTTGGTTCGTTGTCTTGAACCGCAGGATCGACCCGTTTTTGTACCGCACCGCCGGGTTCTTGCCGCGAAACCCCTTCACCGGGTCGAACTCGGTGTCCTCATGTAGGTGCCCTGACCGCCCGGCGAGCTGCCAGAACTTCGCCTGAATGCTGATCGACTGGGCCCACGCTGCACAAATGACCCAGATCTCCACCGGCCCCTTCGGAACGTCGATGAACGGGTGCTTCCCGATCGCGCGATAGTGCGCCTCCGCGAGTCCTGCCCAGGTCTTACCGTGCGCCTGGTTGCCGGCGCGGAACAGCTTCATCCGGTGCTTGCCGCCGTCATCGTGCAAGAAGCGCCATTGACCGGGGAGCCAGCGGATGTAGTCGAGCGGCCGTCGCCGGCGACGGAGCAGCAAGGTCCGGACGTTGCGCTGGAACCGACCAAGCGCTGCGCGCTGTGGGGTGCTGAACCTCACTCTTCCACCCCCCATTCGGCGGGCGTGCCACCTGTGAGCGCGTCCCGCAGCTCAGCGGCGAGCTCCTCATCCATCTCTTCGAGCAGCTCATCGAGGCTGTCCCGCGCCTCTTCGAGCAGCTCATCATCCGATCGGTCATCGTCATCAGCGATGTCCTGCGCCATCAGCTCACGCTCCTGCTTGAGGAACGTCGCCGCCGCGACCCATGACCCGCCCGCCTCCGCCCGCAGCCGATTCCGCCTCGCCACGCGGAGCAGCTGCAGCCGATGGTCGTCCGGATCGTCGGGAGGGGTGAGGTCCTCTTCAGTCGGCTCTGGCGGCGCCTGGGGCTGGTCCAGTCCGAGCAGCGTCGCGCGGTGTCGAAGGAGACTGGCGACCGCAGTGGACAACGACGGCGCTTTGGCGAGCCGGCGATCGACCTCGCCGAGGTGATGCTCGCGCGCAGCCCGATCCATGAAGGTCATCGCCCGCTCGATGGGCATCACCTGAACGGCCAGCTCACGGCCCTGGCTTCGCTGGTCAGGGTCGTCAGAGGTCAACATCCGCCAGATCTTCGCTCGATCGTCAGGGGTCATTCCGGGTTTTTTCTTCCAGTTTTTTCAAGGTTGCGCGCGAAAACGGACAAAAAACACCACCGGTACCCCCCGGGGGGAGGGGCACACTAATACGAAGCCGCCTCTTCGCTCGGCTGCTTGGGTTCAAGGCCTTGGTCGAAGCCCTGCATCTCTGCAAGCTGCTGCTCCATCGCCGCGATTGCGATCGCCTTCTTCTCGTTGCGTCCGATCAGTTCATCACGATGACGATTGAGCTTGGCAATGTCGGCTTGTGCCTTGTACAGCCGCTTCTGCATCTCCATGTTCTCTTCAATCAGGGCCCGGTTGGGCTTATCCTTGCGCTTGAAGGTGAACGTCACCACGATCTCATGGTGATCATCTGCAAGGCATGCAGGGATGTGCACGTCGATGGTGTCTGAGTCGACGTCTGCATGCTCTTCGATCTCTTGGAGCTTTCCGAGTACCCCGAGCTTTTGAAGCTCGTCCATAGCGGGCTTGCTTACCTCCATCACGATCGCCTCGTGTTGGCTATTGCCCTGATCTGCGCTCATTGTGGCTTCTCCTGGGGTTTGGGGGTGTGGGAGATGATGTGGGCCTTGAAGGTCTCGATGGCATCAAGGGGATCCTTGATGGCCTGCGCCTGCGGCGTGTTGAATTGGACACTGCCCGAAGGCGTCGTCAGCATCCATCCCGCCGGAAGGATGGCGTCACGGTTGAAGGGGTGTGGCTGACGACGCCTTCGGGCAGTGTCCAATTCAACACGCCGCAGGCGCAGGCCATCAAGGATCCCCTTGATGCCATCGAGACCTTCAAGGCCCACATCATCTCCCACACCCCCAAACCCCAGGAG
>JBCBLB010000142.1:0-16208 GCA_038520555.1 Myxococcota bacterium | reverse complement strand
CCCCACCGAATGGCCCAGACCATCTTGTCGATCTCTTCTTCGATGCTGGATGCGACGGCGGAGTTTCCAATATTGGCGTTGATCTTGACCAGGAAGTTCCGGCCGATGATCATGGGCTCCAGCTCGGTGTGGTTGATGTTCGCCGGGATGATGGCCCGGCCCCGGGCGATCTCATCGCGAACGAATTCGGGTGTGACCACATCGGGAACAGACGCACCATGGCTGTTTCCACGCAAGCGACGGGTGCGGTTCAGCTCCGCGATGTTCGCGGTCAGCTCTTCCCGCAGCAGGTTCTCACGGATGGCGACGTATTCCATCTCCGGGGTGATGACGCCGTTGCGGGCGTAGTGGAGCTGGGTGACGTTGCGACCGGCTTTCGCACGGAGGACCCGACGGCTGGAGCGGTCAAAACGCTCGATCTTCGCCGCCTTCTCCACGGAGCGGTATCCATCGTCTTCGGGGCGGGGGGCCCGTCCTTCGACAAATTCGGCGTCACCGCGGGCGTCGACCCATGCAGCCCGTCGCGGCTCCAGGCCCTTGCGAACGTCGATGGTGGCCTGCGGGTCGGTATAAGGGCCCGAGGTGTCATAGACGGTGAGGTGAGACAGGGGCTCACGCGGATCGGCCTGGGCGGCTTCGCCGAGGTTGATTTTCCGGAACGGGACCCGGATATTGGTGTGAATTTCGCCTGAGACGTAGATCTTCTCAGACGCAGGCAGTGCCCCCACAGAGATGTCCTGGGCGTGCTCGACAGGATCGGTGCCGTTTGGCGCCATCGCTTCCCTCCGCCGGTATGAACCGGATCAGGTTTCGCGGTGTAATCTCAGACGGCATCGGGCCCCACTGCCCGTGCCGCCACCCGCAGCGTTTCAGCCTGACCACCGTAGCACGAACGCGCCCTTTCGCGATTCTTAGACGACGTCGAGCGGCAGATCCGTGGGGAGCTGGTTGGCCGCGTCGAAGAACTCGGTCCGGGCCAGGTTGACGCTGATCAGCTCACCGTCGGCCAGCTCGGCCAGGGTGCCGATCGCCCCCTGGAAGTCGGCGTTGGTCTTCTGGGTGGAGGTCACCACAGGGGCGAAGCCGCCGAGCAGGTTCCGGAGCTGACGAAGCGCGCTCACGTAGTCGTTGAACACGGCGTCGGCGGCCCCCAACAGGGTGGTCCATTCGCCGTTGACCTCTCGAAGGGCCTGCGTCTCTTCCTCAGTGGGGGCCGTCGGGTCTGCGATGTTGTGCTCGGCGTCGCGGCGTTCCTGCATCTTCTGGTTCAGCTCTTCCGTCCGCTGCGCGTACTTCTTCTGCTGTTCCTCGACGTCGGAGAACGCCTTGGTGATCTCATTGGGCGTGGTGTCTTCCAGCTTGGCTTCTTTGATGGCGATGAGGTGGAGGGTCAAGAAGCAGTTTGCCGTGAGCGCCGGCGCCGGGGTCTTCTTGATCCACTCAGATTCCCCTTCAAACGGACCATAGACCTGGATGTCTTCGGAGTATCGGGTCTCCAGGTAGGTCTTGACGCTGGAGACGCTGGCGTCCTTGGCGGCCAGGGTCTCGTTGTCCAGGCCGATGGCGTTGAACGCCTCCAGGGCGACGGTGTCTTTCTCGATCACCGCGCCATAGGCGATGGTGTACTTGGCCAGGGTGGGGTTGAGCTTCCGGGCGATGAGGTTGGCCTTGCGGTTCTTGGGGTTCTCCAGCGCCGGCCTGGTGACCTTCCAGGCCTTCTTCAGGGCGGCCTGCCGGTAGAACTTGTAGGTCAGGTCTTCGATGGTCTCGGCGAGCTTGGCGCCCTTCTCGACGACCAGGCCGACGCCCTGCGCCGGGGTGCCGGCGCCGGCGGTCTGGGCGATCTGGGCGGCGGCCTGGACGGCGATGAGCGCACACTTGATCGCATAGTGCGAGAACTGCTCGGCCTGGTTCTTCACGAAGTTCTGGATGCTGGTCAGGTAGGGGCTCACCGCGTTGAGCGCGTTGCCCACCGAGTCGACCCACTTGCGCATCTCAATCGCCCGGTTGATCGCCTTGCCCAGGGTCTCGATGAACTTCAGGATCGTGCCCGCGATGGCCATCGGGGCGAAGAACTGAGACGCCACCGCGAAGCCGGCGCCGCCGATGCTCATCGCCGTCTGCATGATCAGCGTGTCCCGCTGCAGCTTCGCGATGAGCTTGCCGATGCTCTTCAGGTCATTCTCCGACAGCTCAGACTTGCCCAGGACCAGCAGGTCCTGCTGGAAGGCCTCTTCCTCCTCCTCCAGCCGCGCGCCCATCTCTTCCATGCCGCCCTCGAGGACCTCTTCGCTCCCCTGCTTGTTCGAGCGCTCTCGGCCCTTGGCCAGCGTGTCGATGTTCCTGGCCAGCTTATCGGTCGTGGCGGTGATCGCCTTACTGGCGCCGGTCAGCTGCTTGGTGACCTTCTTCTTGGCCGCGGTCTTCTCCTGGTCGGTCAACGAGTCGTCCTCGTCGATCTGCTTCTTGGCGTCGCGGAGCTGGTCGGCAGAGACGCCCTGGAGGACCCCCTGGGTCACCTTGGCAGAGACGCCGATCATCACCGTCTTGATGCCGCCCCAGTCCCGCTGCTCGATCTTGGTGATGATCTCGGCCTTGAAGGCCATGGCCGTCGACGCATACAAGGTCGTAACGGCCGCCTTCGCGATGGCCGCGTTGGCAGAGGTGTCCGAGTCCTGGCCCACGGCGGTCAGGTCGAAGGCGGTCCCGAACAGGGTGCCCATATGTTCGATGAAGGCGCCGCCCTTCTTCTCGACGCTGTCGTCGCTGGCCAGCGCCGCGACCAGCTTGGGCAGCACCGCGCCGCCCTTCATGCCCAGCCCGATGTACTTCGCCAGGTTGGCGTCGCCGGTGTACTGCTTGACCAGCGCCTCGACGGCGCTGCTCAGACCGCTGAGCACCACGCTCACGCCGCCCGCTGCGTCAGCCTTGCTGATCGCGACGCCCACGTCGATGCTCGTGTTGATGACCGCCTCGGCGATCGTCGAGCTCAAGCCAACCACCGTCTTGATCGCCTTGTCGTCGGTGGCAGCGCGGTGACCGCGACGGCCAGGTCCTTGGACGCGGTCACGATCGCTTTGACGGCGCCAGCGTTATCAGACAGCGTCGTGTCCCCGGACTCCGTCCGGCTCTTCAGCTCTTCGATGTAGTAGTCGTTGCTGCCGTCGATCATCCGCTGGGTCGCCGAGAAGTCGTCGGCGACCAGCTCTTCGGGGAACAGCAGGCTGCGCACCAGGACGGTGTACAGCTCCTCTTCGATGTCCCGCTTGGTGAACAGCTGCACGTCGACCTGGACGATCAGGCCGTTGTTGCCGATGACCGAGCGTTTGACCATCACATCTTCGAGGCCCTGCTGGATGGCCAGGACCTTGCCCTGGGCGTTGGTCATCGCGGCCAGGTTCTCGGGGCTCTTATTCACCTTGCCGATGTCTTCGATGAAGCCGAAGCCCTGGGACTGATCGCCGTTCTCGCCGATCATGTCCATCGAGCCTTCGGTGGTCTGGACCTGGGACTTCCGGAACGCCTTCTCCAGCTCGCCCCAGATGCCGCTGATCTGGGAGTGGGCGCGCTGGATATACACCTCGCGAAGCTGAATCTCTTCGCGGCGCTCTTTGTCTTCGAGGATCTTGATCTGGTCGTCCAGGCTGAGGCTGTCGCCAACGAGGCTGGCGTCACCGGTGAACCGGGCGATCCATTGGGTCTGTGTGAGTGCCATATTGAAACCTCCGGTTTTCCTATTCTTTGACCGAAACAGCCATCTTGAGGAGCCGCTCGAAGTCCAACAGCGGCTTCTTCAGATCGAAGTGCGCCGTCCACGTGTCCATCTCGAAGGGGTGATCGGCGAGCAGCCGGAACCGGCTGTCCTGGACGATGATGTCGTTGTACCGGCGCACCAGCGCCAGCCCGGTCTCCCGCTGCTTGAACCGGGTGTCCCGGTCCGCGCCCGTGTTGCACAGGTTCTGGACGATGACCCCGAAGGCGTTGGCGTCGAACAGCGTGGACAGGTCACGCAGTCCGGCCACGATCGCGGCCTGGATCTTCTGGTTCTGCGTGGTGTCTTCATCCAGCTCTGCGTTCTGGAAGTACGAGATGGCGTCGTTGAGCTTGCTCTTGAAGGTGTTGACCCCTTTGGCCCAGGCGGCGTTGACGCTGGGGAGCTTCTTCAGGCTCGTCGCCGCAGGCCCGTCGGGGAACTCGATGAGCAGGGCCGCGCGGCTGGCCGCTGCTGCAAGGTAGCGGTTGGCGGTGTCGAAGTCTGGCGGCTTGTTGCCCGCCGTCTTCAGCGCGAGATCCAGCAGCGGCTTGACCTCTTCGTTGTACTTCTTGTTGAACAGCACGCCGCTCTTGATCTTCTTCTGCCATTCTTTGGCGTACGCGTCGGCCCGGGCTTCGAAGGTCTTCTTGTCCAGCCTGGCCTTGTCGGACGCGGCTGCCGCCTGATCGTCCTGTTTCTTCAGGGCGTCGCCGAGCTTCTTGGGCTTGGTCTTCTTCATCTGGGCCAGCGTCCCGAGCATCGTGCGGACCCGGGCGTCTGCAGACCGGATGCCGTCCTCCGTCTTCGACTGCGCGTATGCGCCGCTGAGGTCGCCCTTGAGCTTCTCGAGCAGCTTCGGGTACCGGTCGAGGTGATAGGCGCCCGTTGCTTCGTTCAGTGCGGTGATGGCTTTCTTGTAGAGCTTCTTGAAGGCGGTGTTCTCTCTCTTGTCCCGCTCCACCAGGGCGAGGGCTTTCTTGTACTCGGCGTTCCACTCGACGAACGCGGCGTCGACCCGGGTAGAGTGCTCTTTGCCGACGAGCTTGGCGATGTCATCGAGCTTCTTGCCCAGGGTGTATCGATCGCTGGGGCGGAAGCGGCGGAAGTCCTTCCGGTCGATGAGCCCCCGCTTGTACTTCAGCAGCTCCTTGGCGGTCTTCTCTGCGCTTTCGATCTCTTCGCTGTCCCGCTTATCCCCGGCCAGGATCTTGAGCTCTTTGCCCCGGCTCTCAAGCTCGTTGAGTTGGGTGGTGGCCATGTTGTAGACATTGAGGACCAGGGTGGTCTTCATCGCCCGGACCGTCTCCAGGCGCTCTTGAAGGGTCTTGATCTCCTCAGCACAGCGGGCGCGGATCTTCCGAGTTTCGGGCCAGATCGTCTTCTTCCTGGCCACCCCCGCGCCCTTCTCCAGAAGCTTCGCCACGCGGTCACACCGCTTCTCCAGCGCGGAGCGGTGCTCCTCCAGCAACCCCTGAATCAGGACGATTTCAGACTTGCAGGTCTCTTCGAGCTTCTTGAGGGCGTCGATCTGGGTCTGGACGGTGGGGATCAGCGCGTTGATCCCGGCAGCGTTCTGTGCTTTCAGCATGGCGTCCCCATCGGAGCGCGCCTTGCCGACGATGGCGCCGATCGGGCCGAGCGCTTCTGCCAACCGGGGGTAGGTCGGGGTCGGGTAGAGCTTCCACTCCTGCATCCCATCGACGACCTTCTGCTGTTTCTTGTCAAACTGCGCGATGATCGCGGAGAGCTTGTCCAGGGAGACCAGGCTGGTCACCGTCTTCGGGTTCGAGACCATCTTGTCGATCTCGGCCTTCAGGTCCTTCAGCTCCTGGACCGTGGCGGCGGGATCGATGCTGGGCTCGTCCACGGCAGAGTTGAGGGTGGTCTTCCACTCGTTCATGATCTCAGAGAGCTTATCGGCGAACCCGCCCATGTCGTGGGGGCTCCAGTCAGAGCTCTCCTGGTCACCCTTCTCGGACTTCTTGAGGGCGGTCTCCAGGGTCTTCAGCGACGCCTTCACGGCGGATTCGGCTTCTTTGACCTTCTGGTCGGCGTCGCCGCGTTCGCTGGACAGCCCACCCCACTTCGACAACGCGTCCACGTTCTTCTGGTGGTCGGCCTTGATCTCATTGAACAGGGCGATGGCTTCTTTGTGGGAGCGGCTCTTCATGACCTGCCCGCCGATCTCACCCAGGCGGCCGACCAGCGCGGTGTGCGCGAACGGGAAGGCGAAGTCCACCCCGCCCTCTGCGGCGTCCCGGGCCTGCTTCAGGATGGCGCTCCGCAGCTCGGGGAGGGCTGTGCTGACGATCTGCTCCCAGGCGGACTTGTTCTGGAACAGCGTCGACTCCAGGCTGGCGTAGGCGCTGTTGGCCTTGTCCGCCAGCTCCTTGGCCTTGTCGAACATGTTCTGGTTGAAGAACCGCTTGGACTCCGCAACCCACGTCAGCTCATCGACGACTTCGCTGGCCAGGGCCATGTTCAGCAGGTTCTCGGTCCGGGTCGCCACGATCTGGACGTGCTTGCCGACCCGCTCCTGCTTCTTGACCAGAGCGTCGATCTTGAGCGCGATCTCGCCGTAGTAATCGTCCAGCTCCTGCTTGATCTCTGCGCCCTTGTCCCGCTGGTCCTGCTTGGACGTCTTCTTCGCGGTCAGGTCGAGCAGCTGGACCATCTTCTTGTTGGCGACGTCGAGGATCGCGTCTCGCTCTTCCGCGACGAGCACGTCGGTCTTGACCAACTGGGCGAG
The DNA here is from genome assembly GCA_038520555.1 of Myxococcota bacterium. GTDB lineage: Bacteria > Myxococcota_A > UBA796 > UBA796 > UBA796 > JBCBLB01. The sequence continues at coordinate 9,705 of JBCBLB010000142.1, read as the reverse complement.
CTGTTCATACTTCGGCCAGGGGTTGTGTTCGCTCTTGAGGTTTTTTTTGGAATTCTTGAGAGAGCTGTTCCACGTCGAGATGACGCTATTCGCTTCTTTGATCAGCGCTTTGATTGCGCCTGTCGCGCCGGAGTGGTCCCCATTTTCGCTCTTCTCGTCGGCTTGAGAGCGCCCCACGTGGAGCTGACGGATCCGCGACCCGAGGTCGCCGACGCGCATCATCAGGGGCTCTGCATCGATCTTATCGAGCAGCTCGGTGAGCTCTTTGCGCTTGGCGTCGTACTTGACTTGATTGATGGCCGCCTTGCGCTGATCTCTGGCTTCCTGGGTGCGCCGCTGGATGTCGTCTTTGAGGGCCTTCTTGCCGTCCTTGATCGCCTGCTTGCAGGCGGTGATGGCCTTCTGCAGGATCTGCGTGGCGGCGGCGACGTCGGTCTTGGACTTCTTGACCGCCTTTCGGCGTTGTCGGTTGAGCTTGGTCCACGTCTTGGAGGTGTTGGGCAGGGTGGACAGCTCTTTGAGGCCGCTGTTGAGTGAGGCCAACGCGGCGTTGTAGTCCCGGACCAGGACCTGTTCCTTGGTGATCGTCGTCGTGATCCCGAGCAGGTTCAGCAGAAAGGTCATCTGCTGGCCGGTCGTCGTCGGATCCGGAATGATGAATGGGAGTGCGCTCATCGGGGAGTCCTCGTCGGATCAGCGGTTGAGGGTGGAGAGATCGTCGCGGAGCGTCTGCAGCGCGTCCTGGATCCCCTGGAAGATCTGGAAGTCGCCGAACACCGTCTTGTCCAGGCTGCGGAGCTTGCTCCGCTTCTGGAGATCCTTGAGCCTGGTGTCGATGACTGTGATGGCCTTGTTCTGGACGTCTTGCCGATCATCGACCGCGGCGTTGATGATTTCATCCAGCGCGTTCTTGATGTCGACCCGGTAGTCGGGGAGCAGGCCCATCACGCTGGCGAGCCTGGATTTTACCTCTGGAAACCGAGGATCATTCGATACTTCTGCCGAAGCCAGGACAGCCATCTGGAAGCGGTTCAGCTCGTCGGCGGCCTGCTGGTTCCCTTCATTGAAGGCCACGTTAAACGCCAGGATCGCCTTGGCGAAATCGACCACGCCCTCGCCGATCTCCTCACTGACGTCGGTGACGCGCTCGGCTTCCTTGAGCCGCCACTCTACCTCGGTCTCCAGCATCTTGATGCCTTCGGTGAACTGCCCTTCGTCCTTGAGTTTGAGGACCTGTACCAGCCACGGTGAGACGCTCTCGGGTTCGTCGGCGGAGTTGTATCGTCGTCGGACGCTCTCCAGGGCTTTCAGGAAGGTCGCTTCACCGTCTTCGATGGTTTCGCCTGAGCTGGTCAGCTGGATCGCGGCCTGTACCAGGTTGAAGACCTCAGGGTCGACGGCCTCGCCGATCTCAGGGAGGTTGTTCTTGCCCACCGCCGCGAGGCTGGCCAGCTCGGTCCACGCCGCGGCGATCTGCGCGTCATCGCGAATGTCCTGGGACTTCAGATCGTCGAGGCGATTGATCTGGGACTGGATGTCCTCGGCCAGCTGCTCCTCAAGCTTCGTCTCGTCTTCTTCGTCGGTGAAGAAGGCTTCGAGCTGCCGGTTGATCTCCGTGAGGGTGCCGAGCGCCTTCTGATCGTTGATCAGCTCGTCGACTTCGCTCATGTCGATTTCTTCGGACAGCACCTGCTCCTCGACCGCCGCCTCCTCGCGCTCGGTCTCGGTCAGCGCTTCGATCGGCTCTGCTTCTGGGCTGTCTGCGGCGCCCGTGACGACCAGGGCGCGCTTGAGGAAGCTCAGCCCCTTCTCCTTAGAGACGTTCTGCTTAAGGCCCTTCTGCATGCTCTTGGCAGGCGCGTTGCCTTTCAGGACCCGGAACACCAGCCGGCCGTTCTCAAAGGTGACGCTGCCCCGAGAGAATTTGGCTGACTTGATCTCTTTACGGAAGGGCTTGCCCATCCCCATCGCCTTGGTGCCCCGCTTGTCCCGTGCGACCAGCGTGGCGATCAGAACCAGATCTTCCTTGGTGTCGGTGATAAAATAAAAATTGCCTTGAAGCTTGCCTTTCGCGGCATACAGCTTGCGGAGCGCAGCGGTCGTGCCCGCCAGCGCGCCTTCTCGATCTGCGGCCATGGGCCCTCCTGAAATTGGTCAAGTGGCTGGCGTCTGCCACGCCGCTTCATCACTGATGCGCGTCTCCGCGCCGTTCCGATCCGTGATCACCAGCTGCGCCCCGCGCAGCCGCTCCAGCAACGGCCAGCGCTCCGATGCGTTCATGACCCACGATGCCAACTGCGGCAGGAAGCCTGACAACGGCTTGCGAACCACGAAGTCGATTCGTCCATCGACCGCCCGGAGCGTCCCCCGAACTGATGGGCCGCTCTCCCCCAGCGCCTCGGCCGCGGTTCGCAGCGTGTCGGTATCCGGCTCCAACAACAAGAGCGGTCCGTTGTCCCCCGCCGAGGTTGTGTACCAGAAGTACAGCGGCTCATCCTCAGCCAGGGTCTGGATCAGCTCGCACTGTCGGTACAGGTCCATCGACGGTGCCAGGGGCTCTCGTTTGGTCATGACCTGCCCCTTGCGCTCCTTCATTCGGACCAGCTGCGCCGTGCGCAGCATCCGAAGCGGCGGGAGCTGGAGGGCATAGTGTCCGATCACTGCGGCGACCGCTTCTTGCCAGTCCGGCGCCCGCTGGGTTGTGGTCAGCACCACGCCGTCATTCCGGGTGCGGCGGAGCACCCCACGCAGCGTCGGTCCGCTTTCAGAGCGTCGCCGAAGGGCCTGAACCTGTACGGCGAACTGTGCGCCGCTTTCATCCTGAGACCGGGGCACCACATGCAAGAACGGATCGCCGTCAGGGCCCCGCCGAGCCAGCCAGAACCAGGCATCTTCGTTCTCTTTTAGCGCCTGTAGCGACACCGCAGCGGCCCGGATCGTGCCGGCCACAGCGGCTTTGGGCACCGATGTCCACAGCTTGTTGTGGGCGAATCGTTTGATCAGAATGCCGTCTGCGTTCAGGACGTTGATCGACGCGCCCCGCAGCCGCGCCAGCTGGGGGTGTGCGGCGTGATGAGCCTGGACCCAGCGGGCCAGCCCTTTCAGCATCGCCTTGGACCCCTGGGGGCCGACGAGCTGGACGGTGCCCTGGCCGTCGAGCAGCAACAACCCGCTCATCGACTCGGTGCCATCGGGGACGTCGACGGCTTCAATCCATGCCTGCATCTTCTGGCGAGATGGATCGTCGGCCAGTGAAAGCACCATCAGCGGCGGATCGACGTTGGGACACAGCCAGAACCACGCCCGGTGTCCGGCGTTCAGGTTGCCGATCGCCGCTGCGGTCGCGGCGGTGGAGGGAGCGCCATCGCTCATGGAGACTCCGAAGGGGGGTAGCTGACGCTCCCACACTCACGATAAGACGTCAAATCCGCCCGCGATTCGCGGCGGACTTGCGATGATTTCTGAAGGGCGCTGAGTGGCCGTCGGTGCTCAACCGGCGGTGCTCAACCGGCGGTGATCGAGACGTCTTCGACCCGTACAAACGGCAGGTCTGCCACCCCACCCAGCACCTGCCGATGGGAAGACACCCCGGAGATGGTCTTCAGACAGTCGAACAGGTTGCCCGCGATCGTGATCGCGCTCACCGGGACCCGCTCGTCGCCATGAACCATCAGGCCGCTCTTGACCACCCCGGAGAAGTCCCCACTCACCGCGTCGGTCGACCCGGAGAACCGCTGGACGAGGAGCACCGGGCCATCCGCGAACACGTCCAGGATCGGGCCGTTCAACGTGAACCCCAACGGTCCGATCATTGGCGGGCCCAAGGCGCTGCCCTGGGTGTTGCCCACCACATCAACGTTGGCTGCGCGGGCTTCGTAGTCGCTCCACAGGTAGCCGCGCAGCGCACCGTCTGCGATAAGCGGCCGTTGTTGGCGCGGCATCCCCTCTCGATCAAATGGAGTGAGCGGGAATTCTGTCGGTTGGGCACCCATCTCGATGAGATCGACGCCCGCGGCGGCGACTATCGTGTCCATCTTCCCGACGAACGGTGAGCGGCCCTCACGCACCTGGCGGGCGCTCAGCGCCCGCATCAGGGGGCGGAGCATCAGCTGAGAGAGCGCCTGCGGGGCCAACACAATCGCACATCGCGCGCTCTCTCCCCGCCGGACGTTCAACGAAGACAGGCATGTCTCTGCGAATCGGTGTTGAATGCGGTGAATCAGATCTGGCAACGCCCGGGCGCGCCGAAGCCGGCCGTAGTCTGCCGTGAGCGTTCCGATGTCATCACCATCGATCGCCATCCCCATGAGGCTGAAGGACACGTCTGCGCCCCGCCAGCTCCCCTGGACCCCCGTTGAGGACACGATGGCGACGGTGTACGACTCGATCTCGAGGTTGCCCCGCTCTACACGGATGCGTTCGTCGATGTCTCGGATGTTAACGAGCACCCCGGCGGCCTGTTCGGTCAGCGCCTGCGGTGAGATGTCCAGCAACATCGGATCGACGGCGTCTGGGACATCGGCGATCGGCCGCGGCTCAGCGAGGCTGCGGAGCGGATCAGCCGGACCCGAGCGGGCCATGGCGATCGCCTCTTCCGCCGTCACCCGCAGCGTGTCCGGGCGCGTGGTGGTGGCGAAGCCGGACTGGCCATCCGCCGTCACCACCCGGATCCCGAACTGGGCGTTCTGGCTGATCTCGACCTCGGACAGGTCATCGTTTTGAAGCGTGGCCTTGGTGCGGTGGGTGCTGTCTGCGAAGATCTCGACCTGGTAGGCGCCCACGTCGACGGCCTGACGGACCCCCTCGGCGCACATGCCCAGCAGCGCGTCTCGAGTGGGGGTCACTGCCGACCTCCGAGCAGGACGTTGCAGCGAAGGTATGGACCACCTGCGTCGACCTTCGCGGGCTGTCCTTTCCCACACATTCCGCTGCCCAGCGCCCACTCGAACTCATTGGAGATCGCATCGACGGTGCTGAGCACATCAAAGGCCTGGCCGGTGACGGTCAAGCCCCGGACCATCTCGCCCAGCTTGCCGTTCTTGATTCGGCGTGCGCGGGAGACGCCGAACATGAACTCGCCGGTCACGTCGGCCTGGCCGTTGCGCGGTCCGTCCAGGAAGTAGCCGTCCTCTGTGGAGGCGATCATGTCGTCCAGCCGGCTGTCACCGGGCTCGATATAGGTGTTGCGCATCCGAATCAGCGGCCGGTCGGTGTGTGACCACGCCCGGGCGTTCCCCGTCGGCGTCACCCCCATCCGGGCAGCGCTCTCGCGATCGTGCAGGTAACTCTTCAGGATCCCTCGATCGATGATGACGGTGCGGCGGGTGCGGACGCCCTCGTCGTCGACGCTCAAAGAGCCGCCAGCGCCAGGGATGCGCTCGGACAGCCCCGAGTCACACAGCGTCACCAGCTCGCTGGCCACGCGCTGACCGGTCCGGCCCTTCGCCACCGAGCCCGCCTCGACCAGATCCGCCTCGACGGTGTGGCCGATCGCTTCATGGACCAACAACCCCACCAGCGACGGCGAGAGGATCACCGTCGTCCGCCCGCCGTCCCCGGGCCGGGCCGACAGCAGGTCGACGGCGTCTCTGGCGGCCCGCTCTGCCAGCTCTGCCGGGGTCTGGTGGAACAGGCACCGCCAGTCACCGGTCACCCCGCGTGCTCGCTTTGAACCCCGCATCTCACCGTCCCGCTCAGCCACGGCGTAGACCCCGATCTCCGGGCGGATCAGCTCCGTCGAGACGTCCGCTCCGTCGGTCGTCACGATGGCCTTCTGCTCATAAAACTCATTGTAAAAGCTCTGCACGGAGCGGATCTGAGCGGACGCCTTCCGGGCTTGATCGTGCATCTCCATGGCCAGAGCGACCCGATCTTCGATGGTGCGGTCGAGGACGTCCTTGACCCCGTCCGCGACGAAGTCGCCGGTGGTCAATTCGCTCCTGGAGAAGGTCGGCAGGCGGGCGCGCCGGAACGCGGCCGATGCGCCTGCTGCCACCCGGGCCGATCGGATCGCCGCCCGGATTCCGGCCAGCGAGATGTCATCGGTCGACGAAAAGCCCCAGGTTCCGTCCACGATCACCCGAACCGCCACGCCGGTCTGGCGCCGGGTGATGCTGTTCTCCAACCGGCCCTGGCTGATGCTCACCCGCCGTGACACCTTGTTGTGGTACCGCAACTCGACGAAACCGTCCGCGAACGCCAACGCATCTCTCAAAACCGACCGCATGAAGACCTCACTGTCCGCAAATCTCGACAGTTGTATCTCATCTCTGCGCATCGTGACGTCGCCAGCAGAGTGTTTATTGGCCGAGACACCGGTTACAGAGGAAGCCGAGGAGCGAAACGATGTCGAAACGGGGCCAGACTGCGCCGCTGAGCATCGCGCCCATGATGGAGCGCACCGACCGGTTCTACCGGCTGTTCATCCGCCAGATCACGCGGCGCACGCTGCTATATACCGAAATGGTCACCACCCGCGCCATCCTCTTCGGTGATCGGGAACGCCTGCTGGGCTATCACCCCCAAGAGCACCCCATCTCTCTTCAGCTCGGCGGCAGCGATCCCGATGAGCTCGCGCAGTGCGCCCGAATCGCGGAAGACCTCGGCTACGATGAAGTCAACATCAACGTCGGCTGCCCCTCGGACCGCGTCCAGAGCGGCAGCTTCGGCGTCTGCTTGATGAAGACCCCCGACATCGTCGCCGCGGGCGTCGCCGCTATGCGCGCCGTCGTCGATATCCCTGTCACCGTCAAGCATCGCATCGGCGTCGATGACCTCGACCGGTACGAAGACATGGCCCGCTTCGTCGAGATCGTCTCGGCCGCGCAGTCCGACCGCTTCACCGTTCATGCCCGAAAGGCGTGGCTCAAGGGGCTCTCTCCCAAAGAGAATCGGAACGTTCCGCCGATTCGGTACGATGACGTCTATCGCCTCAAGCAGGACTTCCCCGACCTCGACATTGAGATCAACGGCCACATCAAGACCCTCGATGAGGTCCGCGACCACCTGACCCGGGTCGACGCCGCGATGATCGGGCGGGCCGCCTGGGACAACCCCTTCCTGTTCGCGCAGGCCGACGCGCGCATCTTCGGCGACGCGCCGGTGTCACGAACCCGGGCCGAAGTGGTCGAGGCGATGCTCCCGCACATCGACGCATATGCGGCGTCTGGTGAGCCCCCCGGACGGTTCCTTCGGCCGATGCTCAACCTCTTCGCCGGCGTGCCCGGCGCCCGGCGGTGGAAGCAGATCCTCACCACCAGGGGCCACGGCGCAAAGGCGACGCCGGACGCCCCACGCGAAGCCCTCGCCGCTGTTCAAGCCGTCGCCGAACGCATCAACGCCGCATGATGCCTCGGCAGGTTATCTCAATGGTGATGGCCACCCGACACCGAAAACCCTGCTGAAGAACGACGAAAGCCTTTCTTCAATGTTCTATTTCGGGGCGGTGTGTGATGGAGTGGTTCTTGGATGGTCGGGTGGGGTTGGCCCGCAACCTGTTCTCTGCACAGGAAGCGGAAGCGCATTTCCATGCGTTGCGCAACGACATCGAGTGGTGTCATCCGTTTTATGACAACCCCGACGGTCGGCGGGTGTTTCTGCCCAGGTTGACCGCAAATTATGGCGAGGAGAGCTACGATTATTCTGGCTTGACGTTCTCACCGCGGCCCTGGACGCCGCGGCTGTCCGCGCTGCGGCAGGTGGCGATCGCACACAGCGGCCGGCCGATGAATGCGTTGATCCTCCAATTGTATCGAAATGGCGCCGACCGGGTCGGGTGGCACGCCGATGACAACCCGCGCCAGATGGCGCCGCCGATCATCGTCTCCATGTCCTTCGGCGCCACGCGAGCGATGCAGTTTCGGGCTCAGCACCAACACACCGCGCGCCTGGATCTGATCTTGGAGAGCGGTGATCTGCTGCTGATGCAGGGAGACCTACAAGAGACACATCATCATCGGATCCCGTCCGCCCGGGGTTCGATTGGTGAACGAATCAACCTGACGTTTCGAACGATCAAGGCCGTGTAGGGCGGAGCGGAACCTCATCCGCGGTATCCTTGTCCCGATTGCGGGGAGGTCTCCGATGCGGTTTCTGTTCGCCCTGGCCCTGACGCTGGTCGCCTGTGATGGTCTGGATGAGGATGAGGCGCCGCCATCGGCGGATGTCTCATCCAAAAGCGCCAACTTTACGCTCACCCCTCCAGCAGACGGGGCCATCGCGGATCTGATCCTCGAAGACGGTGAGCCGCCTGACGGCCGCGCTGAGCGCACGCCACCCGCTGATGCGACGCCGCTGTCCGCCGCAGAGACCGCGGCCCTCCTCAAGCGGCTGCCTCCTGTCCAGGAAGCGCCCGGCGATCAGGTGGACTTCGCCCGTCGAGATGACTCCCTCCCGCCGCCGAAACCCGGCGAGGTGATCTCGGCGGCCTTCCCTCCGCCGCCCGCTGATGGGCCGCCGCCCATCAGCGATGCCCCCCTTGAGGTCCTCCGTTGGGCGCCGGACGGTGACGTGCTGATCGCCCCTCAGCTCAGCGTCACGTTCTCACAGCCGATGGTCGCCGTCGGAACCGTGGACATGACCACAGAGACGCTCCCCGTCGAGCTGTCCCCGCAACCTCCCGGGCAGTGGCGGTGGATCGGGACGCAGACGCTCCTCTTCGAGCCCGACGGTCAGTTCCCCAAAGCGACCAGCTACACCGTTCGGGTCCCCCAGGGGACCGCGTCGGCGAACGGCGGGGTGTTGGACGATGACTTCTCGGCCTCGTTCTCTACGCCGCCGATTCGGCTGGTCTCTCAGACGCCCCTCGGCGATTCGATCGGCCTCACCCCGCTCATCTGGCTGCGCTTTGATCAGGCCGTCGATCTGAAGGCGCTCCTCCCCCACATCCAGATCACCGCCGACGGGAAGGGGCAGGCATGGCGGCCGGCGAGCGCGGCAGAGCTTAAGGATGCACAAGGCCTCGATGAGCGGACCGTCGTCATCACCCCGAAACAGCCGCTGCCCAGAAGCGCCCGTGTTGCCGTTCAGGTCAAGGCGGGCGCCCCCTCAGCAGAGGGGCCGCGGAAGACCACGGAAGACCAGGGAGACGCCTTCTTCACCTATGGCCCCCTCATCGTGAAGAAGGCGCAATGTGGCTACCGTGACCGCTGTCGGATCACCAACGACTTCCGCCTCACCCTGAGCAACCCCGTTGATGTCGATGCTTTTGAGGTGGACCAGGTCACCGTCTCGCCGGAGATCGAGCGGATGACGGTCTACTGCAGCGGAGACACCATCTTCGTCGATGGACTGCTGCAGCCCGAGACGACCTATACCGTCACCCTCGATGCGGCGATCCAGGATGACTTCGCGCAGACCCTGGAGGGGGAGCGGACCTTCCCGTTCACCACCGATCCGGCTGAGGACCGCTCGCCACGGCTCGGCGGCTTCCCTCAGGAGCTGATCGTCCTCGATCCGGCAGGCGGCGGCACGGTTCCGCTCCGTTCGCTGAACATGGCTGCGATCAAACTGCGGATCTATCGGGTCACCCCAGAAGACTGGCCGGCGTATGTGGCGGCGCTGCGGGATGAAGACCTGCTGAGGCCCGAGACCATGCCAGGGACGCTGCTGGAGACCCGGACCATTGCGCCGCACGGGATGAAGAATGAAGAGGTCATCACTGCGGTCGATCTGTCCGCCCATCTCGATGAGGGCATCGGTCAACTG
>JBCBLB010000823.1:0-3896 GCA_038520555.1 Myxococcota bacterium | reverse complement strand
CGCCGCTCACGCAGCCCCGGTTGGCGACGACCCGTTTTGTTGCGGCGTTGTATCTGGGCGAAAAAATTGGTGTCGTCGCCAACGGTGGCTGCGAATGCGACGTGGGCATGATGCTTGCTCTTCCGAGGCATGATTCTGTCCCGGAGCCACCCCATGATCGAAACCATGACCTTGCCTGTCACCATCAGCGGCTTGCTGCTGCTCTCTGTCCCACCTGTCCTCGCTGCTGTGGGGATGCCCGCACTCGCAGCCGCCTGCTGCGGTGGGATCCTCGCAGGGGCTGCTTTCGTCGCCGCCCGCGGCATCCAGGATGAGGAGCGGCTGTCCGGGCGGCTGCGATGGCTGCTTTGGCCCCAGATCGCCCTGGTCGTGGTCATCACCTGGATGGCGTATCAGCAGGCCATCCCCACCGGGCTGCTCAACTGGCCCTACTCCGATAAGGTGATGCACTTCGTGATGTTCGGTGTTGTGGCCTTCTTCGCAGAGCTGTGGCTCGACGATCAGCGGTGGATGGGCCTGCCCGTCTCGGTCACCGGTCCGATAAGCCTCGCTGCCGCCGAAGAGCTCCTCCAGACCCTCTCTCCGGCACGGACCGCGGATCTCGTGGACCTCGCCTGTGACCTCAGCGGGATGATCCTCGCCTGGGGCGCCGCTCGCTGGATCCTCCGAAACCACAGGTAAGACGCCGTCAGGGGATGAGGAACTCTTCCCCGGGCTGGTACCGCAGCGAGATCCAGGCCGCCCAGTTCGACAGGTCCCGGCACGGCTGTGTGATGGGGCCAAGCTCGGCGGTCTCGATGATGCAGGCGACGCCCAGCTCCAGCCGCGCGCCGGGCATCCCGATCAGCGGCTGCGGCTCTATCCGCGTCCCCACGTCCAGCCCGATCCGCTCGAAGACGCCGTCCATCTCGGTGCGCTCGTAGTAGATGGTGGCGGCGCCGGGTGCGCCGATGTCGCCCCGGAACCGGGTCAGCCGCTGACCGGTCATCGAACCCACCGCGAACTCGGGGGCCCAGATGAACCGGGTGGGCACGATCTCGGGGTACAGCGGATCCTGCTGGCCGCCAAAGGAAAACACCCCGTCGCCAGCCGCGACGCCCAGCTCGGCCTCTCCGCGAAGGGCGATCGCCTCACCGCCCACCGACAGCTGGCCCGTGCCGCGGCCGAACACGTCCCCGCTGCCGGCCACCTGGCCACGCGCGTCGCCTGCCAGTCCCAGGTAGAGCGGTCCCCCCCACAGCCGGTGCGCCGCCGACAACATCAGATCGCCCGCCGACTCGCCAGACGCTCCCACGTCCGCCCACCCGCCGACGTGGCCGTAGAAGCCGCCGTCCCGCCAGCGAACCAGCCGGTTGAGGTCCGCGGCGATGAAGGTCTGGGTGTCCACGTCGATCAGGCTCCGCTGCGCCCCCTCAACCCGAAGCCGCACCGGCAGCCGCCGCCATGTAAACGACCCCCGCAGGCCACGGAAGCCGAAGCCCTCCTCGTCAGGGCCGATCTCCGTCTCATCGCCCAGGGACACGAAGGCGAGCGCCTCAACCCGCCCCACCACGTCCCCCGCGGCGAGCCCCAGCTCGATGTTGTACTGCTGCGCGTTGGACTGGGCGCCCGTCAACAGCTGAGTGCTGGATCGATGGCTGTAACGGCCCGGCTCCACGGTGCGGGTCTCCAGCGCCTCCACCGGCGGCAGCGGCGTCGGCTGCACCACCGGCGTCTCCAGCGCCAGCGATTCCCGAAGCGTCGCGTCGTCCGGGCCGTCCGGGAGCGGCTCGGTCAGGTCCTGACGGTGCAGGTCGTAGCCCTTGACGTCCGGGCTCAAGAAGAACACCCCCGAACCATCCGGCGTCGGCGCCGGGTAGACCGCGCCACCCGTGGTTCGGGTGAGTTGGGTCAGCTCCCCGTCTGCCCCAAGCGGGATCTGGTACAGCTCGGTGAACCCGCCACGGCCCAGGGAAGCGATCAGTGCGTCACCGTCGGGGTGGAAGGCCAGGCTCAGGACCTCGGTGTGCGGCGGCAGCGCGACCATGGAAGAGGCGCCCAGGCCATCTTCACCCAGCGGCGCCGTGGCGATCTGCCAGCCCGCGCCCTGGTTGAGCAGCCACGCCAGCCGCTCGCCGTCCGGAGAGACCCGCGGCGTCGAATGCACCCGCCATGGCTCGCTGGGCTCGGTCAGCGAGCGGACGCGCCCGTCCCCCAGATCGACCCGCACCAGCTGGCTCCGTCCGTGCTCGTTGCGGACGCCCACGGCAAAGTCATCATGTGGATCGGCGTCTGAGACCCGGTCATCGGTGAGACGCGTGACCCCGCCGTCGATCGTCCAGATGAACAGCTCGGGACGAAGGTCACCGCCAGCACCCACCATCGCGTCGGTGAACAGCAGACGCGCATCGTCGATCCACCGCAGGTTCTGCGGCGCGCGTCCCCCCATCGTCTTCTGGTGGGCGGGCTCTCGCGGGTAGACGTCCGGTCGCATCGGCGCCACGTCCTCGGGATCAACCTCAAGGTCGGGGAGGTTGTCCTTCTCCCACTTCTCTTGCGCCTCCGCATCATCGCCCGTCTGGTAAACCACCAGGCTCGACGGACCGCTCTTGGGACGGAGGATCAGGGCGAGCTGCTCGCCGTTTGGGGAGACATCCGGCGCAGCGGTCGTCCACTCCAGGTTCTGCCATCGGGTCCCTGCGATGGACGGGCGGGCGCGCTCGATCAGCTGCGCCTCAAAGGTCATCTCCGCCACGAACCGGTTGTACAGCGGCGCGGGCTCGTCCCCGAAGACACCAGAAAATGCCTCTTCAAACGTTCGGATTTCGACGGCGGACATCCGTGCCCACAGATCCTGGAGCGGCGTCTCCGATTCGGACCGGGCCACCAACCACTCCAAGAACGCAGAGCCGACCAGGTAGCGGTAGGCGCCGGCGGCCCAGCGGTCTGGAAGATCCAGATCGTCGTAGCGCGTCATCTGGCCGTTGGCGGCCAGCGACCGGATAAACGTCGACCGGTAACTCGAGTAGGGACGGCCCAGGCCGGTCAGCCGCCCCTCAACCACCGTGGCGTAGCCTTCGATCACCCACGCTGGCGTCCCAAGGATCAGCGGGCCGAACCCGAAGGCGTTGCCCACCGCCCGGAGCGCAGAATTCCGAGAGGGGCGCATCAGGTGGACCAGGTGCGCGTCCTCGTGAGTCACCAGATCTTCCGTCCAGGTCCGGTAGTGGCCGATGCCCGACGTCGGATCCGGTGCGGTCAGAAACACCGCCATCCGTGGGTTGTTCAGGAACGGAAGCGCGAAGCCGTTGGGCTGCGCGAACGGATCCAGTACGACGATGTCTACGATCGTGGAAGGATCATAGCCCACCTCTTCAGAGACCCGGCCCCGGATCGACTCCAGGCGCTCCGCCGTGTACAGCGCCCACACCTCGCTGTCTTCGGTGTAGTGCAGACGGTAATGCGGGGTTCGGACGGTGCGCCATGCGTCCTCTGGGGACTGCGCGAAGGCGGCAGACAACAGCAGCAGGTTCAGCACAACAGAATCTTCTCCAGCAGGGCGCCCTGAGCGTAACCGTGAGAGGCGCCATGCGACCCATCAAAGGACCACGAAGAGAATACGAACGGTGATGAAACCGTCTGCGTTTCATTTGCCATGTTTTGTAGATAGGGAGACCCTGTCCTTATGGTCACCTTCTAATTTGGATCTTATTTCTAATCTGGATCTTATTTCTAATTGGCATTGCAAATCGATTCACCTTCTAAAGGTAAGAATAAGATTCGAATATGATGAATTATCATCTTAATTATTTCTTATCTTTACCGATATGGCAATGTTCCCTTGATTTTACGATTATGCACTTTCATAAAGCCATGAATATGCTTTTATACTTGATTATTTTACATGTAATGATTCT
>JBCBLB010000539.1:0-6875 GCA_038520555.1 Myxococcota bacterium | reverse complement strand
CGGTTCTCCACAACCTGAAGACTCAGGTCGTGGCTGGTCACGAGACGGCAGCCCGGTATCTTCCCGTTCATCCGCGTCTTGATGCGAACACCGGCCGAGTGGAAATGCCCAGTCATCAGCGTTCTGAGCGTTGACCTGCCCACCCTCGGGCAACAACAGCAGCTGCAGGCGCTCGAAGGTCGGACGCGTCATCGCAGAACGAAACCCGGTATTCAGTACACATACCCGGTCGTGACGCTGTAGATGTTCCACTTCTGGTTGTCGCCGCCGTGGCAGTCGTACTGCTGGAGCCGGACCCCATCGAGGGTGCTACCGCCGGGGACGTCGATGCACTTGCCGGAGTGATCGACAACCAGCTCTTTGTCGTCAATGTTCCAGTGGAACATCTGGTTGTCGCCTCCGTTACACGAAAACTGTTGGAGGGCGGCGTTGTTTCTGGTCGAGGCCGCTGCGATATCGAGGCACCTCTGCATGGATAAACCATACGTGTGCATCGGGATGAGCTGCACTTCGCTGGAAGAGCCGGCGGGGGCGTGGACGTAGAACTGCTGGTTCGAGCCTGTATGGCAGCGGAATTGGTTGACAGCGGCGTTGTTTGCCGTCGAGCCCCCCGCCACATCGATACACTTCGCAGACCGCTCGTTGATGAAGCTGATGACCTGCCCGCTCAGAAGCCTCAGCGTCATTCTGCACGATCCGCTCGCAGAGACGACCCAGATTCGGCCATCAATTTCTACGAAACCCATGCCACAGGGACTGCTTACCGGGATCGCATTCCCGGCTCCGAGCGGGAGTTCTTCGAACTCTTCGAACTCTTCGAACTCTTCGAGTTCAGCCACTGCAGTGTCGCACTCGACACCCTCCTCGCAGCCTGTCAAGACCGCCAATGAGAGCCAGAAGATCTGATGACGCACGGCATCCTCCGCGAAAATTCGTAATGAAGTCCCTCACCGGGGCCACAACTGTAGATGTCGTGGAGTGGATGTTCTTCACAAACCCGGCAAAACTTCTGGAGAGCGAGCAGGAAGTTTGAAGCCCTTGTGACGGGATTTCCCTTGAAGACAGCCGGAGTCCATGCACCAGAGCATACGCATGAAGATACCGGGTCGAAGCTGCATGTTCTCGCACCTCTCGATCCTCCCCGACCCGCGGCCGTCAAGCGCGAGGCTGCTGCGGCCTGTGAACGATGGCATCGAGGTCTATATGAAGCTCAAAAAGTCCTTTATCAAGCAGGCCGAGCGCGACTCGATGCGGTGGATGAGCCGATAATGCGGTATCCTGCATCCATCCCCTGCAGCACGCCCGGAGATGGTCATGGCTTCTCGACCGACACGCTCTCGTCTTGTGGTTATCGCGTCCTCGCTCTCGATTGGATGTGGGAGCCTGGTTGGATCAGGCGGTTCGGTGACTCCCACGCCACCCAAGACGGTGATGCGCACCATCATGGTCGAAGGGGACGGGTCCTGTGTCGAGCTGATCGACGTCGAGTGCCCGCCGCCGGAAGAAGCGACCTGCAACCCGCCTCCCCCGATGCCGGTCGCGTGCCCGAAGACCACCATCTCACAGGTTCGCCGTGATGAGGCTGGGGTCTGCACCCAGTCGATGTACTTCGATCGCTGCCCTGAGGACGCCCGTTGCCAGCCCATCCCCGATCAGACGATCGACTGCCCCCCGCAGCTCACCTCGGAAGGGGCGGTCTATAAACGGGCGTATGGATGCTATGTCGAGTCTTCTGGTGGGGAGAGCGGCCCGAAAGAGTGCCCTCCACAGATGAAGGCGCCAGCAGACACCGACTACATCTACACCCCCCTCAACGATGGGCTGTGTCAGGCGGTGTTCAGCGGCGACATCCACTGTCCTCCGGACGCGAGCTGTAATCCTCCTCCTCCGCAACGGGTCATCTGTCCGCCCGGGGTGACGAAGTAGCGTGTACTCTGTACAAGTCGGGAGGAAGGGATGAGTATGCGGTGGACTGTTGTGGTCGTCTACACCGGGGGTTCTGCTGCGGCGGGGTCTACTCAACGGGCAAGTGGGCCATGAAAGGCGATACCCTGACGTTCAAATCGCGCCCTGCTTCTGCAGATGATTCAAAAACGCACGCAGCACAGCCGGGTCGATCCCTGCCACATCCATCCCAGGCTCTGGCTCGCTGATCGTCAGCGCCTCTACCGACACGTCGTGTTCGGCCTGGATCGACGAGATGGCGCTTCGAATCTCGGTGTCCACATCGCGGACCCGGCCGGCGATCGCATCGGTCGCGGCCTTCTGCTTCGCCGCCACCTGGCCGCTGCTCGCGATCGCCTCCACCATCACCGCCACCTTGTCGGAGACCGCGCCGAAGGTCTGCTCCACGTTGGTGATGCTCTTCTGCAAGCGCTCCGTGTTCGATGAGATCTTCTCCGCAGTGCCCCGCGACCGCTCCGCCAGGTTTTGCACCTCGCTCGCCACCACCGCGAAGCTGCGCCCGGCCACCCCCGCCCGCGCCGCTTCGATGCTCGCGTTCAGCGACAACAGGTTCGTTTGCATCGCGATGCTCGTGATCTCAGCCAGCAGCTGCTGGATGGACCCGATCGAGTCGCGAAGCGCCTGGATCTGATCGGTCAGGCACGCTGCGCTGTGAGAGATGTCGTTGGCCCGGTCCAGGTTGGTTGATGAGTTCGTCTGGATACGGGTCATCCCCTCCACAAGGCCTGCCGTCGATGACGCCACCTCGCTGACGTTGCCCTCTACAGACGCCATCAAGAAGTCCGTGATTTTCTGGATCGCCGCCGCCGACTGCTCTCGGAGCGCGGCGTTGTAGCAGGTCACCGCCAGGTTCACCTCGAACCACAGCAGCCGGTCGATCGCCTCGATGTAGGAGAGCCGTGTCTCATCGTTGATGTGGGGGCAGCGCATCAGGTGCGCCTGCATCGACCGCTCCACCGTGGAGAAGAACAAGCCATAGACCCCGACGTTCATCCCCGACTCGGCGTCGCCCCGGCCGAAGCCCCGGACCCGCTCCAGGTGCGCCCGATCGACGCCGTTGAAGAACAGCGGCTGCCACCGCTCCACCTGCCCCTGAACCCAGGTGCGCTCGTCCTGGCCCCATAGAAAGTCCTTCAACAATGGGCTCTGGGCGCACGCCGCATAGACGCCGTTCAAGATCGGGCGGATGGCCGGCCCCAGGACCCCCTCCCACGACTGCCTGAGCGCTGTGCGGTTCGCCGGCTGGTTGACTCCAGACGCTCTCAACAGGGCGTTCAAATCCATTCGTTCGCTCAACGGTTCGAGGGTGTGGTTGGGTTTTCGGGTCCCCCCCTCGCTCGCTTTAGGCCCTCTCCCGCTTCCACTCACGAACGACTGCTCATGAGGAATGCAGGCGCCATCAACGGAATCGGCTAAATCGACTGCTGCGCCTGGATGCCCTGCTCAAGCGCGCTCTTTGAGCCGACCCCAAGGGTCAGGGTGCCCGAGGCATCCATTGAGACGAAGTACATGATGTCACCCCGCTCAGCCTGGAGCGAGCGCTGGCCGTCCTGGTTCTCCTCTGTGACCGTCAGCCCCATGGTCTCCAGCGAGACCCGGTAGCGGGCCAACACCTCATCGACCGACTCGTTGACCCCGTCATACACCGCAAAGGTCGATGTCGGCTTGTCGGGGAAGGTCACCTCTCCGATGGCGACGACCTGTCCCGACGATGGCGGCTGCAATGGGATCGCTGAAGGATGCTGCAGCCCCTCTCCCCACCGGACCTTGACCCGCCCGTCTTCTGGCAGCGTCATCTCCAGCCCGTCGTCTGTGATGGTGATCTCCTGGCCGGTCAGGCCCTCTACGATCCCTTCCGAGATCCCCGCACAGGCCAGGCTGAAGCCCATCAGGCACGCCAATCCCAGTCGCCGCATCGCCCACCTCCTGGTCGCAATGTACCGCCATCGCCGCTTTCCCTCAACGCCGACGGTCGCCTCTTCTCGACGTGCGAGCCGATCGGGAGGTTGTGGGGTACACTGCCTGAAGGATTGAATGTGGGAGAGAGAATGCGCCGAATCCAGTGGATGCTGCTCGCGCTGATCCTGCCTGCGTACGCCGACGAACCGCCGCCTGCGGAGAACCCACCACCGGCCACCGAACCGTTCGACCTCGGCGGGGAACCGTCGCCTCCGGCCACGGCGGAAACCCCGAAGCCAGAAGCGAAGGTTCTGCTGGATCGGGCGACCGCGATGCTGGCCAGCGGCGACTTCGGCGGTGCCCTGGACATCGCCATCCCGGCCATCTCTGACTATCCCCGGCAGGCCGCGTCGTTTCGTGCGATCGCAGAGATCGCCACCGACCAGATCTTTCGGGTTCAGGCGCCGACCTGGGTGCCCAGCTCGACCCATGACAACCCCAAAGAATTCGAGGCGCGAAAGAGCCAGGTTCGGCTCGGCTTCGACATGGGGCTGCCCTCTGCGGTGCGCGTTGACTTTCAGCGGAGCCGTGGAAGCATCGACTCGATGGGCTTTATGCTCGGAAGCAACATCAGCGCCAGCACCCTGGGGCCCATCACGCAGTTCGCCTACTATATCGACTGGCGCATCAACTCCAAGGTGCAGTTCACCATGCCCGTCGGGCTGTTCTTCTACAACAACAGTACGTATCCGCTGGTCGGCGTCGGCCTGCAGTACGATCCGCCCGGGCCGTTTCACGTCGACATGGGGATCGCCACCGGCGGTGTCCCCACCCTCTCCACCGGGTTCTTATGGTGAGGGGGACACCATCAGCGGGGCGATGGAAAAGGGCGCGTCGTTGCGGATGAGCGTCTCGGCCACCAACGCCGCTGTCTTCGCCGCCAGATTGGTGCAGAGCCGCGCTCGGCCCGGCCCCCGGAAGTCCGCGAACGGTGCGACCAGATCGTTGCACACCACACTCCCCCGAACCGACGTTCGCATTCGCCAGCGGGCTTGATATTCGCCCACCGCGTCCCGGAGCGCTGGCGTCGTGGCCCCGCCCGGATCCGGGTCGCCCAGGATCTCTCCCAGAATCAGCCGGCCCGCCACCAACGTCCCGCACTCGCCCTCTCCGGTGATTCCACCCCGCCGGAGCGACTGGTAGGGCGCCGTCGGGAGCCCGAACGTCTCGGCCAGCGCGATCCCACAGGACCGGTGCGCGACCCGCACCCCCGCATAGCGCTCAAAGCAGCCCTGGTAGGCCCGCTGGATCTGATCGCGCTCTTCCACAGTCAATGACCGCTGCCAATCCCCCATGTCATCCTCCGTATCCGGTTCAGGGGTGTCCACGGCCGCAGCTGCAGCCGGTCTCTGGTGTGCCGTCCGTGTCGTAGGCGGTGGCCTCGAAGTATAGCGGCGGACGCTCCGATGCGACCGGCCAGATCGGGTTCATCTGGTCGGCGTCGTAGACCGTGCCGCCCAGGACCGTATAGGCCACCTGGTCGCTGACCCGGATGTCTTCGAGAGGATCGCCCCGGATGACCATCAGGTCGGCGAGCTTTCCGACCTCCAGGGTGCCCAGGTCGTTGTCCAACCCCAGGTAACGCGCCCCGTCCCGGGTGCCGCTCATCAACGCCCGGTGCGGCGTCATCCCGCCCTGCACCAGCATCCACAGCTCCCAGTGGCTGGCCAGGCCTTCGCGCTGGCCGTGCGCCCCGATCTGGACGCCGACGCCCGCCTCAGCGAGCGCCGCCGCGCCGGCCGCTGCGTTGATGTGGTTGTACTCCGTGTCCGGCACGATGGTCGCCCGGCGGCTCGCCGGATCCAGGATCTCCCGCGGTACGAAGGCGTTCAGCTTCGGGTGCGCCCAGACGTCCGTCTTCGCGTACCAGTAGTTTTCGCCCATCAAGCCGCCGTAGCTCACCCCAAGCGTCGGCGTATAGCCCACCCCGGTCGCCGACCACAGCTGGATCACGTCGTCATAGATCTTCGCCACCGGCAGCGCGTGCTCGACGCCGGTGTGACCGTCCACCACCATCGTCAGGTTGTGCATCAACGTCGAGCCCCCCTCCGGCACCACGTTCAGCCCCACCTGGCGGCTCGCCTCGACCACCTGCTGGCGCTGGTCCCGACGCGGCTGGTTGTAGCTCTTCACCGAGATCGCCCCCACCGCCTTTCGCCGCCGCAGGTGCCGAAGCGCATCGTCCAGCGAGCGCACCTGGGCGAAGATGCCCGGCGCCTTCGCGCCGTACAGGATCGTCCCGGTCGAGAACACCCGCGGCGTCACGATCAGGCCCGCCTTCTGCATCTCCGATGAGGCGAAGATCGCCTCGGTGTTGTTCGATGGGTCGTGGATCGTGGTCACCCCAAACGCCAGGGTCGCCAGCGCCTGCCAGTTCTGCTGTGGCACGATCCCGCCCGATGCGTGCGGGCCATGGGCGTGGGCGTCGATGAGCCCCGGCGTCACCGTCAGCCCCGTCCCATCAATCACATCGGCGTCCGCAGGCACGGTGACCGTGTCCCGGGCGCCGATCGCGATGATGCGGTCTGACGCCCAGACGATGACCCCGTCCTCGATCACCTCCTCGCCCACCATCGTCACGAGCGTCGCGCCGATGATCGCGGCCACGCCCTCCGGCCGGGCCAGCGGCTCCGACCAGCCCAGATCGAGCCCGTCGCCCGGCGCGGTGTCCCCTTCGAACGCGGCGTCGATGCGCATGGTGTACAGCCTGGGGCCCAGCGTCCACGCCAGCGTGTCCGGTGAGGAGAAGTGGAGGCTGTACGCCTCGTCCGACGAGATCTGGGCGACCTTCAGCGCGCCGAAGCCCGGTGACACCGTCAGCGCCTTGCCCACCGCCGGAAGCGGCATCACATGGGCGTTCTGATCCTCGATGAAGGCCAGGTGCGTCCCATCGGGGCTGATGCGGAGGTCGTCGCCCATCATCGTCCGGGCGATGACCTGCGTCTCCCGGG
>JBCBLB010000391.1:0-9351 GCA_038520555.1 Myxococcota bacterium | reverse complement strand
CAGGCGGCGGGCGATCCGGGCGCCTCACAGGTCAGCGTCGCCGACATTCTGACTTCAAGCTCCCGGATCGAAGTAAAGTACTGATCGAGGCGGGCGCAGTCTTCAGCGCCCAGCCGCGACTGGAGCCGCCGGGCGTCGTCACGGACGAAGTCGAGAACGCTCTTCCGCGCAGCGGACAGGTCGGGGCGGTCGGGCTCGACCTGAAACAGGAACCGATACAGCTGCTGCGGATCGCGGAAGGGCGGAACAGGCGTGGTGGCATCGGCCCAGGAGACATTCCCACGGAAGGCGTCCGCGGCGGCGGCGGACACGGTGAGCGACTTCAAGGGCGTCTCTTCGTTCCACAACACATCGGCGACGGCGCGCTCCAGCGAGGGCCCGCCGACGCCGAGGGTGGTCAACCCATAGCCGGTGGCGAAGGTGGCGTGCCCCCGGCTGTGGGCGTCGCCGTCGATCTCCTGGCCGACCCAGCCCTCGCTCTTGGTTGTCCCCTCGATGAGGACGATCCGATCCTGGTACCGCTCCAGCGGGGCCAGCCCGATGGAGGGCGTCCAATCCGGCGATCCGCTGATCGCATCGGTCGGGAGGAAGTCTTCGACGTCGACGCCGTTGGGCCAGGCGAACAGGATGAGGTTCGGCGGCGCCTCGCTGCCGGCCTGCGCGTCGCCGACGAACGCGCCGCCCAGCAGACGGCCGCGGGGATCGAGCATCGCCTCCAGCAGGGGCAGGGCGACCGCAGCCCCGACGCCGCGAAGCAGGGTTCGCCGTGCGATGTCGAACCGACTCATTCGCACTCTCCTTCCATCGATGGCGTCTGGCGGAAGGTCGGGTGAACGACCAGCGCGACCATCATCTCGGTGAACAGGAAGTCGAGGCCTTGATCGATGTGGACGTCATCGATCAGGACGTCCAGCTCCCCAGAGACCGGCCGGCCGGACGCCCAGCGGGTGTAGTGCGCGATCACACAGCGGGCGACGTCGGGCTGCTCCCGGAGCAGGGCGCCCAGCTCGACGGGGCCGTTGAAGGTCGCCTCGATCGGAGAGACCAGCGCCCCCGCTCCGGTAAGGTCGAATCCGTCGTGGTCGCGCGCTCGCCACTCGCCGAGCAGGCCGTACCGCTCCATGCCGAAGCCGACGCCGTCGAGGCGGGTGTGACAGGCCACACAGTCGGGGTTGGAGACATGGGCCTGGAGCCGCTCTCGCAGGCTCTCCCCGCCGGTCGCTTCGGGAAGAGGAGGCACATCATCGGGCGGCGGAGGCGCAGAATCACACAGCCACGCGTCGGTGATGTACTTCCCACGCATGATCGGCGCCAGATCATCCGTCGGCGCATAGAGCGCCAGCAAGGCAGGCTGGGACAGCACCCCACCCCGAACCCCATCATCGGCAAGCGCCACCCGGGTCCAGTCCCACGGCGGCTCCATCCCATAGATCGGGGCGAGATACGGGTCAACCCACGTATATCGCGAGGTGAGCGCATCGAGGAACGGGACCGGCTCCGCGGCGTGCTCATAGAGGAAGCGGAGCGTCTCATCTTCCATCGAGCGGGTCAGCTGCCAGGACCACGTCGGGAACCGCTCGGGGTCCCGCGGCAGCGCGGCCAGCCCATCGAGCTGGTGCCACCGGCGGAAGAAGGCGGTCATGCCCCGATAAGACGGACCGCTCTTCTTGAGCATCCGCCGGGCCACGATCTCGATCCCGATCTCATCGACCAGAGCGCCGGCAGCGACCTGGTCGAGCAGGTCATCGTCCGGCGGCTCCGCCCAGAACAAAAACGCCATCTTCGAGGCCAGCTCATAGGCGGTCAACGTCCGAACGTCTGCGCCGGGCGCGCCCATCTCGGTCCGATACAGAAACGACGGCGACTGGAGCAGGGCCTCGACCATCAACTGCGGCCCTGCAGCCGGATCCACGGATGCATCGACCAGCTCGGCGAGGTCAAGCAGCCCACCGATCTCTTCATCGGTGAGCGGCCGTCGATAGACCCGCCGACCAAAGTCAGCGGCGATCATCTCCAGGCAAGGTTCACGGATCTCCATATCCAGCGGATCACAGCCGAACGCGTTGATCCGGTACCCCGCCTCAGAGAGGAGCGCTTCCGCCTCCTGTTCGGCGATCCGTCGCCAGGCGTCGACATGAACCACCGAGGCACCGAGCAACGAGGCGTCGTTGTCCATGCCGTCGACGGTGGGGTCGTCGGGGACGAGGCTGACGTTGACGTCGTCCTTCTTAAGAATGACCGAGAGGGCAGCTTGATACTCGCTCCGGGACATCCGCCGCAGGCCAGGCCAGTCCGCCCCCGGCGGTGGCACGTCCAGATCGGGTTGTGCGGTGTCCGCGCCCACATCTCCATCCACATCGGACGTGACGTGATCGGGAGCCGGGTCAGAGGCACAGCCAGAGAGGGCGGCCGTGATGAAGAGCGCAGCGATCATCGCTCGGTAGTGTAGCCGAACGCTCCACAGTTGACGTGACCTTTTCAGGCCCGGATGGAGAGCACAGAGCTGACCTCGTCCACACGCCCGAGCAGATCTTCGCGCGCGGCGGAGATGGCGCCCAACATCTGGTCGACGAGTCCGTCCCGGTTGGCGCTGCCGAACAGCAGCCGCCGCATCTCCCGCGGGTTCCGGCGCAGCTGCTCTTCGAACCGCTTCTGGTCGGAGCGGCGTATGGTGAGCGCGTCTTTGGTCTCGTCGTCGAGGTTGAACTGTAGCCCAAGGAGGTTGTCATCCGCGTTGAGGTCGACGTCCTCGAAGGCGGTCCGGATGGCGCCGCGGAGCTTGCTCTGGACGCCGATGCGGTCGACGCGGATGATGTCGTCGAGCTCGGCGTCGGGGTTGAGGATGCTGTTGATGTCATCGACGAGGTCGATGACGTCCCGAGAGATCCGCCGGGCGGCGTTCCGCGATCCGCGGATGCCCGTCGGCCCCGAGACCTCGATGGTCCCCTCCTCGATGTTGAGGACATCGAGCAGGCCGGACGTGTCCCCCGAGACCTCAAGGCCCTCCCCGTTGGCCGCGCGAAACTGGACGGCGTCATTGGACAGGGTGGCCACGACGTTGGCCCCGGAGCTGTTGATCCGACTGAGGACATCCTCCAGCGAGTCCGCGGTGGGATCGACCGCGATGGTCTGCCCGTTGAGGGTGAACGATCCCGCGGTGACCGTCGAGAAGGCGCCGACCTGATCCATCGCGGCGGTGCGCTCATCGATGGAGCCGCGAGTGATGACGGCCGCGTCGAGCTTCAGCGCGCGGAGCAGACCTGAGGTGTCATTGCTCAGGGCGATGTCCAGGTCTCCGTCCGTGTCTCGGGAGAGGCTGACGGTGTCCCCATCGAGGGTCGCGGTGACGTCGATGCCTGCGGTGTTGATCCGGGTGAGGACGTCGTTGAGGGTGTCGGCTTCGTTGACGGCGATGGTGTTGCCGTTGATCTGGAAGCTGCCAGTGGAGATCGACACCCCCCCCTCAAATCCCGGCGAGGCGTTGAAGGCGACGTCGGGGTCGAGGTCCTGCGGATCGTCGGCGTTGACGTTGATCTGGAAGGTGTCGTTGGCCCGGAGCCGGCCGCCGCCGCCGAGCTCAAGGGTCAGGCCGGTGACCGAAGAGGTCCGGGTCGCGCCGGCGGTCGAGGTCCCGATGGCCCAGTCCACTCGGTCGATGCGGGCGTTGGAGCCGTCATAGATGTCGATCTGGATCCGCCCGCCGAGGTTGGCGTTCCGTCGGGAGACGAAGGTGAGGGTCTCGGTGGTATCGCCGATATAGTCGCCGGTGATCGTGATGGGCATCGTCGAGCGGGCTGTCGACCGGCCGTCGAGCCGCTGGCCCCGCCAGACCGCACTGCCGGGGTCATAGGAGGAGGTCTGGGTGTTGATCTCTTCGGTCGTGGAGAGGGTCGAGCGCGCACCGACGGTCGACAGCCCGAGGGCATCGCCACGGACGGAGGCGGCCGGATCGCCGCGGCGGACCAGGCGGACGTTTCGCGAGGTCTGGTTGAGGCCCTTCAGGCCGCGCTCGAGCGAGCTGAGCTGCGAGAGCACATCGCGGAACCCGCTTCGTTGCCGGATGATGGTCTGCTGCGCTTCGCGCAGCCGAACGCTGAGCGGCGTCGTGGTCGAGCCGACGCGCGCGCTCCCAGCGTTGATTCCCCCCACGGTCGTGTTTCCGATTTGCACAGCGATCCTCCTCGATCTCTCGTTTCGGCCTGCGACCCGCCCACCTTGAATGGAAGGGGCTTACAGAAACCCGACACCTCCAGGGAAGCGATAAACCAAAGCGCAACCCTGGAGTTTCCGATGCGCGACACGCTGATGTTCTACTTCGACTTCATCTCACCGTATGCCTACATCGCCTGGACGCAGATCCATGCCCTGGCGGATCGCCATGGGGTGTCGGTGGTGCCGGTCCCAATCCTGTTCGCGGCGATGCTGAACGCCAACGACACCCGCGGCCCTGCAGAGATCCCGGCGAAGCGGATCTATACGTTCTATGACGTCGCGCGTACGGCGGCGCACCTGCGGTTGCCGCTGCAGGCGCCGCCCGCCCACCCGTTCAACCCGCTGATGGCGCTGCGGGTGGCCAGCCTGGAGATGGACGATGAGACCCGGATGGCGCTGATCTCCGCGCTCTATGAAGCGACCTGGGCGGAAAGCCGGGGGGTGACCGATCCGGAGATCGTCGAACACGTCGCCGCATCCGTGGGCGTCAAAGACGCGGTGGCGCGCGCGAAGGCGCCGACCGCAAAGCAGCGGCTCCGAGACGCGACGGCCGAAGCGATGCAGCGAGGGGTCTTCGGGGTTCCGACCATGATGGTCCGAGGCGAGCTGTTCTGGGGCTATGACAGCTTCCCCAACCTGGAGCGGTTCTTGTCGGGCGCGGTGACCATTGATCAAGCGATGGTCGAGCAGTGGCGAACGTTGCCTGCATCCGCACAGCGGAAGGCTTAACTTCAACGATTTCTACCCGAAGTAGTTGAGGCATGCCCCGTTTGTCACCCCGACCCGCGCTCGCCCGCTCGCCCTGCTGGATGCTCATCAGCGAAGACGTCCGCGTGGCGGGCGAGCTTTGGTTGGATGAGAGCACCCTGCACTTCTCTCCCGATCCCGAGCACGCCGAACGCGCCCTGAAGCTTTCGCTCCCATCGGTCCTCGCCGCGGTGGTGACGCCGGTAAAAGGCCGCCTGTTGGTGCAGACGTTGGATGAGGCGGTATGGTTCGACGGCCCCAACGTCACGGTGCTCGGCCGCCGATTGCAGGCGCGCATCCACCCGGAGGCCGATGCCCCTGACGCGGAAGAGGAGCGCTTCGACGGCGACGAGCCGCTGCTGGTCTGTGGCCCGGCCCGGTGGGGTTGGGTCACCGGAGAGCTTCAGCTGACGGATCGGCGGCTTCGGTTCCGGGCGAACACCGGCGGACGGCTTCTGGCCGGAGCGATGGGCATCTCCTCACACTGGGACGTCCGACTGGAGGAGATCGTCCGAGATCCCGCGCGGGGGCTGAAGGTCCATGCGGGGACGCGGGGGCTGTGGTTGCGGGGAACCGCGGCGACGGCCGCCCGGCTGTTTCTGGAGGAGCCGTCGCTGGAGCTGGCGTGGCCGGCGCAGCTGCGGCTGTCCAGGGTGTTTGTGGCGTTGACGGCGTCCCGCTTGTTGGTGGCGCCCATTCAAGGAGGAGCACGGTTGGAGAGCGCGCTGACCCATCTTCAGCGCATGCAGGTCCGGGGCGAGAAGCTGACGCTTGACAGCCCCGACCTGCCCGGTCCGGTGGTGTTGAAGCTGAGCGCAGCGGGGCTGCTGCTGGATCGAATCGCGCGGCGGGTGGTCATGGGATCGCAGCCCCGATCCGTTGTTGAGGACGTACAACGCATCGAGACCGCGGCGATCTGGTGGCGCGAGCGGGGGTTCGCAGAGCTGGGCGGGTTGTGTCTGGAGTCGGGGCAGGTATCCTTTCATCCCACCCGATCAGACGAACCGCCGGTTCTGATCCCGCAGACCGCGATGGAGCGCCAGGATGCGCCTTCTCACCGCATCCGAATCCACACCGAGGGCGACGGGCAGACCTATCTGTTCGAGCCCTCTGGAGGAGAGAAGTTCGTGGAGCAATTCTGGCAGCGCAGCCTCCCACCGGAACGCACCCAGTCCTGGCCGACCACCGCGGAAGACCGGGAGCGCCTGCTCCAGGGCATCCGATCGGTGTGGCTGTCCGATCGGGCCCGGTTTGAGCTGGCCCTCTACCCCGGGATGCTGCTCGACCATGAGTCCGGCTTCGGCGTCGTGTTGCCCGAGACCGTGACGCCGCCGCCGAACGGGACCACCCTGACCGTCGAGGTGGGCCGGCCGGATGGGATCTACCAGTTCGACGCCCAGCTGCTTCGGGTGGCGCCGCTGCCGCCAGAGATCCGGATCCCACGAACCGGCAAGGTCTTTGTGCTCCGCCCGCCGAAGAGCCTTCGCTTCTACAACCAGCGCAGCGCCTTCCGGATCGCCCTGCGGATGCCGGTCAACGCATGGCGGCTGCGCCTGGATCCGCGGCGAAACACCTGGGTACCCGATGGCGACCGCCTCAACGGCCACCTCATCGACCTGTCGGTGTCCGGCTGCCAGCTCCACACCGACGCCGAGATCCAGACCGGCGAGCACCTGTTCCTGGAGCTGCTCATCGAGGAGCACTGGCTCCCGCTGGAGGCCGAGTGCGTGCGCCTGACCCCCGGATGGCCGACCGGTCAGCAGCTGGGCCTGCGCTTCCTCAACCTGCCCGACCGACTCGAACAGATGCTCTCCCGCACCATCCTCGAGAGGCAACGCGGAAAGGTCTGAGACGGAGTCAGTCCTTCAAATAGCGCTTCGCGACCGCATGAACATTCAGCGCGCCCAGCCCCTCGCGCTGGGCGTTTGCATAGACCCGCCGGGTCGCCGCCGCCACCGGCGTCTGCGCCCCCGCCTCTGCCGCCGCGTCGAGGGCATAGCGGAAGTCCTTCTCGACGAGGTCGATGGGGAACATCGGGGCGTAGCGGCCCTGGGCGATCAGGCCACAGACGCCGGCCAGCGCCGGGCTGGTGATCGGCAGACCGCCCAACGCCGCCGCAGCGGTCTGTGGGTCGATGCCGTGTGCCTCGGCGAAGCCGAAGATCTCAGAAAACGCCGCGACCTGGATGCCGAACAGGGCGTTGACCATCAGCTTCATCACCGTCCCCTGCCCCACCGCGCCGCACCGCTTGACGCCGCCAGAGTAGGCCGACAGGATGGGGCGCGCCGCCTCCACGGCGTCTTCGGGCCCGCCGACCAGGCTGACGAGCTTGCCCGCCTCAGCCTGCGGCCGGCTGCCCACCACCGGCGCGTCCAAAAAGACCGCACCGGTCTCGGCGAGTCGGCTGCCCATCGATGCGATGGCTGCGGGCGTCAACGTGCTGGCTTCGATCGCGATCTGGCCGGGACGGAGACCCAGAGCAGCGCCCCGCTCAGCGTCGAACCACACCGCCTCAGCGGCTGGCGAATCGGTCACGATGCTGATCACCACGTCGGCCTGTGTGGCGGCCATCCGCGGGCTGTCCGCCCACTCCGCCCCCGCGGCCAGCAGCGCGTCTGCACGGGCCTTCGTCCGGTTGTTCACCACCAGAGGCCACCCCGCATCCAATAGCCGCTGTGCGATCCGGGCGCCCATGGCGCCGAGGCCGAGCACCGCCACCGTCGTGTTGTTGTCTTCGCTCATGTTGTCCCTCTGTGTTGGGTTCACAGAGAAGGTATCGATTCCAATATGCTGGATATATAGGAGCCTTCGACTATGATTCATTCCATGATAGAATCAATCAAAAATGGATAGGCTCTCAGCGTTGAAGGCATATGTTCGGGTGATCGAGCTGGAGAGCTTCACCCGGGTAGCGGAAGAGCTTCGGGTCCAACAATCGACGGTGAGCAAATGGATCGCATCACTGGAGGCGGATCTGGGGGTGAAGCTCCTGGATCGAACCACCCGCCAACAGCGGGCGACCGACGCGGGTCGGCGCTTCTACGACCACGCCCGGGACGTGCTCGGCCGGTATGACGCAGCCGTCGCCGATGTGCAGCAGTCTGCGCCGCAGCTGACCGGACGGCTTCGGGTCAGCGTCCCAGCGGTGTTCGGCCATCGATTCATCCTGCCGCACCTGCCAGCGTTCCTGGAGCAGTATCCCCGGGTCGAGCTGGAGGTTCGGTTCAGCGATCGCTACATCAACCTTGTCGAAGCGGGGGTTGATGTGGCGATCCGGGTGGGGCTGCCGGTCGAGTCAAGCTTCATCGGCCGCCGTCTGGCGGGCACGCCGCGTCGGCTGGTGGCCTCGCCAGGGTACCTTCAGGGCGCACCGCCGCTGGAAGAGCCGGCCGATCTTCGACGGCACCGGTGCCTGCGCCATCCAGGACGCCCACAGACGATCTGGACGTTCCGCCGTGAGGGCCGTGGGGCGGAGCGGGTGTCGGTCCGGGGGCGGTTCTCGGCGGACTCCAGCGAAGCGCTCCGCGTCGCTGCGGTCGCCGGGCAAGGGGTGGCGCTGTTGGCGGACTGGCTGGTGCGTGACGATCTGGTGGCTGGTCGGCTGGTGACGCGGCTCGATGGCTGGTCGCTGCCGCCGGCCCCGATCCGCGCAGTGACCCCACCAGGCCGGAGTCAGCGCCCGCGGGTGCGCGCGCTGTTGTCGCACCTGACCGGTCGCTGGGGGACCGCCCTGGGCGCACACCCGATGACAACCGCCGGTCCCAGCGAATAGACTACACCTCGACCTGAACAGGAGCGAGCTGCCGTGAGTGTGTGGACGATCGCCTGGATGAGCGCTGCGATAACGACCGCCCAGGCCCAGCAACAGAACGCCTGGGCCGACAAGATCATCCTCGATACCCGCTCGTCGTCGGTGATGTTCGTCTGGTTCGACGGCACACGGGCGACCCGGGTTGAGACGGTGCCCTTCTCTTCGGTCCGCAGCCTGGAGCGGCTGCCGACCTATGAGGGCATGGACGAAGAGCTGGCCCTGCTCACCAATGAAGGCGACGTCCTGCTCGCCGCGATGGGGCCGCGGACCCGTGAGGACGCGGTGGTCTTCAGCGCCGTCCTCGACACGCCGATCCGGGTCCTCGACCCGGAGACGCCGCGAATGGTGCCCCGCGATATCGCCGCCCAATATCGCGGGCCGCGGCTGGTGCTCGGCTCGGTCAGCGGCCCCTCCGCCATGCAGCCCATCTCTGACGCGTACGTCCAGAGCAACGACTTCCTCGGGCTGGACCTGGGCGAGGACGACTTCAACGAAGAGCTGGTCTACGAAGAGCCCAGCGGCTGGCGCTCCCCCCTCGACGGCCGGGGCGAGCTGGACAAGACAGCCATCGACATCGTCGT
>JBCBLB010000602.1:0-5964 GCA_038520555.1 Myxococcota bacterium | reverse complement strand
TTCACGCTTCTTGACGTTCTTCTCAATGAGAATCAACCGATGCATCGCTCTTCACCCATTCCATCATGGTGGGTATCGGAAGGGCTTCCGAAAAGATGAGCGACCACGGTATAGACTGCTCGTCCGGAGGTTGTATGAACAAACAAGACGCCCTGTTGTTGTTGCAGCGGCTACGTGATCAGGGGCACGCCATCCTCGCCCCACAATTCATCGATGCGCTCACCGTGATTTTGGAGCAGGATGGTCCCCCTGCCCCACAGACGGCACCCCCGACCACAGCGGCTGCCCCAGAACGGGACGGCCGCACCGGCTTCGTCGGGGTGTTCCTCTGCCCATATGGGTTCTGGCTGAGCGAGGATCAGGAGCGCTGGATTCCCTATGAGGACCGGCACCCTGCCCTGGCGTGGAGCCGCCTGTTGTCGTTTGGGGGACCGGGCATGGTTCGCCCCCATCGAGACGACCAGTCCTGGGTGCAGGCCTTCATCGACACCACCCTCGCCGGGCAGTGGACCGTCGATCCGATCCGCGATCCGGACACCATCCGGTTGACGTTGAGCCGCGATGTCTTCCTCACAATACCGGCCAAAGACGACTTCGTCCGAGAGGTGCAACTCGCTGGACAGCCCCAGTGGGAGTTCAAGCGGGGTGCGAACATCTACGACTTCATGACGATGCTCGCACACGCCGCAGTCGCAGAGGGGATCGCTCCCGATCGGGACGTCTTGATCAACAACGGCTCAGTCGTCGAGGTCTCCATCGAAGTGCAGTCCAGGGCCTTCGACCCGGTACCCGTCGACATCGACTCCATCGAGGACTATATCGCCTGGACAGAGCGCCTCGCCGCCCAGATCTACGCCATCAGCGGAAGGCGGTTGGTCCGAAACGTCCCGATGACCTACGACGAACTCGATGATGCGACGAAGGAGTGTTGGCGCTTCTGGGTGCGCAACCATCCCGGGATGCTTCGGCTGGAGCTGGCGCTTCGGGGCTTCTTCGAAAACGGCGGAGAGCAAGCAACCGTCGCGCTGTCGCCAGAGATCGAGGCGAAGCCGGAGGAGCACCCTCGTTGGCTGTCCACGATCTTCGAGGGGGTGTCGTTGTCTCAGATCCTCGCGCCGGGCCTGGGGCGCCCCTGGCAACAGGCGATCCAGGCGTTTGCCGCTGAAGCGAACGTCCACGCGATCCTGGAGGCCCCACGGTATCTGTTCTCTGCGCCTCCAGAGCGGCAATTCGTCTCGCCCCAGGATCGCTGGATGCTCGATGACACCGGCTATGAGGGGTGCTTGACGGCGAGCGGGTCCATGGCGCAGGAGGAGGCGATAGAGACCGCGACGGCCGGTGTCGGCGTGGGCCCCTGGATCGTGGTCAACAACCCGCTGGCGATGGGATCCTATGATCCGATCCGCCTGGCGCCGCCGTCTGGACACGTCGCGGGAGCAGGCAGCACGCGGATTTCTGGTGTAAAGGGCATGGCCTCAGCGATCCCAGAGGGGGTGGACGGGGTCCAGATCATCGAGATCGCAGAGTAGCCATCGAATCGGATGAGGACAACCAGGCCGGTCGCCCGTTTGGTCTTTTGGGGTTCGTCGAGGAGGTCCCATTCTGTTATTTTAAAATAACAGAATGGGAGACAACGATGATGGTGGTTTTCCTGACCACGCTCCTCGGATGCACGAGTTCACCCCCGATCCAGGCACCCCCACCGATGGCACCGTCCGATCCGCAGATTGAAGACATCTCCGCATTGCTCAAGGACATCCGTGAGCGGCATGGGGTACCGGCACTTGCAGCGGCGATCGTCGAAGCAGACGGCGTGACCGCGATGGGCGCGGTGGGGCTGAGACGAAACGATCGCGCATCTGGCGCGCGTCCAGACGATCCGTTCCACCTGGGTTCAGACACAAAGGCGATGACCGCGACGCTGCTTGCCGTCCTCTCGAAGGATCACGACATCGGTCTCGATACGACGTTAGCGGATGTTTTTCCAGACGTTGAAATGGCGACGGCGTGGCGGCAGGTGACGATAGAGCAGCTCCTCCACCATCGGGGCGGGGCGTCCAAAAACCTGCTGGAACAGCATCCAGCGCTCTGGGCTGGGTTGTGGTCAAGAAACAACGACAGTCAAGGCGCACGGGCCTGGTTCGCCGGGGAGCTGCTCCGCCAGCCACCAGACACTGAGCCCGGCGGTTTTGCATACTCGAACGCTGGCTATATGTTGGTCGGTGCGGCGATGGAGTCGGTAACCGGCCAGTCATGGGAGACGCTGATGCAGAAACGATTGTTCGACCCATTGGGGATGTCCGGCTGCGGATTTGGAGCGCCGCGGGGTGAGGCTCCCTGGGGTCATCAATCGGGGAAGTCTGGCAGACTGACGCCAGTGGATCCGAATGGGATGGTCAGCGACAATCCCACCGGGCTCGGCCCGGCGGGGACGGTGCACTGTCCGATGATCGACTGGGGGCGATTCTTGTCGCTCCACCTCCGAAGGGGTGCTGGCGCGCTGGGTCTGACCGACGCGGATTTTGAGCGAATGCATGCCCCCGTTGGTGAAGAAGCGTATGCCCACGGGTGGGGCGTCGTCGAGCGCCCCTGGGCAGACGGCCCCATCCTGACGCACGCGGGCAGCAACACGATGTGGTTCGCGGTGACGTGGCTGTCCCCAGAAGACGGCAGGGGCTACCTCGCGGTCAGCAACGTGGCGAACGGAGAGGCCACCAATGAAGCGATCGGGGCGTTGATCGGGGATGAGTGACGATCGGATCGCTCGACTGGAGGCGCGGGTGGCAGCGTTGGAGGCGCTGCTCAAGCCATCGTCTGCGGATGTTGACATCGCGTTGCTCACTCGCCTCCGCCAGGTTCCCGGCGACGAGCGCGTCAACGGATCGGTGCAGCTATCGGGTTCGGTCAACATCAGCGGGCGACGTGCCGTCTGGCAGACGATCCACCCAGCGGCATCGTTGGTGGGCATCGACGCCGACCTCGCCTCGCAGGTTCTGGGGGCGCTCGGCCATCCGCTTCGCATCCAGATCGTGCTGGCGCTGCTTCAAGGCCCCAGGAAGGCCCAGGACATCGAAGCACGCCTGTCTGTGGGCTCGACGGGGAAGCTGTACCATCACCTCAAGGAGCTCGTGACGGCTGGGATCGTCGTCCAACCTCGGCGGAGTGAGTATGCGGTGGCCACCGCAGCGGTGATCCCGTTGTTGGGTGCGCTGGCGATGGTGGCAGATCTGCGGGCAGGTTCTTCATCGCTTGAGGGTTGAAGGGCTGTGGTAGGCTGGTGTATCCCCCCGTACAGATGGAGGTCCCCGATGAAAACGTCCCTCACAACCCGACTGCTCCGCACGGTAACCGTCGCGGGTGCCCTGTTGCTTTCGCTGCCGGCCTGGGCGGCGGACTATGTTGGCACCTGGAAGACCATCGACGACGAAAGCGGAAAGCCCCGCTCAAAGGTTAAAATCTACGAGCAAAATGGCCAGCTGTTCGGCCAGATCGTACACCTCTACCGGGATCCGGGCGAGGAGCCGGATCCGGTCTGCGACGAATGTACAGACAGCCGAAAGGACCAGAAGGTCAACGGCATGGTGATCATCACCGGGATGTCGCCGGTCAAGGAGTACTGGGGCAACGGCCAGATCCTCGACCCGGGCAACGGCAAGATCTACAACTGCACCATGTGGCTGGAAGAGAGCGATCCGAACACCCTCAACGTCCGCGGGGACATCGGGCTGTCCTTCCTCTCACGTACCCAACAGTGGAAGCGCGTCGAGTAACGCTCAGTCGGACCGGGGGCCGAAGACCCCCACCCCCCGTGCCCGCATCGCGGCCTGGATCTCTTTGAGGATGATCGGATCGTCGATGGTTGCGGGTACCGGGGCGCTGCCTTGATCCGCGATACGACGAATGGTCTTTCGAAGGATCTTCCCCGAGCGGGTCTTGGGCAGCCGCCCCACCACGAGGGCTTGACGAAAACAGGCGATGGGCCCGATCTCGGCGCGAATGGTGGCGACGAGTTCCCGCTCGATGCCGATCGGATCAGGCGCGACACCGTCCTTGAGGACCACGAAGCCGACGGGCAGCTGTCCCTTCAGCGCATCCGCGATGCCGACCACGGCGCACTCGGCGACCGCAGGGTGCGCGCCGACGATCTCCTCCATCTCGCCGGTCGACAGACGGTGGCCTGCGACGTTGATGTTGTCGTCGGTTCGCCCCATGATGAACACATAGCCGTCCTCATCGATGTACCCGCCGTCTGCGGTGTGATAGAAGCCGGGGTGTGGCGCCAGATAGGCGTCCTCAAACCGGGCATCATCCTGCCAGAGGGTCGGCAGACAGCCGGGCGGCAGCGGCAGCTTCACCACGACGTCTCCGATCTCGCGGGGACCGAGGAGGTGGCTCTCTTCGTCGACGATCTGCACATCGTAGCCGGGCACCGGGACACCGGCGGAGCCGCTCTTCACGGTCATCATGCCAAGCCCGAAGGGGTTGGCGACCATCGGCCAGCCCGACTCGGTCTGCCACCAGTGGTCGATGACCGGCACGTCCAGGATGCCGTTCAACCAGGAGAGGGTGGGCGGATCGAGACGCTCCCCGGCGAGAAACACGGCCTTGAGGCTGCTGATGTCATGGCCGGCCTTCTTCGTCGCATCCGGGTCGACCTTCTTGATGGCCCGAAACGCCGTAGGTGCCGTAAAGAAGACGTTGACCCGGTGCTCGCTCATGACCCGCCAGAACGCTGAAGCGTCGGGGGTCCTGATGGGCTTGCCTTCGTAGAGGATGGTGGTGCAGCCCGTGATCAGCGGCGCATACACGATATAGGAGTGGCCCACCACCCAGCCCACGTCGCTGGCCGCCCAGTACACATCGCCAGGATCTGCGCCATAGATGGCGGCCATGCTGTAGCGGAGGGCGACGGCGTAGCCGCCGTTGTCACGAACAACGCCCTTGGGACGCCCCGTCGTCCCCGACGTATAGAGGATATAGAGCGGATCGGTCGCCTTGACGGGGACCGGATCCACAGGCTTGCCAACCGCCATCAGGGTCGACCAGTCCAGGTCCCGATCCCCAGAGAGGGTCAGGGGATGTTGGGGCCGCTCAAAGACCACCACCCGATCCGGAGGATGCTGGCTCGCTTCGATGGCAGCGTCCACCAGGTCCTTATAGGGGATCTCTCTGGTGATCTCGATCCCACAGGACGCCGTCAACAAGACCCTGGGTCTGGCGTCATCAATCCGAACGGCCAGCTCATTGGGAGCAAACCCGCCGAAGACCACGGAGTGGATGGCGCCCAGCCGTGCAACCGCAAGCATGGCGATGGCCGCTTCGGGGATCATGGGCATATAAATGATGACCCGATCCCCCTTCTCAACTCCGATCTGGCGCAATGCGCCAGCGAATCGAGAGACTTCATCCCGGAGCTGGCGGAAGGAGTACGTCTTCTTCGTCCCCGTAACCGGAGAGTCGTAGATCAGGGCGGGGTCATCGCCCCGCCCAGCGTCAACGTGCACATCAAGGGCGAGGTGGCAGGTGTTGAGGACGCCGTCAGGAAACCACCGTTGTCGTCCATCAACCGCTCCCATCGCCTGGGTGGGTGGCTCCATCCAGGCCAGCCGTTGGGCTTGCTCAAGCCAGAATGCCCCGGGCTCGCTGAGCGCTTGTTGACGTTGTTCTGAATACGTCGACACATCATCCTCCAAAAAAGCGGTTTGGGATATGACAGTGTACCAGACCCGCACGGTATCGGAGAGCAGATGGTCAGCGTCGGCAGACGCCAACAATCGACAGAAAACATGAAATCCAGGGCTCAGATAATCCGTATCGGAAAAAACAAGGAGGGAGACCGTGTCGGGTGACGCTCAGGGCTATACGGCGATGGTTCAGCAGCAAAAGCGCCTGCAGAAGGCGCAGCAGGAGCGACCGTCGCGTGTCCGGTCGCATCGGGGCGAAGCCTGTGCCGATATCCCCGCA
>JBCBLB010000081.1:0-20392 GCA_038520555.1 Myxococcota bacterium | reverse complement strand
GTTGACCGATGCCCTCATCGAGATGGGCGGACAGATCGACCGCAGTGATGACCTCTTCATTCTTCATCCCGTGCGGCGCAATGGTCCGGGTCTCCAGCAGCGTCCCTGGCATGGTCAACTGATGCTGTGGGCGGAGCCCATGAAGCAGCCGCGGCAGCGGTACCGCCAACAGCACGCCCTGAGCTGGGTGCAGGGCACTGAGATTGCCCTCACCGCCGTCGTGGACCGGGAGACCCTGATCGGATGGGCCGCACAGCTCGAAGACGGCGCCTCGATCGAAGGGGCGAGCCTCTCGCTCTTCCCGGTCGACGGCGCCGCGGTGAAGACGGACGCGAGCGGCCTGGGGGAGATCGAAGTCCCCACCGCCAATGCCGAAGAGCAGACCATCCTTATCGCGCGGAAGGGGGGGGATGTGGCCTTCATCCCTGAGCGGGAGGGGCGATGGTATGGCGGCGCCCGGTGGGTCCAGCGATCGGCCGCGGCGGACCTGCTCTGGTTCATCTTCGACGATCGCCAGCTGTATCGCCCCGGCGAGACGGTCCAGGTCAAGGGATGGATCCGGGCCATCGACCGCAACGAGGGCGGCGACACGACGGCGGCCGCGCTGGGAGACGCCGAGGTGGCGTGGCAGCTTCTGGATAGCCGACGCAATGAGGTGGCGAAGGGCACGACATCGTTGACGCGGCTCGGCGGCTTTGACCTGGCGCTGGC
Organism: Myxococcota bacterium; assembly: GCA_038520555.1. Taxonomy (GTDB): domain Bacteria; phylum Myxococcota_A; class UBA796; order UBA796; family UBA796; genus JBCBLB01. The sequence continues at coordinate 19,681 of JBCBLB010000081.1, read as the reverse complement.
GCTGCCGGACACCATCAACCTCGGCTATGGCCAGCTGGTCTTCCGTGTGCCGGGCCACACCGAGCGGAGCCACTCGATTCGGATCGAAGCGTTTCGGCGGCCCGAATTCGAAGTCTCGGTGAATGCGCCGCCAGACGTGGTGACCCTCGGTGATGAGATCGTTCTCACCGCGTCGGCCAGCTACTACGCCGGCGGCGTCTTGCCCGGAGCGGTGGTGGGTTGGAGCGCAGAGGCATCGACGACCACGTTTACGCCGCCCAACCGGGATGAGTATCGCTTCGGGAAGTGGACGCCGTGGTGGCTCTACCGTGATTCCTACGGGGGCAGCCTCTATGAACAATTCTCCGGGAAGACCGACGCCAGCGGCGCCCATCGGCTGTCGCTTCGAGCGGAGTCTCTGGCGAATCCGCGACCGCTGTCTGTGGTGGTGTCGGCGTCGGTCACCGATGTCAACCGCCAGACCTTCTCGGGGTCGAAGACGATCCTCATCCACCCATCATCGGTGTATGTCGGGGTGAAGCCGAGCCGGCCGTTCTATCCTGGAGATATGCCCGTGAAGCTCGACCTTATCGCCGTCGATGTGGCGGGCAACCTGGAAGCCGGCCACCCCATCGCCGTGGAGATCGTGCGCAAGACGTGGGGGCCGGACAAGGCCGGGCGGTGGGTAGAGTCCGTCGCAGAGGAGCACGCCTGCTCGGTGACCTCGGCGACATCGGCTCGGGACTGCACCTTCACCCCGGAGTCGGGCGGCTCGTTCGAGATCACGGCCCGGGTGACCGATGACCTCGGGCGGCCGAATGAGACGGTGAGCACGGTCTGGGTTTCGGGCGGTGAGGCGAAGGCCCCGCGTCGGGTGGGCGCGTCGTCGGTCACGCTGGTGCCAGACAAGGAGACCTATGTGCCCGGCGACGTGGCTGAGATCCTGGTGCAATCCCCAATCACGCCGGCTGAGGTCCTGGTCACCGTCCGCCGCAGCGGGGTGGTGCATACGGAGCGGCATCGGCTGGACGCCTCGGGGCTGGTCTTGAACGTTCCGATCCGCGATGAATACGTCCCCAACGTCTTCGTCCAGGTGGATGTGGTCGGCGGAGAGCTGCGGCGGGACGCCTCCGGCGAGGGCCGAGCGGATCTGCCCCAGCAGCCGGCGTATGGGACCGGCGAGCTGAACCTGTCGGTCTCAACGCTTCGCCGGGCGCTGACGGTCGCTGTGACGCCAGCGTCTTCATCGCTGGTGCCGGGCGGTGAGACGCCGCTGCGGGTCACGGTGACGGACGCGGACGGCCAGCCGGTCTCTGACGCAGAGGTCGTGGTGGTCGCGGTGGATGAGTCTGTCCTGGCGCTGACCGGCTACAAAATCGGCGATCCGCTGGCGGCATTCTACCCACAGCGGCCGGAAGACACCCGGGAGACCTGGCTGCACCGCTGGGTCTATCTGGAGGATCCGGAGGACATCATCGGCGCGACCGGTGCGATGGCGCCGCCTCCGCCGGATGAAATCGAGCTGGAAGAGGCGGGGTTTATGCCCATGGGGGGCGCCTTGGCTCCGCCAGCCGCCCCCAGTCCGGCCACTGGCGTACGTCGTTCATTCAACAAGCCGGCGATGCTGTTCGCGATGGCCGACCGGGACATGGGCCAGGATGCATCAGGCGGTGTGATCGCGGTGCGGTCGAACTTCGATCCGTTGGCGATGTTTGTTCCTGCGGCAGTCACGGATACGAAGGGAGAGGCGCGGCTGCGGCTGGAGGTCCCCGATAACCTGACGCGGTACCGCATCACTGCGATCGTGGCGGCGGGCGAGAACCGGTTCGGCTCTGCAGAGTCGACGGTGACCGCGCGGCTGCCGCTGATGATCCGTCCCGCGGCGCCGCGGTTCTTGAACTTCGGGGATCGGTTCGAGCTGCCGGTGGTGGTGCAGAACCAGACGGATGAACCGATGGCGGTCTCGCTGGCGGTGCAGGCGACCAATGCTCTGTTCACCGACGATCCCTCACAGGGCGCGGCATCATCGGGGCGCCGCCTGACCGTGGCGGCGGGCGATCGGGCAGAGGTTCGCTTCCCGGCGAAGACGGACGCTGCGGGGACAGCGCGGTTCCAGGTGGCAGTGTCTGCGGGCGACTTCTCGGACGCAGCCGAGGTGTCGCTGCCGGTGTGGACGCCGGCGACTTCGGAGGCGTTCGCGACCTACGGGGTCCTGGACAACGACGGTGGAATCGCCGCGATCCGACAGCCGGTGGTCGTGCCCGATGACGTCTTCCCCCAGTTCGGCGGCTTGGAGGTGACGACGTCGACGACGGCGGTGGGCGCGTTGACGGACGCGGTGATCCATCTGGTGGACTATCCGTACGGTTGCTCGGAGCAGATCGCGTCGCGGGTGCTGGCGGTCGCGGCGCTGCGGGATGTGCTGACCGCCTTCGACGCAGAGGGCCTCCCCGACGCAGAGGCGCTGAGCGCGAACGTCACGGCTGACCTGGAGGAGCTGCGATCGCGGCAGAATCCGGACGGCGGGTTCGGCTTCTGGCGTCAGGGAGAGGAGTCCTGGCCGTTCCTCACCCTGCATGTCGCCCATGCGGTCGTACGGGCGAAGGAGAAGGGGTACGCCGTGGATTCAAGGATGGAGGCGCGGCTGATGACCTATCTCCAGGACATCCAGCGTCGGTTCCCGTCAGGCTATGGCCCGGAGATCCGTCGGGTCCTGGAGGCCTATGCCGTCTACATCCGGCACCTGGACGGAGACGTCGACGGGGCCGCGGCGCGGCGGCTGGTCAGGGACCTCGGCGCCGATAAGGGCGCTCTGGAGGCGTTGGGCTGGCTGCTGCCGACCTTGCACCAGAGCGGGGCGACCCAATCGGTAGAGGCGATCCTTCGTCGGATGAACAATCAAGTCTCTGAGACCGCGGCTGCGGCCCACTTTGTGACCCGGTACACCGAGGGCGACGATCTGATTTTGCACTCGAATCGGCGGACAGATGGGATTTTGCTAGACGCGTTGGTTCGGGTTCGCCCCGAGTCGCCCCTGATTCCGAAGCTTGTCGAGGGGGTGTTGGGCGATCGAACCCGCGGGCAGTGGGGGTCGACGCAAGACAACGCCTTCGTGTTGTTGGCGATGGATCGATATTTCCGAACCTTCGAGGGGACGACACCGGATCTGGTGGCGCGGGTCTGGTTGGGCGATCGGTTGGCCGGGTCACAGACCTTCCAAGGGCGCTCTACGGACAAGGCACACATCAACGCTCCGATGGCCTGGATGCAGGAGGCCGGCGGGGACGTCATCATGAGCCATGAGGGCGTGGGTCGCCTGTATTACCGGATCGGGATGCGGTATGCGCCGCGGTCGCTGGAGCTGGAGCCACGAGAGGCGGGCTTCGCGGTGACGCGAACCTATGAAGCGGTCGATGAACCAGAAGACGTGATCGCAAACCCGGACGGGAGCTGGACGGTGCGAGCCGGCGCGCGGGTGCGGGCGCGGGTCACGATGGCGGCGCCGGGCCGGCGGTCTCATGTGGCCCTGGTCGATCCGCTGCCAGCAGGATTCGAGGTCTTGAACCCGGAGCTGGCGATGACGGAGTCGCTGCCACCGCCCGGGTCGCCCAAGACGTTCCCGGGCCGCTGGTGGTGGGGACCCTGGTACTCGTATGAGAACCTGCGCGATGAGCGGGTTGAGGCCTTTGCAACCCGATTGTGGGGCGGAGTGTATGAGTACACCTATGTGGCGCGGGCCACTACGCCGGGTGTGTTCGTGGTCCCTCCGGCGAAGGCAGAGGAGATGTACCACCCGGAGACGTTCGGGCGGACCGGAACCGTACGGGTCGCTGTGGTCGAGCCCTGATCTGTATCTCAGCCCACTCGAAAGGCAGCGAGATTTCTTACATCCTTACGCTCATGTTGAAACGTAATTCAAACGAAGTGCGCTTCCAAAGCCGTCAATTGCATTCAAATGTTCATGGGTCGTTCAACCGCTTCAAAGGCTCGATATCAGGGTCTCTGGCGCCTCAGGATTGCGATCGGGTTGACGATAGGTTGCTTTGCTGGCTAAAAAAAGAGGTCAATACAGACCGTGTACAGAGGACTTGCAGGACATCCCCATCGGTGTACATAGTAAAGTAGAAGTTGTCAAAATCATTCACCCCGCCACCCTCTTCAGATCCCTGATCTGCCTTCACTGAACAGCTCCCTCCCGGACCATTATGGGTTACCGCATCAAAACCGTCTCAGACATGCTCGGGGTTCCCCGGAACACCCTCCTTGCGTGGGAGCGACGGTACAGCCTCGTCACTCCTGCGCGTCAGTCGAACGGGTATCGCGAATACTCTGAGGCAGACGTCACGAAGCTGCGGGAGGTGAAGCGTCTGATCGATGAGGGGCACAAGGTCAGCGAAGCGATCTCGATGCTTCAGATCAGCGCGCAGCGGGCGGCGCTTCGGGATGTGGACCAGCCGGTCCTGTCTCATATCTCCGAGCAGCTGATGAGCGCATTGTTGACGTATGACCGGACGATGGCAGATCGGCTGGTTCAGCGTCTGAGCGCGGTCTCCTATCGTCAACAGATCGAGGATGTGTACTTCCCGATGCTCCGGGCGGTCGGTGAGGGGTGGTGCAACGGTGAGATCTCGATCACGCAGGAGCACTACATCAGCGGCTTTTGTCGGGAGCAGCTGGTCGCGATGTTGTTGAGTATGGAATGCGGTCCGCGGCACGGTCCGTTGGCGGTCTGTGCAGGGTATCCGGGCGAGCGTCATGACATGGGGTTGTTGGCCCTGGCAGTGCTGCTGGCGCTTCGGGGCAAGCGCATCCTGTTTCTGGGCGCGGACGTGCCGCTGGAAGAGCTGTGCACCCTGGTGGCTGAGCAGAACCCTGAGATGACCTGTGTGTCTGTGATGATGCCCCACAACCCGGATGAGCTGGCTTCTTTTGCGCGGCGCCTCAATGAAGTGTCGCCGAACCGGGTGGTCATCGGTGGACGCGGCTTGCCAGCCGATCTCCCGAAGATCATGGGTGTCGAGTGGCACCGGACGATGGACGCTTTGGCCTGAGCGAAGCCGTGGTCGGGTTAAACTGACAGAGATGGCCCAGCGACGGCATGAACCCCGCCACCTTCATCGGCTCCTGTTCGCCGCTGCGCGACGGATCCGGCCGTCCATCACGCGTCGCGAACTGCATAAACCACCACCGCGTCGGATTGACCGGGCACGTGCCCATCTTTTGATTGAGACCCAACGGCTGACCTTCCGCGAGATCCACCGACAATTCGTCTCTCGTACCATCCGCGGTGATCAGGGGTTGGCGCCGGCATTGATGGCCTTGGACTCGCTCTGGAACGCCGTCTATACGCTGCGGGGGGGGGCGCCGTTGGTGGTGCGGATTCTGGCGCAGCCGACACACCCGGACAGCCCCACGGCGTCTCGGCTGGAGGGGTTCTATCGGGAATGTACGACCCTTCTGGAGGACGGCATCCAACGGGTCTTCGGCACACAGGCGGACCAGCTGACGATCCCGCCGGCGCGGATGGCGGTGTTGATTCGGATCTTGCTGTCGGGCCTCATCGTCGAGCTGGCCCGGGCGCGTGATGAGTCTGATATCGCGGTGATCGATCAGGCGTACGCAGACTTCCGGGAGCTGTTTCAGCGGTTCGCCCTGTCCAGCCTGGAGTCCCCGGATCCCGACGATGAAGAAATGCTCGATATTCCGCTTCCGTGGTAGGCGCGCTGGATGAATGGTCGGGATTGGCTGAACTATCATCACCTGCAGTATTTCTGGATCACCGCCCATGAAGGCTCCCTGACCCGGGCGAGTCAGCGGCTGCGGCTGGCGCCGTCGACCGTCAGCGCACAGCTCCGGCAGCTCGAGACCGCGGTGGGCCGCCCGCTGTTCCAGCGCCGTGGCCGGGGGATGTTGCTCACCGATACCGGGCGAATGGTGCTGGAGTACGCCGATGAGATCTTCTCGGTTGGGCAGGCATTGTGTGCTGCGTTGGAAGATGACGGCGCGCCGCCAGCGGCGCCGGTCTTGCGCGTCGGCGTGGCCGATGGGGTTCCGGGCGCCCTCTCTGCGCCGTTGCTCGCCGCCACGAGCGCAGACGTCCGGTTGGTGTGTCGACGGGGTGGGGTCGACGAGCTGCTGGCCGACCTCGCGCTGCGTCGACTGGATCTGGTCCTCACCGATCGCTCAGGCGATCCCGCCGCCGCGACGGTGATGGTGTACCACCCGCTGGGATCCTGTGGGGTAGAGATCTGGGCCCATGATCGATTCAGCCGGGTCGGCGGTGATTTTCCTTCAGGGATGGCGTCGACGCCCTTATTGGTGCCGACCGTGGCGGCGCAGCCCCGACTGCGTCGAGAGGTGGATGCGTTTCTGCTGCGACATGGGATCCAACCCACGATCGCCGGGGAGTTCTCAGACAGCGCGCTGATGCTCCGCTGTGCACGTGAGGGTGTCGGGGCAGTCGTGATCAGTGGGGTACAACATGACGAATTGCGGTCCACGCCAGGCATGTCTCATCTGGGTGACCTGGAGGTTGCGTCTGTACACTACTTCGCGGTGACCATCAAGGGGCAGGAGGTGCCGACCCTGGCGCGGCTGCGCGCGGCGGTGTCGCGTCTCTCTGCGATGCGAATGTGAAACGTGCCACGAATAGAGAGATGGGAGTCAATTTTTGCGTGCGACAGCCGTCTTGTTGAGTGATGGGATGGTTTTCTCGCAATACGGATAATGACGTCGAGGTCACGCTGCTGCGCGATGCGCTGCTGCACACGCTCGACCTGATGCGGGTCTCTGCGGAAGGGACACGTCGGGCACGCATCGAGCGCCTGCTGGTTCGCCTGGAGCGCCCCCCGGTTCCGACCGGGCTCATGCGCGAGCTCGAGTCCCTGGGCGCCGCGCCGCCGTCGCGTGCCGGCGGCGGTGAACGCCATGACACCGGTGTATACGGGACGGCGATGCGTGCGATGGCCGAGACGATGATGCTCGCCAGCCTCATCGACGAGGGGCTCCAGCAGCACCTTCACGCAGCCATCAAGTCCATCCCCTGGCAGCCGCGCGTCGCTGACGCCCAGCGGATCTCCGGGCGGATGGAGGAGCTGCGTCGGATCGCGCGGCCGGTCCGCGAGCGGGCCATGGCCGAGCGGCGGGAGCTGGTGCGGCTGGCTGGTGCGCTGTCCAACGCCCTGGGGGACGCCAAAGACGCTGGACGAAGCCTGGGCTCCGGGCTCGACGCCCTGGCCATCCGGCTGCGCCAGAACCACGATCCAGAGGTCCTCCGACAGCTGCGGCTCGACGCCATGCGCGACGTAGAGAACCTCCGCGAAGAGACCGACGCCCTCAACGCGGCGTTGCTGCGCTCTCGCCAGGAGGTCGACGCCCTCCATGCCGTCGTCGAGCGCCAGAACGAGGTTCTCCAGCAGGTCACCGCAGAGCTCGCCCGGGACCCGATGACCAACCTGTACAACCGGGCCGCATTCGACGCCTCCTTCGAGGAGCTGATCCGGTCGACGCGCTCCGATCGGGTTCCGCTGGCCCTGATCCTGATCGACATCGATCACTTCAAGCACATCAACGACACCTGGGGACACCCGACCGGCGATGAGGTCATCAAGAACGTCGCCGCACGCCTCAGCCGGTTGCTACGCGCCAACAGCGACGTCGTCGCCCGCATCGGTGGAGAGGAGTTCGCCGCCCTGCTCCCGAAAATCGGCGAGGAGCGGACGCGCAAGATTGCGGAGCGCGTCCGGGCAGACATCGAGAAGATGTGCTTCTCCGCCGAGGGCACGACCTTCCGCGTGACCATCTCGCTCGGGGTTGGGGTCCTCTTGGGCAACGAGAGCGCTCCGGCGTTCTATCGGCGCATCGATAAGGCGCTTTATCGCGCCAAGAACAATGGCAGGAACCGGGTCAGCGCTGCTTGAGTCGCGATCAGGGCAGGGGCTGCATCCCTCCTGTCGTGGCCGGTCGTCGGGCGATCAAGATCCCCGCCTGTGGTGTGGCCGGCAGGTCGCGCGTCGCCGTCTGAAATGCGGACGTGGAGGGGTAGGCGCCGGTATACAGGTCGAGCTGGAAGAGGTTGGGTTGGAAGGCGCCGCCAGTGTCGGCGAGGACCGCCAGGCGCATCACGCCCCCCCGTTCCAGCGCCACGATCTTGCCCAGGCCGAGGTTGTAGACGTCTCCGGCGACGGAGACCAGCGGCTGGAGGGCCACCTTGTGGGCCCGATCCTCACCCCACCCCATCACCCCCGCGACCGGCGCAAAATACCAGTACCGGTCCTGCTTCGACGGATCGCGGACGCTGGGAACGTACGGCATGTCGTTGGGGCGGTCGACGTTGAACATCTGCGTCCGCCCATCGGGGAGGGTGACCTCGATGGTGCCTTGCATCATCGCCTCGTAGACGCCGCGACGGGTCAGCCAGACCAGCGGCGCCGCGCCGCCTGCTGCAGCGCCATTGGGCTCGTAGACGCCGGACATGACCTCACCGCGGGTGTATTGGTGGCGCATGCCCTTCTCGGTCCGCGCGTCGGCTTCGGCTCGGCTCATTCCCCCTTCATCGTGCGGCGGTGCGTACAGGGCGTGTGTATAGGTCGCGGTCTTCGTCGGGCTGCCGGGGAACTGGTAGACGAGGTACCGGGTCATCCGGATGCGATCGGCGGGGAGCTGGATGCCACGAGCCGCCGCGGCGGCTCGGTCCGGGCGCCATCTGTAGTAGACGAACCGCTCTGCGAGCTGCGCCGGATCGGTGAGGGCGTCCGGATCCGTCTGGGCGAGGTGGATGATCGTCTCCAGGGTGCGCTCGACGTCTCGCAGCGTGACGCCCAACTCGCCCAGCAAACCCGGATGAACCGCCAACGGATCGTCGCTGGCCCGGGTGCGAAGGTACGCCAGCGTCGTCGCTGCGACCTGCGCCAGCGCGTCTGGATCGGTATCGATCCGAGCGGTGGAGGAGAGCGTTTGCGCCGCGAAGATCTGGGCGGCGTCCACGTCCTGCTCCAACGTCACCCCCTCCGGGCCGCGGAGCGGCCAGGCGAGCGCGGCCGAAACCATCCACCAGAGGCTCATGAGCGTTTTTGTTCCATAGGGGATGGTAATGCGCGATACGGTGTCGGTATGCCAGTATGGATTGGATTGTTCCTGTCAGCCTGCTCTGAGTATGACATTCAGCCGCAGGAAGAACTCGTCATCGCGCCCGATACCGCGCAGCCACCGGTGGTGATCGAACCGCCGGACTGCTCGGTTGAGCTGGGATCCATCGGGTCGGTGATCCAGGATCCGGACTGCGCCATTCCCGTGGTGGAGGTCGACGATCCCTGGTCGGTCGCTGTGGAGTGGCAGTGGCAGGGGCTGTCGACGTCTCCGAACATTGCCCAGGTCATGATGCTTCCTGCGGTGGGCAACCTCACCGACGATGATGGGGACGGACTGGTCACCGAGCAGGATACGCCGGACATCGTGGCCATCGCCTTCGATGGCGATGAGGGGCGCCAGGCAGAGGCGAGCGGACCTGGCCCGGCTGCGCCGGCCCAGCTGGTGCTGCTGTCTGGGGACGGGACAGAGCACTGGGCGCTGCCGGGCTTCTACTGGAAGGGCGGGCCAGCCATCGCCAACGTCACCGGTGACGCGCGGGCTGAGATCCTGGCGTTCAATGATGAGCGTCAGGTGGTCGCGATCGCGGGCAATGGGGAGACGCTGTGGACCTCTCCGGAGCGGCTGCGCTACGACTATCCCCATATTAACGTCGCGGACCTCGACGGGGATGGCTTCCCTGAGGTCCTGGCCGACGATGTGGTGCTGTCGGGCCGGGACGGCTCGGTGAAATTTCGGCTGAGCTATCCGGCGGAGATGATCGGACGGATGACCGTGGCAGCAGACCTCGATCAAGACGGTCGGCAGGAAATTATTGCTGGAAATACCTGCTATGACGCGAACGGACAGGTCCTCTGGCAGAGCCCCATCCTGGGCACGTATGGCCACTGGGCGGCGATCCTCAACGTGGATGATGATCCAGAGGGTGAAGTCGCCATGGTCGGGGAAGGCCTGCTCGGCATCTATGACAGCGACGGCACAGAGCTGAACGTCGTCGCGGCGGGGACCCGCCAGCCAGGTCCGCCATGTGTCGCAGACTTCGACGGCGACGAGGAAGCAGAGATTGGCTGGGCCAGCGGGAGCCGGTTCAACCTGTATGAGCTGGACGGCACGGTGAAGTGGACCCAGTCGATCATCGATGCATCCGGTCTGGCGGGCTGTTCGGGCTATGACATCGACGCAGATGGCGCCTATGAGGTCATCTACGCCGATGAGCGCCAGATCTATGTCTTTGATGGGACCACCGGTCAGATCCGGTTTACCCAGGGCGGCCACGCGTCGGGGACCATTTTTGAGTACCCTCTGGTCGCCGACGTCGACAACGATGACTCTGCGGAGATCGTGCTCTCCAGCAACAATTTCCGACAGGGACTGTCTGGGTGGGCGGGGATCACGGTCTTCGGACACGATGGGGATGGGTGGGCGCGCAGCGGGCCCACCTGGAATGTCCACGACTTCGCGGTGACCAACATCGAACAGAACGGTCGGGTCCCGCAGCGGCCTGAGCCGTCCTGGCAGTTGTACAACGTCTATCGGGCCCGTCCGGCGGAAGATCTGCTCGCCGTCGACCTGTACGGTGAAGTCAGCGACATCTGCTTCGCCAGCTGTGAGCCCGACGCCATCGTGCGCGTCGCCGGACACATCGCCAACCAGGGGGCGACCCGGGCCCGCGGCGGGATCCCGGTGACCCTGTACCGGGTCGATGGCAGCTCGCGCACCCGGCTCGCTGTCCACTTCGTCGAAGAGGCGATCGACGCGGGCACCCACTCGGCGGATTTTGAGTTCGAGATCCGTGTTCAGGACATTGGCGACGATGGCTTAGAGGTCTGGGCCGATGATGTCGGCGCCGGTTTCGGTGTCCTCGAAGAATGCGACGAGTGGAACAATGGGGCGGTGCGCTGGCACGACAACCCCTGCGACCGCCCCTGAGCGGTCCTCACCAGCCCAGGGCGGCCAGCAGCTCCTGGACAGACCGGGTGGTGCCGATCTCCAGGGCGCGGCAGATCTGGGCGTGCCCGATGCTCACCTCATCGAAGCCCGGTACATCGGCGATCCCGACAAGGTTGTGGCGATCCAGATCATGGCCGGCGTTCAGCCCCAGGCCAGCCGCTTTGGCGGCTGCGGCGGCCTTCCAGAAGCGATCGGTCTCCTGGGGCTGGGTCTGGGTGCCCCACGCCCAGGCGTAGGGACCGGTGTACAGCTCGATCCGATCGACGCCCAGCTCGGCGGCGTGAGCCATCGTCTCCGCGACGCAGTCCATAAAGATCGACACCCGGATCCCGGCGTCCTGGAGGCGGCGGACGATGGGCCGCAGCCGATCCGACCGGGCGGGCAGATCCCAGCCATGATCTGAGGTGACTTCGCCCGGGGTGACCGGCACAAGCGTGCATTGCGCCGGGCGGACCGCAAGGACCATGTCCAGGATCGGGTCGTGGTCCTCACATTCGATGTTCAGCTCGATGCCAGGGTGGTGTTGTCGGAGATGCGCGGCGACGGGCGCGATGTCGTCGAAGCGGATGTGGCGCTGGTCCCGGCGGGGATGGATCGTGATGCCATGGGCTCCTGCGGCGAGGCAGGTGTCAATTGTGGCCAACAGGTTGGGGGCGTCATGGCCCCGAGAGTTGCGCAACAGGGCGTACTTGTTGATGTTGACAGACAGCGACGCAGGCATCCGCACCTCCAGTGATGAAGGCGAGATAACGTGATCGCGATGATCAGCAGTACAGCGCGGCGAATTGATCCAGCAGGTCGATCAGGCGCGCGGTCTCTTTGTGAAGGGCGATGGCCCGTTGCGCGACCCCGGGCGGACAGGCGTCCGTGCATTCGGCCAGCGCTGCAGATTCGTCCTGGATGGACTCCAGGGTGATTGCATAGGCGACGAAGGCCTGCTTGATGGGCCACTGGGTCTGCAAGGTGTCTTCCACATGGATGACCGCCTGAACCACCACGTCGTCGACGAGCGGGACGTCATCGATGGCACCCGCGATGGCACCCGCGATGGCACCCGCGATGGCATCGTCCGCTTCAGGGGGGAGGGGGGTCACCTTCAGATCGTTGAGCAGCTGATGGTGGGCATCCAGCGCTTGTCGCAGCTGCTTGAGGTGGGTGTCGATGGAGGGTGCGCTGGCCACGAACCGGGCATCCAACTGCATGGCAGGGGCGCTGTTGAGGCTGGCCCGCATCTGAGTCACCAGCCGGGCGGCGGTCCGGGTGGTGGGATCATCGGTGGCCATCCGTTTTCCGCTGCGCTCAAGTTGGATGCGCTGCGGCGGGGCCAGCGGCTGGATGCGTTCCCGAAGCGCGGTCAGATCATCCCGTGCCTGCTCGGCCGGTTCACGTTGTTCGGGGTGTTCGATCGCGACAGGCTCCGTGGAGGAGAAGCACCCCGTGCTGAGAAGCATGATCCCCACCAGGCATCCGCTCAACCGTCGCATCGCGTCCCCCGATGCATGGTGACCCGTCAGTCACCGCCCCGCGCCAACCTCGGCATGCATATCGTAGCCGCCTATCGAAACCCTGTACAGGCGACGATCGGGGTTTTTCTACGGTTTTTTGAGAGGCCGCGCGGGCGTCGTCTGGGTCACACAGTGAATGGTTCCATAGCTGGGGGCGATCCCATCCGCGTGGATGGGGATCACCCGACGACGGGGGAACGCGTCCGCGATGCGCGCCAACGCCAGGGCCTCCAGGTTCAGATCCCCGGAGAACGTGGGGACCAGGACCACGCCATTAAACGGCACGAGGTTCAGATAAGACCGCACCATGTTGGACATCCCGTTCGCCGGGTTGTGCGGCAACGGTGGCGGCATCGGCACCCGAACGATGCGATACGGGGTCCCCGCTGCCGTTCGGAGCTGGGACAGCCGGTCGGCGTTCTCTTCAAGCATCACGTAATTGTCGGGGTCGAGCATCGGATCTGCCTGCCCCAGCAGCAGCGTCTGCTCGTCGGCCACTGATAAGAACATATCGACGTGTTCGATGACATCACCGATCAAAGGCTCCAGGAAGATCAGCTGCTCGAAGCCCAGGTAGCGATCGAGCATCCAGGCGAGCTCTTCCTCACGGAGATGGTTGACCTCGGCGAGGTGGTGGGTGGTGAAGCCGGTGCCCCGACCATCCGAGAGCAGGTTCCCGCCCTCCAGCAGCAGCGGCGGTCGCACCAACGGCGTCGCGTCGATGGCCGCCAGTCGGCTGGGCATCGCGTCGTCATGAACGCAGTCGACGTTATAGCGGCCGTCAATGAAGACCCGCTGTCCGTCCACCAGGATCGAGATGGGGCCATAATCCCGAACCCAGATGGAGTCGATGGTCAGATTCAGGTGGATCTGGACGGCCCCTGGATCGATCTCAAACCGACGCAGCAGCGCGATCAGATTCTGCCGGTCCCCCGGGAACAGCAGGTGGATATGCACGATGCCCTGACCGACGACGCCGGCGAGAATTTGGCCATAGAAGTCGTCGTGGTCGCGCCAGCCCGGGTAGACAAGGCGAATCGATTCGACAGGTTCGAAGTCTGCGGGCATCCGCACGATGCCCTGTGCGGCGGGAGTGAAGCCGAACAGGTGCGCCTCCCGGGCGCGGAGTGCGAGCAGCGTGTCTGCGATCAGCTCGTCGTCGAGCGCGGCTCCTCTGGGGAAGAGGGCGAGGATATCATCGGTGAACAGACAGTCTCCGAAGCGTACCGGCAGGTCATCCGGAGGCGACGCCAGCCCATCTGCGGCCAGCGCCAACCGCGGCGCCAGCCTCCCCATCGCGCGTGGTGGTTTCCCCCAGGATGGCTTCCGCTCTCGGGGAAGCCACTTATGAACTGAACTCTTCCGCCTCCAGATCGTCATCTGACCCTCCAGACGGTGTGTTGGGCTTGCCTGCTTATCGGCTCTTGAAACCAATGGCCCTTTCTTTTGTGTCCAGTTTTCTTGTCACCGTTCATCACGTCGATGAGGTGTCGATCGCTGGCCGCCAAAAAACAGAACAGGCGATGGAGGGCATCATCCCCCGTCGCCTGATGGTGTCCCCTGATCGCGTCGTCTATCGCATCGTCTGCAGACGCGACTACTGGAGCATCTGCTCCAGATACGCGGCCGCCGCCTCAACATTGGGCGGCGGCTCTGCGTTGGCATCCATCACCACTGCATCGCGTGCATACCCATCCAGCGCGGCAGCGCGTCCTGCGTTGGCCCGGCTGGGGGTGCCGAACATCTCCGCGAAGACCAGCTGGTCACCCTGGGCAACGATGGCACCGACGACCTGCTGCTGATCAGCCATCTGGGCGTGGAGCTGCTGGCGGTAGGTCATCCAGGTATCCCCGCCGACGCTGACATATGCACCCGTCGGAGACGCCGACCGCGCCGAGTTCAGGGCGGCGACCGTCTCCCAGGTGGCTTCCTGGTTGTCCTTCTCCAGGACCGAACGCAGCGCGTACTCGGCCCGCCCGCCGTACGCGAACGTCGCGGCGTGGTCGCTCCACCGGCTGCGCTCAACGCAGTGCACTGAAGCAACGATCGGCGTCCGGGTCGGCGGGATCTCAAGGTCTTCGGTGATGACCCGATCCTGGCGTCCGCCGCGGATGACCTCACCGGCAAGGATCGCGACCGGGGCCTTTCCGACGTTCTCAAACTGAAGGGTTGAGAACGAGCCCGCTTCCCGTACCCGGAGCTGTCCGGTGGTCATCGCTTCCGCGAGGCTCACCGTGGTTGTGGCGGATTGCTTTGGGGCGGTCCGGTCGATGACCGGGTACACCGTGACCCCACCCACCGTCACCGGCGCGCCAATGGTCAGGTCCTTGTTCTTCTCTGTGCCCAGGGCGACGGGGTGATTGGCCCCCGACTTCCCATATGCGTCGACCGCTTCCCCTTTTCCATAGGGGTCTGCTGCCTGACTGAGGGCACTGAACAGTATCAGATGCACGAACATAGAAAACCTCCCTCCTTCTTTAGTTATGTGATCTTGCGGTCGGGTTCCAGATTTTTTCAGCGCGACGCCGCTTCCAGGATCTGAAGTTTCTTGGTCCACTCTGGATCGGAAGGATCGATGTCCAGGGCGCGCTTGTAGTACACCTGCGCCTCCTGGGGCCGGCCCTCACTCAACAACTGGTCCCCGATCTCGCCCAACAATTCGTCATTGTCTGGGACCTCCTCGGCGAGCTGCTCCAGAATGTCCAGTCGCCCCCGGCCGGTCACCGCACAGTACATCTCCAGCGTCGCTTCCTCGTTGGGCTTGATCAGCAACGCGCTGTGCAGGTACTTCTGGGCCTCGCCCAGATCACCGGCGCGCGCGTGCGCCATCCCCAGCTCTCGGAGCAGCGCCTCGTTGCTGAACACCTGCTGTTGGAGCATCTGGGGGGAGCCAAAGCGGGCGCTCGACATCCCTGACATCCCGGGGTCTTCGATGAAGGGTTCGGCCAGGCTGATCGCGCCGCCCTCGCACTCGCTGACCCGCTGGGTCCACTCGTCGTCCGACGGGTCCATCGCCAGCGCGCGCCGGTACATCTCACAGGCCCGCTCGCGCTCACCGCTGCCCATGAAGTAGTCCCCGATGTCACCGAGGGCCTCGTCAGAGAGGTTCGCGCTCGGGTCGGAGAGCATCTCGGAGACGCTCTCCGAGCCGCCCAGTCGAATCACGGCGCCGATCCACTCGCTGTCTGAGGGGTCGAGCGTCATGGCGTATCGGTAGGCGCTCAGCGCTTCCTCGTTTCGGCCGACGGAGACATAATAGTCACCTGCGTCGCCCCACAGCTCGTCGTCGTTGGGGTTGCGCAGCGCGGCGCGCACGACGCGGGGGTTGCGGCCCGCGGACTTCGCCATCGCCGCCCGGGCGTCCTCATTGTCTGGGTTGATGGCCAGCGCCCGCCCGTAGGCCTCTCGCGCGCGTTTGGGCTTGAGGTTGCGCCGGTAGGCGTCCCCCAGCGTGACCCAGGCCACGTCATCATCGGGGCGAACCACCACATCCCGCTGAGCGCTGCGGATGCCGATACACCCCACCATCATCATCGCCCACAAAATTCCTGCCATCTGTTTCTCCTGATAGGTTCGGGTATGCATTTTGGTGATCATGATCGAGCGACGGCCGCGAATTCAACGCGAGGGGCCGACCGACGATGACGCTCGAGGGGGGATACGGCGCACCGGTCGGACTTGTTTCCCGACCCCTGACTGCAGCGGTTGTTCCATGCTGTGACGTCGCCTGGCCGGGGCAGGTCGGGGGTCGCTGTGCTCGATGATGCGACCGCGGCGGAGCTGGCCGCCCTGCTGAACCGGTATCGGCTCTCCGATGATCTGGGCGACGCGATCACCGATCTGCTGGTGCGTGCCCGGCGGCGGGCCCGACAGTCCGGCGTGACCGAAGCAGACACCCTCCCCAGCGCCGGCGTATCGGACGCCCCGCAGTGGCCGCCGCGTCCGCCTGACCTCAGCGGCTACACCTGCGAAGAGCTGATCGGCGTCGGTGGCGCTGGAGAGGTCTGGCGGGTCTATGACCCGATCCTGAACCGCCGGCTCGCCCTCAAGGTGCTCCGGCCCCATCTGCGGATGGACGCATCGGTCGGCGCGCGGCTGCTGGAAGAAGCGCGTCTCACTGCCGGGCTGCAGCATCCCAACGTCGTCCCCGTCCATGCGACGGGCGTGCTCGCCGATGGTCGTCGCTACTTCACCATGCGAGAGGTGTCCGGCCGGACGCTGCGTGAAGTGGTCTATGGCATTCATGCGGGTTCTTCGGCGGATCGGTGGGAGCGGACCGCCGACGGCTGGAGCCTGCGCCGGCTGCTCGCGGCGTTCCGCCAGGTGTGCCAGACCATCGCCTACGCCCATCAGCAAGGGGTGCTCCACCGCGATCTCAAGCCCAGCAACATCATGCTCGGGGCCTTCGGTGAGGTGCTGGTTCTCGACTGGGGGCTGGCCCAGGTCACCTCTGAATACGCGACCTCGGGGCGAAGCTCAACCTCCGGCACGCCCGCGTTCATGGCGCCCGAGCAGATCCAGGGTGGCGAAGGGGCCCGCAAGCCGACCGCAGATATTTATGCGTTGGGCGCCATCCTGTACCAGATCCTCGCCGGGCGGGCCCCGCACAGCGGGCGCACCCCAGAGGAGATCCTGGCCAACCCTCACCAGCGGCCGCCTGCGCCCAGCGCGCTGGTCTCCAACCGATCCATTCCCCGTGAGCTCGACGCCATCTGTATGCGCGCGATGCGCGCACGGCCCGAAGAGCGCTTCGCCCGCGCCGAAGATCTCGCCGAAGAGATCCAGGCATGGCTCGACGGCGCCCGGCAGGAAGAGCAGGCGCACTCGTTTCTGGACATCGCCGAGAAGCGCCATGAGCAGGCCGCCGTCCAGCGTGAACGGGCCGCCGTCCTCCGCGAGGAGGCGACCCGGCTGCTCGAAGAAGTGCAGGCCTATGAGCCCGTAGCGCGGAAGCGCGAAGGGTGGCGCCGAGAGGATGAGGCCGCTGCCCGCGAACGCCGCGCCGAGTTGTTGGAGCTGGAGCATATTCAGGCGCTTCGGGCGGCCTTGTTGCAGGCGCCTGATCTTCGGGAGGCGCGTGATCGGCTCGCGGACCACTACGTGGAGATCCATCGCAAGGCGGAGATGCGTCGCGATCCTCACCATGCCGCGACGGTTGAACTTCACCTGCGCGCATACGACACCGGGCGGTACGCCGACTATCTGAGCGGCAAAGGTCGGATGACGTTGTATGCTGACGCGCCTGGCGCGATGGTCCAGCTGTACCGCTACACCTCCAACGAGCGCCGTCTGATGCGGCGGCGCTTCCGCGAGGCGTCGTCTCTACCCATCAAGGAGCTGTCGCTGCCGATGGGCAGTTACCTCGCGGAGATCAACGCGCCGCTGCGGCTTCCCGTGCGGGTGCCGGTTCGCATCGATCGGTTGGGACAACGTGCCGCCGGGTGAGGACGCGTCGCTGCCCATCTGGCTGCCGCCGCTGGGGACCATCTCTCGGGATGAAGTCTATGTGCCAGCCGGCTGGTTCCTCTCCGGCGGTGATCCGCAGGCTGAGGCGGCGCTGCCCCTCAATGAGGTGTGGCTGGATGCGTTTATTATTCAGCGTTTCCCGGTGACCAATCGGGATTTCATCGTGTTCCTCGATGATCTGGTCGCTGCAGGGAGAGAAGACGAGGCGTTGGAATTCGCGCCGCGAGAGCGCGCCGGGCCCAGCGGGACGACCGGACCGCTCATCTATGGGCGGGATGAGAACGGTCGGTTCATGTTGCCCCTGGACGCCGACGGCGATCAGTGGGAGCCGGACTGGCCGGTTCTCAAGGTCAGCTTCACCAGCGCGCGCGCCTACGCGAAGTGGCTGGCCGCGCGAGAGGGGCTGCCGTGGCGGCTGCCGTCAGAGCTGGAGTGGGAGAAAGCCGCCCGCGGTGTCGATGGCCGGTGGTTCCCCTGGGGGGACTACCTGGATCCGACGTTCTGCTGTATGCAGGACAGCCACGCCCCCGGGCGACGCCTGCCATCGTCGGTCTCGGCGTACCCCCTCGACGAGAGCCCCTACGGGGTGCGCGGAATGGCGGGCAATGCCCGCGACTGGTGCCTTGATCCGTTCTCAGAAGAGGGGCCCTTCGTCGACGAGGACGGGCAGGTCGCGCCTGTCTGGGACGGGGACTGGGACAACATCGAGCAGCGGCGGGTGGTTCGGGGGGGCGCATGGTGGCAGCGGGCCGATCAGGCCCGCGCAGCGAACCGGCTGGGGGTCCGTGCCTTCCTGCGGGATGTCGGCATCAGCTTCCGGCTCATCCGAAGCATCAGCGTCGCATACTCCGCTGGCACCAGGGGGGGCAGCGCCCGTCGTCCCGCTGGCGGTAGCGGTCGCTCTGGCACCAGAGGATCAGGTTGAGCCGCTCCCCACGCTTCAGCTCCATCGCGCCGTGCCGGTGCTTGCCCGCATGCAGCAGCGCGACCCCGGGCTGGTGCGCATAGCGGTAGCGATCGGACGATGAGCAGCCAGTCTGGCGATGCTGTGCGCATCGCCGGCCCTCGAAGAACAGATCGCCGCCCACAAACCCTTCCGACAAACACAGGTTCAAGGTCACTTCGCTGTCGTCGACGTGAAACCCCAGATCAACGTCGCCCCCCCGGCGATACTCCACTGAGAAGCCGTGGTGACGGTTTAAGGCGCCCCCATCCACCTCGGGGAAACAGTACGCCGCCAGGGGACGCACCACCTCCGCGGTGAGCGTCGACAGCATCATCGAAAACCCGATCTCATCCAGGACCACGCCGTACTGGTTCATCGAATTCGGCGGATCGTAGCGGCAGCCCGTCTCAAGCGCCCAGGTCGAGAAGTGGGCCAGCTCTTCTCGCATCTGGGTGCACCAGGCGTCCGTCAGCGGACGGAAGGCGTACAACTCGGGGTGCATCTCGGTCAGCAGGGCGCGGAGCGCCTCCGGCGATCCGTCGTCCAGGGCGTCCCGCGTCGCGGCGGTGAGATGCGCTGGACGGAGCGACAACAACTCCGGGTGAAGCGGGGCATAGTCCGACAGCGACACCGGCGAGCGGGGCGGCTTGCTGGAGGGCGAGCGGGCGGACGGCCGACGGCCCAGAAGGCGCCGCAGCAGGCGTTCACGAAGTCCCATATCAGTCAACAGCTCAGGGCACGCGGCCAG
>JBCBLB010000170.1:0-15159 GCA_038520555.1 Myxococcota bacterium | reverse complement strand
CGTCGGCAGACACCTCCGTCTCAGGCATCTGGGCTTCAGGGAGGCGATGATCTTCCACTGTACATCTCGAGGGCTGTACTTCACTATTTTGTCAAGGTGACTGTC
This sequence comes from Myxococcota bacterium, assembly GCA_038520555.1. Classification (GTDB taxonomy): domain Bacteria; phylum Myxococcota_A; class UBA796; order UBA796; family UBA796; genus JBCBLB01. Next base: position 15,054 of record JBCBLB010000170.1, on the reverse strand, counting down.
GCACATCATCCTGGCACGTAGAGAAGAAAGCGCCGGATCAAATGTAAACACTCAGTAATGTGGGTTATTTGATACTTCGAAGGTAATCAAAAGAAAACATGAGAGTCGAAAGCCATTCCCAGTAATGGGATGATCGGGTACTTCAACCAGGACGGCAAAATCAAACCCCTGAGTGTCTGCGACAGACATCTATCCTTCATGAGGCTGTAATGGTCAACGGTGATCACGCCTGTGGCGAGCTTTCGCGCGTCGCTGCGCGCAACGCTTGCTCGGCTGGACCGAGACACCACAGGTCAATCGATAAGCATCCAGGCCCTGGTTTAGAGCAGCTGCTGACCTTCGAAGTCGATCTGCTCTTTGAGGATCCCTGCCGCCCCGATGAAGAAGGCCGCGCGCTTCTACAGGGCCGGCGTTCTCGCAGCTACCTTGAAGGGGCGCGTACCCATCGGACCAGCCGACTGCACCGGCGAATGCTCTTCCGCTCGACGGATGAACTCACGCTGCGTACCGGTCTGGTCAAGTTGGAGGATGCTGATCAACGCTTTCTCAATCTCATCGAAGATGAGATCCGCTAACCCTTCCCCTTCGCTCTGCTCACCCGACGACCAGACCCGGTGATTACCCTCATCGGAGTTTGATAATCACACCATCACAGTGCACGTCTCGACGATGGGCGGAGCTGTTCCTTTTCGCTGAAATACTGCGCATTTTGCGCAATGCACAGGAGTCTCCATGAAGAACTCTCTGTTCGGGCGCCTGGCGCTCGTGTTCGTGTTGTTCCTCGCTCTGATCCTCGGCGTGTTCGGCGCGAGCCAATACATCCTCCAGCAGCAGGCCAAAGACGGTCTGACCGTCAACCTGGCCGGTCGCCAGCGCATGCTCACCCAGAAGATGAGCAAAGAGGCGCTGATTGTGAGCACCGGCGGCGCAGTCAGCGCAGCGCAGCTGCGCAGTACGGCAGAGGTGTTTGGAAAGACGCTCACCGCGCTGGCCGACGGCGGCGAAGCGCCCACAGACCTGGCGCAGGTCAACATGGCCACCCTGCCCGGGGCCGGCAACAACAAGATCGCGGCGCAGCTCGGGACGGTCCGTTCCTTATGGAGACCGTTCGAAGCCAACATTCTTCGGGTCGTAGACTCCAATGGCACAGACCGGCAGGCGCTCGTCGCGATTCAGCAGAACAACATCGAGTTGTTGACCGAGATGAACAAAGCGGTCCTCTTGATGCAGGAAGACGCCGAGCAGAAGGTCCAGGCCCTGACGCTGGTGCAGACGGTCGCGCTGCTGTTGGGGATCTTCCTGACGGTCTTCGGGCTGTGGTTCATCCGCAACTCTGTGCAGAAGCCGCTGAGAGGACTGGTGGACGCGGCCAACACCATCAGCGATGGCGACCTGGACCATCAGGTGTTGGTGAAGGGCTCTGCAGAGGTCGAGATCCTCTCGGAGACGCTTGAAACGCTCCGCGGCTCTTTGAAAGGCAAGATCGACCAGCTCAACCAGACGGTTGAGCAAAACGCACAGCTGGCGAAGGACGCCGAGGCGGCCAACCGGGCCAAGTCTGAGTTTCTGGCCTCGATGAGCCACGAGCTGCGGACACCGATGAACGCGATCATCGGATTCACCGGCCTGGCGACCAAGCGGGGCGTGAAAGCGCGGGGCGTCATCGGCGAAAACAGCCCGGCGAAGAAGCTTCTGGTCAAGCAGGAGCACTATCTCAACCAGATCCAGGGCGCCGCAGATGACCTGCTGGTGCTGATCAACTCGGTTCTGGACCTGTCCAAGATCGAGTCGGGCAGCATGGAGCTGTATTTCGAAGAGTGTGATCTCGCCGAGCTGGTCAATGGGGTCGCGCACACCCTCAGCCCGGTGGTGGAGAAGAAACGCAACACGCTTCAGGTGGAGCTGCCCGACACACCGACGACGGTGTACACCGACCTCACCAAGGTCCGCCAGTGCATCATCAACCTCGTCGGGAACGCGGCGAAGTTCACGGAGCAGGGGGTCATCACCCTTCACGCATGGCAGCAGGACGTCGACGCGCAGAACTTCACCTTTATTGAAGTTCGCGACACGGGGATCGGGATGACCGCCATCCAGCTTGAGCGCATCTTCAAGCCGTTCACCCAGGCCGACAGCTCGACCACCCGGCGCTTCGGCGGCACGGGCATGGGCCTGACGCTGGTGCGCAACATGGTTGAGATGCTGGACGGAACCATCACCGTCGAATCCGAACTTCACCAGGGCTCGGCCTTCACCATCCGCTTCCCCACCATCGGCGAGGACAAGCTCGCGGTTGTGGGCAAAGACAGCGCTGAGAAAGCCGCCAAGTAAAGGGAGACCGCTGTGGGATACAACGTCCTGGTCGTCGAAGACGACTTCATGAATCAAGACCTGCTGTCCGAACAGGTCGAGGATCTCGCCGAGGTCCAGATCGCCAGCAACGGAGCGCATGCGTTGCAGTGCATTCAACAACAAAAGCCAGATCTCATCGTGCTGGACTTGAACATGCCGCAGATGAATGGCTTTCAGTTTATCGAGAAGCTTCGAACCACCGGCCATATGATCCCCATCGTCATCATCACCGCGATGGATCTTCGGCGGTCAGACTACGATTTCTTCCGCACCCATCAGATCGCGCGCGTCTTTGAGAAGGGTCGCTACTCCGGCGACGAGTTCCTCACCAGCGTCCGCACCGCTCTCCAGGGAGGATAAGTCATGGGGTTCATTCTGGTTGTCGAAGACAACGAGACCAACATGGAGCTGATCACGACGATCCTGGATGAGGAGGGGCATGAGTACATCCTCGCCCGGGACGGCGCCGCAGGGCTGTCGATGGCGACGGAGTACCTGCCGGATCTGGTGTTGATGGATGTCTCTCTCCCGTTGCTCAACGGCCTGGACGCGACGTCGGCCCTGAAGCGAGAAGGGCGCACCCGCGATATCCCGGTGATCGCGTTGACCGCGCATGCGATGCGCGGAGACCGGGAGCGGTGCCTGCAAGCCGGCTGCGACGACTACGAGACGAAGCCGCTCGACGGGCCACGGCTGATGAAGAAGATCAGCGAACACATCGCCGCGCGACCCCCTGAATTCGTGCGCCTCGTCGAGCAGAGCCGGAACAAGCAGGGCGACCTCAAGACCGGCGGGACGCAGCTGCGTGAAGCCGAAGCGCGCGCCGAGGCGGCCGAGAACCGCCAGGCCGAGCTGGAGCGTCAGGTGATCGAGGTGGCCAACCGCCTGGTGGAAGCCGAGCGAAAAACCGCCACCCTTCAGACCTCCCTGGATCAGCAGAAGGCCGCGCTGGCCGCGGAACGCGACCGGGCAGAGACGGACTTCGAGGAGCGGTTGGCCTTCCTCAAGAAACGGGTCATGCAGTCGCTCAACACGTCCCGAGAACGCGCCACCACCCTCCAGGCGCAGCTCGACGAAGCCCAGGCAGAGAACAGCGCGGCACGCGCAGCGCAGCAGAAGGCTCAGGAGAGCCTTCTACAGGTGGAAGCCGATCGGATGCATCTGGTCAGCCGACTCGAAGAGTTGGAGGCGCGGCTCGCCGGCGCCGTATCGGAAGCCCAGCTGCAGGCGCTGACCGACGCACACCGGCAAGCCGTCGCGTCGCTGGAAGAAGAGCACGCCCAGCTCCTCGACGCCCAGAAGGCTGAACATACCGAACAAATCGAAGCCTTGAAGGCTGAACATGCTCAGCAGCTGGCCGCGGCAGAGTCCAACCGAACGAAGGCCATGGCGTCCGCACAGGCCGAGAAGAAGCGGCAGCGGAAGCTGGCCGCCCGTTCTCGGCGCCTGGCCGCAGAAAAGCGAATCCAGGAAGCAGAAGCGACGGTGGAAGCGTTGCGGGCAGAGCTGGCCGCGGCCCGGCTCAGTCAGGCGCAGATCCCAGCAGACACCCGGCTCTTACAGGCCGAGCTTACCCGGAAGACCCATCAACTCGCACAGACCCGGTCGGCGCTGGCGCGGCTGCAGGAGGCGATACGCGGCGCTGTGGACGCGTCGTTCCGCGAGTCGCTGTATGAACCCCCCTTGCATGCGGCCCCCGCGCCGCTTGCCCACGATGGGATTCAGTGACCATGATCGGACTTGTTATCGGAGCGGGGATCGCCTTGGCCGATGAGCCTGAGGTGACCGTAGAAGCCCAGGCCCGTCCTCGCGCTGAGGCGCACACCGGGCGCGACAACGCCGAAGGCGGCGAGGTCTGGTTCATCGTTCAGCGCACCCGGCTGGGGGCGACAGCCCGGATGGAGAACCTCTCTGCGCGGGCGGTGGTTCAGGATGTGCGCCTGTTCGGGGAAGAAGCCAACACCCTGACCGACTTCAGCGCAGATGGCCTCGACCTCCATTTTGGCTACCTGCAGTGGGACGGTGAGGGCGCCTCTTTGCGCCTCGGAAGACAGGAATTCCTCATCCATGAAGACCGCTTGATCGGAAACGTCGGCTGGCTACAGCAGGCGCGGGCGTTCGACGGAGCCCGGCTGTGGACGTCGGGAGACGATGTGCCCTGGAACCTGGACGTCGGCGCTGCGATCACGGCCAACCCCCTGGCAGAAGCACATGAGGGCGACGCCGGGGTGGCTTATGCGCTGCTGGGATACCACAAGGCGTCCATGATCGATCTGGTCTACATCCTCGACGCCGCAGAGACCCGAGAACGCGCCGTCCACACCGCTGGCGTCTACGCAAAGAGCAAGCCGGGCATCCTCAGCGGGCGCGCGGAAGGCTACTACCAGTTCGGACAGACCGACGGCTTGACCGTACAAGCCTTCCTGGTCGGCGTGCGCGGCACCCTCGCCCCTGAGGTGGCCACGAAGCCGAAGTTTACCCTGTGGTACGACTATATGTCTGGCAACTCCGGTGAAGACGGCATCAAAGGCCTCTTCGACACCATGTACGCCACCAACCACAAGTTTTATGGGCTGACCGACGTCGTTTGGTTCACCGTCGGCGGCGCCGCCGACGGACGCGGCCTACAAGACGCGGCCCTCAAGCTGTCCATGGTGCCCGCCAGGCGCGTCACCTTGAAAGCAGAAGCACACGTCTTCCTGGCCGCACAGGACCCGGACGATGACATGGTTATCGGCGCTGAACCAGATGTGACCGTCGCCTGGCGGGCCGCCAGAAACCTGACCGTCTCTGCCGGAGCAGGGGTCTTCATTCCCAACCAGGGAGAGACCGAGTCATGGGGGTTTATGATGGTCGATGCCAATCTGTGACGAGAGATCGATGCCACCCCCTCCCGTTCACCGATCAGAGACAACAAACTCCGATCGGTGACTGCATCGGCGGGTGAGACGGCTTGATTTCGCGACGGTCCGCTTGAAACGGGGGATGGGATCGTTGTGCAGCATCCGGGTGATCTCCTTGACCGCATCGTGGTAGAACGTGGCCGCAGACTGACCGAGCAGGTCGTCGTTGTGCTCCTCCATCCACACGACCATGCGCGGATCGGTGGGATCGTTCTTCATCTTCTCGACGAACGCTTGCTCTCCGGCCTCCTTGTTCGCGTCGCGTTCCTCCCGCCGCGCGCTATATCCAGGGCCTCGAAGACGCATCGCTCGAAAGCGGCGGCTTCTACGCCAGCCCCAACGGCGGCCTCAGCGGGACGCTCACCCTCCAGGACCCCAGCATGCAGCCGCTCATCGTCGATGATGGCTTCACCGACGCCGTCGGTCGGTATCTTGGTGTGAAGGATCCTGCGGAAGCAAACGAACGCGTCGAAGCATAGCCTGCAGTGTTCACAAACGATCATCTGGTCTGGGCTCAGGCGCCACAGATTTCGAGCCGGTGTGGGCCACGATGCCATATGCTCTTCGAGTATGGTGACGTTTTTGCCCATCCTGCTCACCGCTGGCTGCTCGATCGTCTTGACGCCGTCTGCTGAAGATACGGCCGTGCCAGGGTTTGCGCCCTGCCCGCTATGGAGCGCGCCCTACAACCGCTGGCCGCTCCAGCCCCCCCCGGACTGCCTCGTCGCCACCGGCTACACCACAGGCCACGTCACCCCGGACATGAGCATGACCGACCAGTTCGGTGACCGGGTCTCCCTCTGGCAGTTCTATGGGGACGTTGTCCTGATCGAAGTCACCGACACGTGGAGCGGGCACCTCGGCGGGCGCTGGACGGCGCTGGACGACATCCAAAGTCGCTACGGAGATCGGGGCTTCCAGTTTCTTACCCTCATCGTGGCGGGTGATGTGAGCAGCCCACCAGACGTCGACGACCTGCGCCAGTGGGCCTCTGCTCTGGGGGTCCGCACACCTGTCCTCGCCGATGACGAACGGCACGGCGCAGAGCTGGCCCCCAACAGCGCCTACCCGACACACATCCTGATCGATCGGCGCATGCGGTTCCGGAGCATCGGGGTCCTCGAAGAAAACCTTGAGGTCGCGCTCGGATCGATGCTCAACGAGTAAAACCGGCCTACGCCGGAAACTTCTCCGAGAGCCAGGCGATGAGATCGGCGGTGACCTGATCACGGTTCGTCTCATTGAGGGTCTCGTGCCGGGCGTCGGGGTACAGGGTGCAGGTCACATCCTGGATGCCAACCGCCTGGTAATCACGCTCGAGGCGCTTGACCGACGCGCCCATCTCACCGACCGGATCCTTGTCACCGGCGAAAATATAGATGGGCAGGTCTTTGCGGATCTTCTGCTGGTTTTCTGTGCGGGTGAACGTCGTGATCGCATCGAGCACATCGATCCAGAGCTGAACAGAGACCAGAAAGCCAGACAGGGGATCGGCGATGTACTTGTCGACTTCAGCGTTGTCCCGGGACAACCAATCGAATCCGGTGCGGTTGGGTTTGAACTTGCGGTTGAAGTCCTGGAACGTCAGCGCATCGATGATCTTGGAGCGCCCCCGCTTTCCGAGCCGCCAGCGCTCGAAGCGGGCGACGTAGCGGCCGACCGTCGCGATGGCCGGCGGCTTGCCGCTGGTGCCCGAGAGGACAGCCGCGTCGATAGTGTCGCCGTGCTCGTAGAGGTACTGCTGCGTCATCAGCGACCCCATCGAGTGCCCCATCAGGACCACCGGGACGTCCGGATGCTGCGCACGTGCGTTCTCGATAAAGTCACGCAGGTCCGCAATCACAAGCGACCAGCCACCTTCATCCGCGAACACGCCCCGTTCGGCCTCTGAAGCGGTCTGCCCGTGCCCGCGGTGGTCATTGGCATAGACGGCGAACCCGGCAGCCGCGAGGGCTTCCGCCAGCCGCCCATAGCGGGCCGCATGCTCAGCCATGCCGTGCGCGATGTGGACCACCGCCCGCGGCGCGTCGTCGGGAAGCCAACTGTATAGAAATCGCGGACAGCCGTCCGCAGCGGGAAGAGTCGTCGTTGATGTCTGCATGGCTTCGATTGTAGCCCGGTCGCGAACCATCCCTGAAACATGCGACGGAAATCATGCGCCTCAACGAGAGGCATATGATGAAAACGTCGGTCGGAGCAATAACGTTGTCTATGGTCCGCCGCCTCAGCGGACCTGCGCTGGACCAGCCGGCCGCTGATGCAGCTTTTGACATCCTCCCTTCATGGACGCCCACTGGAGGGTGTCCCCCAGGCTACGCACCCCTGCCGATCCCCTTCGACGCCCGCCGGAAGAACTTCACGGAAAGACATTGAGCAACCGATGTTACTCAGTAACTTGCTCAATCCATTGCGTAACCTCCGCTCCAACGGACAGTAGACGAGAAATCAACGAATTGCGCTGGATCTGCGTTAACTGCGGAGGGTGAGCGACACCAACCTGCCCATGCCCCGACGCCAGCTGCGGATGACGCTGCTGATGACGCCGGACAAGGCCAATTTCTCTGGCAAGGTCCACGGCGGGGCGATCCTGAAGATGCTCGATGAGGTCGCCTACGCTTGCGCCTCTCGGTACTGCGGGCGATACGTGGTGACCCTGTCCGTCGATCAGGTGACCTTCAAGCAGCCCATCCAGGTCGGCGAGCTGGTCACGTTCCTCTCGGCGGTGAACTACACGGGCCGCACCAGCATGGAGATCGGCATCCGGGTGATGGCCGAGACGATCCCCGACCAAACCACCCGCCATGCGATGACCTGCTACTTCACCATGGTGGCGGTCGACGATGACGGTCGGCCGACGCTGGTTCCGCCGCTGACGCCCAACACCCCGGAAGAAAAGATCCGTCATCGCGCCGCGCAGCTTCGGCGAACGCTCCGTCGGGAGATCCAGAGCCGCCACGACGCCATCAAAACACAGGTCCTCAGCGAAGAAGAGTAGGCGCGGGACCCGGCGTCTACGCGGTGAAGCTCCAGGACCGAACCAGGCGGATCCCTCGTCCGCCATCACGGGCGGTGTCCGGTTGTACGGTGCGCCCCCCACACCGCCCCCGATCGATCGAGGTGGCCCATGTCCCCCCCCGAAGCAATCGTCGGTTCTCTCCTGGCGGAGGCTCTGGCAGCGGGATGATCCGTCCACCGGCATCCACTGCGGGTCCATCATCCCGCCACCAGTCGGCGCACCAGTCTTGAAGGTTGCCGGCCATGCCGCGGACGCCGTACGGGCTCTCGTCGAGGGGGTAGCGGGTGACCGGGGTGGACACCTCGCGCTGGGCGCTGCTGAGGCGGTTGTTGGACCATGTAGGATCTGCGAAGTCTCCCCAGGGGAAGATGCGGCCGTCTACGCCGCGTGCGGCTTTCTCCCACTCCAGCTCCAGCGGCAGCCGCCAGGGCACCCCATCGCGTTCCGCGCGCCATTGGGCGTACCGCTGCGCGGCGTGCCAGTCGACGTAGCTCACCGGCTCATCGGGCCTCCAGATGTCTCCGTCGGGATCCGCGACCAGCGCGAACCCCCCGTCTGCAGCGCGGCCATACAGGGGCTGCCCGACCCGCCCTCCTGGGCCCGGCCGCTCCTGAGGCACCCACCGCAGGGCCTCCGCCTCGCCCTCTCGCGCGAGCAGGTCATGGATAAAGTCCAGGTACTCCGCGTTGGTCACAGGAAACCGTTGGATGATAAACCCATCGGCCCACAGCCGCCGCCCAGGCAGGGCGAGCTGAGCCCGCTCGTCCCCACCACACCAGAACCACCCTGCCGGAACATACCGTTCAACATCTGGATTCACTTCATGCACGCCAGGAAGCTGCACAGGCTGGGCCGACTGTAGCCCCGGGGGGACCTGTCGCCACGCCAGCCCTCGGGTAATGTGCAGGGGCAGATCAGTGACCGCGCGGCCGGGCGCCTGGAGCCGCAGCAGGTATCGACCCTGCTCTAAAATCAACCTGACGAGCGGTGTACGGCCCAGCAGCCGCGGTCGCCCGAGGACCAGACGCCGATCCATCTCCCGGAATGGGTAGAGGACCGCATCTGCTTCAGGCGGATCTGTCTGGAGGGACAGGCTGCCTTCACCAGACAGGTACGCCATGAAGCGACCGCCCCGATCATGCGCCCGAATCCGCGTGGCGAGCCCGCTGGCCTCGGCGTGATCGCCACGCGCCTCTGCGCTGCGGTGGTGTTCGTGGTACAGCGCAGCCAGCCGGTCATGCGCATCGCGCAGGTGTGGCGCAGCCCGGAGCGCCGACTGGAGGAGCTGCTCATAGCGGACCGTCAACCCCGCAGCGTCACGCTGCCTGCGGGCGGCGGCGTCTTCCAGCGCCCACCCGGGGCGCTTGTCTTCAATCGGCGCATACGGCGGGAGCGCACGAAGCGCAGCGGAAGCCTGCGCGCTCAGCGCAGCGGAAGCCTGAAGATCGGCGCTGCGCTGGGTCGCGAGCGCGTCCGCCTCTGCGATGAGCGCAGCGGCCTGTTCCTCGCCGAGGACACCATCCAGCCAATCGCGGACGCGCTCGGTAAACGCCGCAGCGTCTCCGGGCCGGGCGGCAGGGTCCGCGCGCATCGCGTGCTGGCAGATGTCGACGAGCGCGCCTGCGTCAACGGGTGCATCGGGCGGCTCCGGTGACACACCCGCCTGGAGCTGCTCAAGGATGTCCGCGTTGGCCCGCCCGGCGAATGGCGCCGCACCGCTCAAAATCTCATACAGCACCGCCCCGAGGGCGTAGACATCTGCGGTGGGGGCCAGGGCGGAGGGCAGCCCGGCCGCCTGCTCGGGCGGCATATACGGCGGCGTCCCCGCCAACGACGGCGGGGGCGCGTCCGCCTGCAAGGCCAGCGGGCGCGCCAGCCCCCAGTCCAACACCAACACCTGACCAAACTCACCGATCATGATGTTGCTCGGCTTCAGATCGCGATGAATGATGCCCCGGCTGTGGGCATATGCCACAGCCTCTCCCGCGCGGAGCAGGGCGCCGATCAGGTGCCGGAGCCGCTGACGGGTCGAGGCGGGCTGCTGGCGCTGGAGCGGATGGCTGCGCCGGATCACGTCGCGGAGCGTCTCCCCCTGGACCTCTTTCATGGTGAACAGCGCCCGACCATCCGCCAGCTGCTCCAGGTTGTAGACCGGGACCACGCCGGGGTGATCGAGCTGCGCGGTGAGCTTCGCTTCCTCGATGAATCGCTGCTGGAGCCGGACCTGAACAGCCCGGTCTTCCCGCAGGAGCTTCAACGCCAGCCGACGCCGCATCACCGGATCCCAGACCCGGTACACCACCCCCGCCCCGCCGACGCCGAGCAGGCTGAGGACTTCATACCGACCGATCCGGCGCGGCGGCGAATCCACCGCCGCGCCGTCCCCGGACAGGCCATCGATGGTCACCATCGTCGGCGCGCTGTGCGTCGCCATACCCGGCTCCCAGGTGTCCGGGGCGCTGCTCGGTGGCGTCTGGGGAAAGGTCGTGGTCGATGACAAGAGCGTCCGCAGCTCACGCTGTCCATCCGCAGTGAGGCCATGACGCCGCGCAAAGTCCGCTACCCATCGCTCCCAGATGTCCACCTGCGCTCCTCCTTTTCCGCCGAATAACCTGCCCGCTGAACCTCGTACGAACGCGAGCACAACCGGAGGTTCCGTTGCATAACGGCTGAACCCCCGAACCTGAAGGGTTCATGAATACAGGTGAGGACTGGCGCCCGGAATGCGCGGACGGCACACTGTATCCCCAATATCATACAGAGCCTTCGAGGCGTATATTCGCGACGCGCAGCCTGTCCGGTGGGAGCGGTTCTACACGGTTCGCTGGTCGCGGTCGGTGGCCCAGTTGGTGGCCCAGTTGGTGGCTCAGTTCGGGGTGAGCTTGAGCAGGCGACCGCCGACGTTGTTTCGCTCGTCTTCCAACAACCAGACCGCACCGTCGGGGCCCTGCTCGACCTCACGGATGCGGGTGCCCATGTCGTACTGTGCGGCTTCGCAGACGTCACGGCCGTCCTCTGCACAGGCGAAGGTCACCCAGATGATCGCCTCACCAGACAGCCCGCCCATGATCGCCTTGCCGCGCCAGCTGGGGAACAGCTCACCGGTATAGATGATGAGGCCTGCGGGGCTGATGGAGGGGTTCCAGGACTCTTCCGGCGCACGAAATTCGTCATCATCGGAGTGATCGGGGATATCCCGGCCGTCGTAGTGGTCGCCGTTGGAGACGGTGGGCCAGCCATAGTTCTGCCCCATCTCAATCCGCTGGAATTCGTCGCCGCCACGGGGACCCATCTCATGCTCCCAGAGGACCCCCTCTGCGTCCAGGGCCAGCCCGAGGGGGTTGCGGTGGCCATATGACCAGATCTGCGCGGTCTCGCCGCCCTCGCTGGCGAAAGGGTTGTCCGATGGGACGCTGCCGTCGTCGTTGAGCCGGACGATGGCGCCCAGGTTGTCGCGGGTATCCTGTGCAGGGGACAACATCTGCCGATCGCCCGAAGAGATGAACAGATACCCGTCATCGTCGAACACCATTCGGTGCCCATAGTGGCCGGCGCCGTTGATCTGGTTGTCCTGCTGCCAGATGACCTCAAGCCCGGACAGGGCGCGCCCCGGCACGTCCAGCTGCATCCGCGCGACCGCCGCACCGCGGACGCTGCCCCCACCTGCGGTCGCATAGGAGAGGTAGATGAAGCCGTTGTCTTCAAAGTCCGGATGAAGGATCACATCGCCCAGACCACCCTGGCCGCCATAGGCGATGTCAGGAACCCCGCTGATCGGGCTCTGTTCGCCGCTCTGGGTCACCAGCAGCATCTCTCCGGTCTTCTGGGTGACCAGAAGCTGTCCATCAGGCAAAAACGTCATCGCCCAGGGCTGGGTCAGCTCGGTGATCGTCTCGATCTCAAAATTCGTGTCCACCGGATCGCCCTGGTCGAGCGGCACCGGATCGCCCGGCGTGTCTGCGCTGGAATCTTCCCCCGACGTTGAGCCGTTTGAGTTGTCACACCCAACCCCCAACAGCAACACCAGAATGCTCGCGTGACGCATACGTTCCTCCTCAACAGACGCTAACCGATTTTCGATTGTTCACCGATTCAGCCCTCAAATCCGGCAAACAAAGTACGCGACCCGTCACCGCTTCGAAGAGACCGTGACGGATCGCGCATGAAATCAGGCCGCAGCCAGGACTGACGTCGTCGTCTCTTCTTCCGCAGCATATGCGCGGATCATCTGCTGACCGGCGCTGCTCGGGCCGGCCTGCTCTGCAGCATAGGCGCGGCGCTCCTCAGCGGTCACCTCTCCGTCCTGATCGGCGTCTGCCGGATCACTGACCATCTGCTCGGATAAATCGGATACCTCCTGGGTGCTGGGAGCCGACGCGATCTGGCTGATGCCGCCTGCCATCTGGCTGCGGATCTGGCCGATACGGTCTGCCATTTTGTCCTGGATCTGGCCGGTCAGGGTGCCGAACTCTTCCACGGAGAGACCTGCCGTGCCGTCGGTGTCGAGCTTGTCAAAGACCGCATCGATGTCCATCTTGGGGGCCTGGCCGGTGCGCTGCTGCTGCTTGTCTGCGACCGCCTTCATCTCCTGCTTCGAAATCGAGCCGTCCTGATCGGCGTCGATTTTCTGGTGGATGCGCTGCGTCATCTGCTGACCGCTCATCGGAAGCGATCGTGCGCCGCCTTGAATCATCATTCTTGAAGCTCCGTTCTCGGGTTTGGAATGTCCAGCTGCGCTGGACCCATAGAGATTCGGTACCCCCCATGCCCCACTGAGCATGGCCTCCAGACCCTCCACAATTCCTCAACACCTCCTCAACACTTTTGACCGAGACCCCATCTTCAGGGCAAGTCCATGTCTCCGAAAATGCACATGTAACATTTGTTACACCCAAAATACCGACACACCACTGCCGAGCCCCGAGCCCCGATCCGATGGCTCGAAGGAGGGGGGAAGACAGCGATGGTGCTCCATGAAGACACTTCGGTTGTGGCGGACCTGGCGGTCTCTCAGATGATGACCCGTGATGTGTGGACCGTGACGAGCGGCACGCCGCTGCGGGACGTCTGGCGGACGATGCACGATCACAAGGTGCGTCGTTTGCCGGTCCTCGACCACAACCGCCGGCTTGTCGGCCTGATCACCAAGAGCCTCTTGATCAACGCGCGCCGGGGCGCGCACGTTGATCTGGGCGCCCACACCGCGTCGACGATCATGGAAGAGGATGTCATCACCGCATTCCCCGACGAATCTGCGGCGTCTGTCGCCTCACAGATGTTGGCGCATCGTATCGGCTGTGTACCGATCATATCTTATGGACGTCCCGAACTGGTTGGCATCATCACCCCATCTGACTTCATCCGGGCGTTTATCCATGCCGTGGGCCGCGCAGCTCAGGGCCCCGACTCCACGCTGAGGCTGTAGGCGCCGTCGTCCCCGCTCTGGTACGACGTCGCGAAGATGGTCCAGTCCCCGCCCTCCGGCGCGACAAAGTTGAGGCAGGAGCGGGCGCGGTCTCCATCGCAGTCATCGTTCTGTTCAGTGTGTCCAGAGGGCGCGAGGGCGACCAGGTACGTGTCCACGTCTGCAGAGCGCATCCCCACACGAACCGTCTGTCCGGCCTGCAGAGAGAGCGTATAGCGATCTGCCCACTCGCCGTTGGGCAGGGTGTGATCACCTGCCACCAGGCGCCCTTCGCGAACCTCACCGAGCTGCACCGTCGCCGGACCATCGCTGGGCGTCCCGACCACAGCCGCCGGCGGCGCCTCAGGGACCGGCCGCCGCCAGACGGTGAGCTGATAGCCGCAGTTGCTGGTCGAGCACTGGAACATCGCCACCTTGACATCATATGCAGCGCTTCCGGTGGGCGTGATGGTGACGACCGGCCAGTCATCACGTGAGCTGTCGACGGACAGCTCCATACCGCCCTTACTGACGGTGAGGTCAAGGTCTGAGCAGTCGTTATCGCAGACGCCCATGAGCGCATACTCGTAGCCCGCGGGCAGGTTGACAGGCACGGTCGTCGCGGTCTGGGCATCGAGCAGCCCGGTCCTGGCCACATCAAGCAGGCTGTAGCCGTAGCCGGCCATGTCAGCATACGCCGAGCCAGAGCGCAGCTCGGTCTGAGTCTGGAGCTGTGCTTTCCACTGGGTCGTGTCGGCTCCACGCGGCGTCTCCGCTGGAGTCGTCTCCGCTGGAGTCGTCGACACCGGCGTCGGTGTCGGTGTCGGTGTGGGCGGCGGTGTCGGTGTCGGTGTGGAGGCACTGTTGAAGGTGCGCATCAGGGACTGTTCAAGCAGACGGTTGTAGGTCTCTTGATCGATGTGATTGTTGTCGAGGGCCATACACAGCTCGTACCGGATCCAGGCTTGATCGTAGGCTTGCTGAGAGAGCACCTGATTGGTCGAGGCCGATGCAGAGGCTTGCTGGGTCGAGCCGGCGGCGTTCCAGATGGCGGTACCCCCGCGAACGGCGGCGCTCAGAGACTGCTGCTGTTCAGTGGTGATGGCGCTATCGGGCTTGACGCACTTGGCCCGTCGACCCTGCCAGCCCGCCTGTGCGACAGAAGGGATCAGGATGATGCCGAGCGAGATCATCAACCGGCGCTTCGTCTGAGACATGCCTTCACTCCTTGGGGGCGGGGTTCACAGTGTGACACAGACTTCATCGTCCGCCCGGTGCCAGAATGCACCCGCTTTTGACCGTCGATGCGACAAGCCGACTGCGAAGAGAGGACTTGTTGTGGTCAACCGGATCATCGTTATGGCTCCAGAGTGTCGATG
>JBCBLB010000162.1:0-15467 GCA_038520555.1 Myxococcota bacterium | reverse complement strand
CGATCCTTGTCCTCTCCGTGGTGAGTTGCGGGGGGCTCGGGCTGATCAACCTGCTCGCTGCTGTGGATGGGTGGCAGCTTGCGGGCCGGCGGCTCTCCGGGGACACGCTGGGGGAGTGGGAATTCTTCTGGTCCCGTGCGGGTTAAGCTCATGCTCGAAGATCGGGTGGCCTGCCTCGTCTAAGCGCCCACAGCCACCACCGGAGGGGACATGAACACTGCATACACAATGATCGTCTCAGCAGGAGCGCTCGTTCTGATCGGATGCGACAGCGGCGTGAACATCTTCAACATCCAGGATGACATCGAGCTGGGCGCGCAGCTTCGGGATGAGATCGTGGCCAACCCCGCCGACTACCCGCCGCTCGATGAGGCGGCCCACCCCGAGGCGTACAACATCATGTACGCGATGCGCGATGAGATCCTGGCCAGCGGCCAGGTCCGGTACGCCGAAGACTTCGCCTGGGAGCTTCGCATCATCGACGATCCGGAGACCCTCAACGCCTTCGCCGCTCCGGGCGGCTACATCTGGTTTTATACCGGACTCATCGAGTTTCTGGATTTTGAAGACGAAGTGGCCGGCGTTTTGGGGCATGAGATCGCTCATGCGGACCAACGGCACTCGACCCAGCAGCTCACCGCGACCTATGGGTTGAGCACGCTCGCCAGCTTGATCCTCGGCGAAGATCCCGGAACGCTCACCCAGATCGCCATCGGGCTGGCCGGGCTCTCGTTCAGCCGCACCGATGAGTCTGAGGCGGACCGGTTCTCGGTGACCTACCTCTGTGAGACCAGATACGCCTCCGATGGTGCCGCTGGATTTTTTGAAAAGCTTGAGAGCAGCGTCGAGATTCCGGAATTCTTGAGCACCCACCCCAACTCTGCCACCCGAGTTGAGGATATTAAGGCGGAAGCTGCGTTCCAGGCCTGTGGGACCGAACGGTTTGATGCCGATGGCGCACAGCTCCAGGTCCTCATCGACAGCCTTCCGTGATGTCGCAGAAATTTCCAGGGTTTCCCGGCTGGATTTCCACATGGAAATTGTCGGACTGCTGAAGCCGGTGTTTCGTCGGCACAGAACCTGCATCATGGTTGGCCGGGGGACCTTGGATTCCTCGCCTGAGGTTGTATTTTTTGGATGAGCATAAGGTCACAGCGTCGGGCGGCTGTGACCTTCTTCTTTTTGGCGTTCGACGAGTCGATGAAGATGTGATTCCGTTCCGATGTGGTCTTGATGTACAACCAAGCCCACGCCGAGGTGCTGCATGGAATACTGGGAGAACGGTCTCGTCCTCAATCTGCTGTTGTTGGCCGGGGTGCTCTGGCTGGGCACAGCCATTCGCTCGCTCCCGTTTTTGAGGACGCTGGGCATCCCCGGTTCGATTCTGGGTGGGGTGTTGGGGTTGTTGCTGGGGAAGGGGGTGCTTGGCCTCGTTCCCCTGGACACCGACCTGCTCGAGCTCATCGTCTACCATGGGTTGGCGTTTGTTTTCATCGCAGTCAGCCTGCAGACGCCTCGGAAGGTCAGCGGCGGCGGCGGCGGCAGAAGCGGCGGGGCGCTGAGCATCGCCATCGCCATCGCCTTCTTTTTGTGTCTCCAAGCCGCGATCGGGATGGTGATCTCCATGGTGATGGGCATTCACCCTGGCTTCGGGCTGCTGATGGCGCTGGGCTTCGAGCAGGGGCCCGGGCAGGCGCTGGCGATGGGCAACGCCTGGGAGAGCACCGGCCTCCAGGATGGCGCGCAGGTGGGACTTATCATCGCTGCCATCGGCTTCGCCTGGTCGATCTTCATCGGGGTGCCGCTGGCCGCCTGGGGCCGCCGGCGGCAGCTCAATGCCGACCTCAGCCGCTTTGATCTGCCGCCGTCCCCTTCGGATAACGCCGATGACACCGCACAGCAGGAGCCCGGCTCGCTCGAAGCGCTGTCCCGGCAGCTCATCGCCATTGGGATCGCGTATCTGCTCACGTATGGGCTCGTGTCGACGGCTGCGGGCTATTTTGTCGACGCCGGGATGGACAACCTCGCCCACACCGCCTGGGGCTTTCACTTCATCTTTGGTGCCCTGTTCGGGATGGTGATCCGCGTCGGCATCGCACGCGCTCCGGTCGACAGCCCCCTGGACGATCGGTTGCTCGGACGGCTGGCCGGGCTGGCGGTTGATGTGGTGACCTGTGCCGCCCTCGCCGCCGTCCAGGTCGAAGTCCTGACGGCGAACCTGATCCCCATCCTGGTGATCACATCGGTCGGCGGGATCGTGACGTTGGTGTTCACGGTGTGGCTGTCGGCGCGCTCGTTCCCTACAGCGTCCTTCGAGCACTGCGTCATGCTGTTCGGGATGGTGACGGGGACGCTGCCGATGGGCCTCGCGCTGTTGCGGACCCTTGACCCGGAGATGCGGACCCCGGCGTCCATCAACGCCGTGGTCGGTTCTGCGATGTCGATTCCGCTGGTCGCGGTCTTTTTGCTGGGTCTCTTACCGCTGGCTATCAATCCATGGCCCACAGGGTACCCCGGCGGCGGGTTCATCGCGACGGGGGCGTTCGTGGTGTATGGCGTCGGTCTGATCGTGCTCTGGCGGGTGGTGGGGCCGCTGCGGTTTGTGCAACCGTTGTCGATGTGGCCAGACCAGAACACCGATGAGGAGGGCACCAGACAGTCCGCATGAGCCCAGGGGAAGAGGGTTGAGTTCTCAGGGGCTTGATCCGTTGAACCAGGCATGGGACCTGTTTTGAACGGCTTGAGCTGGCTGGGACTGTTCGCGCTCGTGGCGATCGGCTATCAAGGCGCGTTCGTCGTTCATCTGCCCCTCAGCGGCGTCGTCCTTCTTCCGGCCATCCTGTGGACGGCTTTTCGAGAAGGCCCAATGATGCCGCGGCTGATCTGGGGCGGACTGACCGGGTCGCTTCCCATCGAGAGCTGGCCCGAAGCCCGTGAGGCCCTGCGCACCCTGCACTGTGGCACGTTGGGCTCGGGTCTGCTGCTCACATGCCTCGGCCTCTTCCAGGTCCCGTTCCTACCCACCGTCGACCAGATCGACGCTTTCGGCGCCGCGATGATCCCGACGCTGTTCGGCGTCTTGCTGACCGTCACGCTGTTCTCGCCTGTCGAGGCACACCTGAGCCGCACATATGAGGCATGGCAGGCTGCCTTGAAGGAAGCGCTCACGCCACCTGAGCTGCTCCCGCGTGCCACCTCCCAGACCGAACCGGTCCGTCGTCATATCGCCTGATCGGGTTTCGTGGCTGATTTCTCGGCATCTTCGAATTCAGCGTTAGCGCCAGAGCGGAGGCGAGATGAGCTGGTTTCTTTCGGTGGCGATGATCTGCACGGCCAGCGCGGAGGACATTCAGATCGGGGCGCACACGTTCGTGGTGGAGACCCTCGACAACGGTCTGCAAGCGGTCGCGGTCGCCGACGGTCAGCAGGACGAGCTGTCTGTGTTCGTCATCTACAGCGTCGGCCATCGGATGGAAGCGTCTGGGCAGCTCGGGCTCGCGCACCTCGTTGAGCACGCCCTGTTTTCCGGGACCGAAGACGTCCCGATGGGTGAACTCATCGAGACCGTCGAGTCAACGGGCGGCGAAGCCAACGCCTATACCCGAGACGACTACACCGCCTACTACAACCATCGCATCCCTGCGGGGACCCTTGATACCGTCCTCTCGCTGGAGGCTGATCGGATGCGGGGGCTCGCCTTTCGGCCTGCAGATGTCACCGAGGAACAGCGGCGGCTGGTGGTCGAAGAGCAGGGCGCTCGCCATCCGAACATCCAGATCGACACCCGGCGCGACTTCACCGTCTACGGCGGTCAGTCCTACGGCGCCGGGGTCTACGATGTGGCAGGGAACTCCGACGCCGCTCGGCTGCCCCTCTCCGCCGTCCGGGAATTCTACGACCGGTGGTACCACCCGCAGCGCGCGGCGGTGGTGGTGGTCGGCGGTGACCCCTCCGCGTCGCTGTCCGCCATCGGAGAGGCGTTCGGAGACATTCCACCAGGACCCGGGGATTTGACCCATGCGGTGCGCCTGGATGGACGGTTCCCAGAGCCCGGTGAGGTGTCCTTCCAGACCGCGCTGACCCGGGATCGGCTGGAGTGGGTGTGGCGTGGGCCCTCGATGGCGGAGAACCCCGATCGGCTCGCCCTGGAGATGCTCGCGACCATCTACGGCAACCGAAAGGCGGAAGACGGCTCCCCGGTTGAGGTGGTGGTCGACGGCAACATCGGCAGCAGCCTGTTCATCATGGCCGCGACCGGCGATGGCGCCGAACAGACCCTCATCGATGTTCATCAGATGTTGCTGAAGTCGCCCATCTCGACCGCGGTGATGGACGAAGCCAGGGAGCTGATTCGGACCCGGTACACCCGTCAGACGCTCCGGAGTCGCCCCTATTTTTCGTTGGCCGTGGATGTGGCGGTCTTGTCGCGGTGGGGGTTGGGCCGCTATCCGGTGGAGCTTCCGGAGCGGCTCAATGCGCTCACCCCGGCCGATCTGAAGCAGGTCGCGTCTCGATGGCTGCAGCCGCAGGGGCGATGGGTGGTGCGGTTCGAAGCCGACGCATCGGTCCTCGGTGCGCTGCCGACCGACAAGCGGGCCCTGGCAGAGGTCGGAGAATCCGCGATGCAGAGCGGCGATCTGCCCCGCGCCATCGCGGCCTATGAGAAGCTGCTCGAACTCGGCGCGAACGCGATGAACACGGTCATCTACCGGTACTATCTGGGCAACCTGAACTACCAGCTGGGTCAGATGGCTGAGGCCCGACGCCAGCTCGAAGCCGGCCTGGCCGTGGTCGACTATCCCGCCCTGCGTGAGCTGTTGGCCGAGATCAACGCCGCCGCAGGAGGAGCGCCCCCGCCGTCCAGGGCGAGCGCACCGATCGCCGAACCGGGCGCGACGCCCAGGAGCGGCTTCACCGTCAAGGCCACCACAGGCGATGCGCCTCCAGATTGGGTCTCCCAGGCCAACGCGGTCATGGCCAGGCTCGAAGAGTGGCGGTCGCTGCCGTTTCGCGCCGACCTCGTCGTCGAGTTTGCTCAGGATCTCGGAGAGGGGCTCGCCGGGTTTTATGAGCCAGACACCGAACGCTTAGTGGTTGGGCTCGGCAACAGCGAGCGGTTTAACCAGGGCACGATGCTCCATGAGATGTTCCATGCCCTCCAGGATCAGCATTTTGACCTGAGCGCCCTGCACGAGGACACCGGGGAATCTATCGAGCGTCAGCGGGCGCTGAGCGCGGTGATTGAGGGGGAGGCGATGTATGCCGTCGCGGACCTGATGGACTACAACTTCTCCGAGCATGCCGTCATCCCCACCGATGGCCCTCTTGAATCGAAGCGTTTTGAGAGCATTTTCCGCTACGGCGTCGGTCAGGACTTCATCCGGCATCTCTATACGGTGGGTGGCTGGGAACTGGTCGGTGAAGCCTTCCGGTCACCACCCCGGACAACTGCGGAGATTTACCATCCGGAGCGGTATCTCGCAGGGTGGGCGCCGCTGGATCCGCGAAAGCTGCCCCGAACCCGCCCACAAAAGGGAGAGGTGATCGTCGCCCAGGAATCGACCGGAGAGTATGGTCTTCGCATCTTCCTCGCCGGTGCACCAGAAGGACGGCCCCTCATGGAACCCCTCGGCGCGGCCCTTCGCGGCGATCTGCACACGATCTTTCATCACAGAGAGGGCGAGCGGGTGCGGATGGCCTGGGTGATGGTGTTCGAGGACGCACACTCCGCTGAGAAGCTTGTCGAGGTCGCGCCGCTGGCCGGCGCCGCCGTGGGCGTCGTTCAGCGCATGGAGATCGAGCCGATGGGCTATCTGCGCCGGGCGAACGGATGGGGCGTGCGGCTGTCCTGGCGCGTCGCGATGCCCCAGGACGCGATGCCCCAGGAATAGTGGGCACTAATCTGATTTGCGCTGCATTAAGGCGAAGAAGCGGGCCCGCTGCCAGGTTGCAATATGGTGAGCGGCAGCGTCCCCGTCGTTGCCGCGTCGGGCCGCGTCTGTCCGCGCGGCCTCCCGAGAGATGGCGCTCACCAACCGTGCCAGCAAGGCGGACTCTCGCTGGGTGAGGGTATACATCACCCCCTCGAAGACCATCATCGCGGACTGGTATCGATCGGGATCGCGGTTGGCCTGCTCGCGGTAGCTTCGCTTGCGATCGATGCCCTGGGCGTAGGCGCGGGCGAGGGGGGCGGCGTTGAGCGACGTCCGGAGGTTCTGACGGGCCCGAGCCAGTTGCAACCTGCAGAATTGATCGCCTGGAAACGCATGTGTCCAGATGGGCAGGACCTCAGACGCGCAGTCGATGGCGAAGATGCGCAGCAGCCGGCTTCTTTGGTGAGGGTGATGGGGCAGCATGCACCGGGCGGCCTGCCCCCACTGCGGATGGTCTGCGATCAAGGCCGCCGCCGCGGTTCGACGGGCGGGCGCATCGAGCGCGGCGCACAACTCCCAGGCTTGTTCCGAGACTTCCGGGTCGGTGTTTCGCAGCAGCCGCAGCAGCGTCTCGGTGTGCGCCATGGTGTTCATCCTCGTCCCTTGAACTGTAGCGCTTCTTCTTCCCCGTTGGCGGTTGCCCCGTCCCTCGCAGGCAGAGCAGGTTAAAGGTCAGGACGTGAAGCGACTGACCCCTCTCATCATAGCGATCATCGTCATCTTTGGGCTGGCTTGCGGCTCCGGTGGCGGCAACAGCTCGTCTGAATACGACGACGGCTGCAGCGACGGCCGTGGGATCGGCTATGCCAACGGGCTGTCTCAGGGCGAAAACTGCCTCACCTTTGACGACGATCCCGGACCTCAAGCCTTCGACACCGGCTCCCCGGACTATAAT
Source organism: Myxococcota bacterium (assembly GCA_038520555.1). Taxonomy (GTDB): domain Bacteria; phylum Myxococcota_A; class UBA796; order UBA796; family UBA796; genus JBCBLB01. The sequence goes on along the minus strand of JBCBLB010000162.1, from coordinate 8,639 downwards.
GAGGGATACGTCGACTGTTATCCTGACGGATATGCCGACGGCTATGACGAAGGCTCCGCATCATCCGGCTGCCGATAACCCAACAGACCGGCTGCCGTTCACCCAACAGAAGCGTCGCGTTTCGGATCGGTCCGATCAGGATCCGGTCAACGCAAGGAACAGGGCGCAGATGCTCTTGCCGTCGACGATCCGCCCATCCCGGATCATCTGCAGGACCTCAGCAGGTGGCAGCCGGACGACCTCGATAAACTCGTCGGCTTCCGGCTGCGCTTCAGAAGCAGGCGTCAGGTCGGTCGCTTTGTACAGGTGGATCTGTTCGTCCGTAAAGCCCGGCGTCGTATAGATCGTGGAGAGGTGGGTGAGGGTCCCGGCCCGGAGCTGGACCTCTTCCTCCAGCTCGCGACCGGCGCAGAGGATGGGGTCCTCCAACGGCTCGAGCTTGCCCGCGGGCACCTCATAGATCATGCCGCCGGCGGCGTGGCGGTGCTGGTAGATGAGGGTCACCGAGCCGTCTTCGTGGACCGGCACCACCGCTGCGGCGCCGGGGTGACGAATCACTTCCAGATCGATGGTCACGCCGTGGGGCAGGGTGACGGTCTCCAGCCCCAGCCGGACGACCTTGCCTTCATAAATCGAGCGACGGTTGGAATCGGCCATGGCCTACTGTACCCAGTGCGGCCGGGGCAGGCCGAGCCGCTGTCGGATGGTCTCCTGACCGCGGCCATGTTGCTGCCAGTATGGCCCCCGGTAGCTCCCCGTCAGCTCGGCGCGCTCCCCGCCAGGGCCGGTCCAGGCGATGATCCGGTGGGGGGGCTCCGTCTCCACCATCCATCGGGTCTCTCCGAAACCATCTGGATCCACCGTGATCGTCTCGATCGTGAAGGTTCCGGCTGGCACAGTGATCTCCGAAGGGGTCTCGCTGCGCCGGGCCGTCGCGGTGGTCCATGCCATCGGTCGGTGCTGCATCCGGCTGTCCATCAGTCGCGGCAGATAGCCGATCGTTCGCTGCTCGCCGGGCTTCAACCACTCCCCCGCCAGGCCGCGAACGTAGACGGGCAGGGCATCTGCGGTCACCCCGCCCGGTGGGATATCCACGCTCCGATCCGTCTTTGACTCGCCGTCAAAGTAGCTGCTTCCATGTAAATTGAACGTGGTTGGATCGGTGCCGGGCGTGTAGGCTGCGGTCAGCTCTGCGAAGGTCATGCCGCACCACTCCTGCATCGAGAAGCTCACCTTGGTGGGCACGCCCTGGGGAAGCGATCCGTCCAACGGGACAAACGCGCTGGTCATCACGTTGTAGTCGTAGACGCCGGTCTGGAAGTCCCGCGCTTCGTTGAGTTTGATGATCGGGTAGGTGTCCCGGTGGCCGCCGTCGCTCTTGACCCGCTGGCGATGGGTGAAGGTCTCGGTGACGAAGACCATCACCACTTCCCCCGGGCGCTGCTGGCCATATCGGGGCTGGGTGAGGGTGTAGCCCGACACCTCAGCGTTGCCATCGCCCCAATGGTCCCAGAAGCCGTCTGGCGCCTGTGCGCGGTTCATTGGGCGGATGTCTGGGGATGCCGCCGCATCACAGCCGCCCACGGTCAACAGGCCTGCGAGGATGGTGGTTGCTCTCATGGGGGAGAGATAACCCTACTTTCGCGGCATGCCCGCCGTCGTGCGAAGCCGCGGAGGGTAGACCACTGCGACGATGCGCCCCGCGCGGCGAATCTGGATCCGATAGCCGGAGCGAAGCCAGGACTCTTCTCCGCGCAAGGCGCGCTGATATCGATCGGCGACGCTCAGCCAGATCATCTCCCCGTCGACCTTGCTGTAGCCCGCAAGCAGCGGGCAGGGGCCGCCCAGTGACAACGCATAGAGCGCGACCGGCCCCAGGTGGGGGGGATTGTGTGTCACACTCTGGCCATCATGAGCTGGCCCATCGCCTTCTTGCTGACTCTCCTGATCGAAGTTCCGGTTGTCCTGGCTCTCACGCCGGTCGGTCAACGTCGTCGCCTCCTGCCCTGGGTGCTGTTCGTCAACGCGACCTCTCACCCGATGCTGTGGTTTGTTCTGTTCCCGCTCTTTGACGCTTATCTCACCGCCCTGCTGTTCGGCGAGGCGGCCGTCTGGGTCTTTGAGGCGCTGATCTATGCTTCGCTGCTCGGCCGCCGCGGGCTGCTGATTGGGATCGCGGCGAACGCCGCTTCGATGTTGCTCGGCTTGATTCTCAACGGTTTTTTGGGTTAAATCGGCGACCACTCACCTGGGGGGACTTCTAGATGAACCTGCTGTTTTTGCTCACGCTCGCCTGCGTCTCAAAAAAGGACTTCGCCGAACTTCAAGGCACCCTCACGTCCACTGAGGCCAGCCACGCCGAACAGCTCGCAGAGCGCGACGCCCGCATCACCTCGCTTGAGGGCGCGCTCGAGCAGGAGCAGGCGAAGTCCGCCGCGTTGGGCGCGGACATCGCACGGCTCACCGGTGAGATCGAGTCGCTCAACGCCGAGAAGGCGGCCCTCGTCTCCGACCGCAGCCGGCTGCGGGCCTCGGTCACCGAGATGGAGCAGGCCCTCAACGAACTGGCCGAGCGCAAGCGCCTCTCCGAGCAGCGCATCGAAGAGTATCGCGATCTCCTGGCCCGCTTCCAGTCCCTCATCGACTCCGGACGCCTCGACGTCCAGATCATCGATGGCCGGATGGTCGTTCGGCTGGCCACCGACATTTTGTTCGCCTCTGGCAGCGCCGAGCTGTCGGAAGACGGGACCGCGGCTTTGACCGAAGTCGCTGAGGTCCTGACCAGCCTCTCCGAGCGGCAGTACCAGGTCGAGGGCCACACCGACAACGTCCCGATCCAGACCCAGAAGTACCCCTCCAACTGGGATCTGGCTGCCGGACGCGCCATCGTGGTCACCCGGACCCTCACCGACGCCGGCCTCTCCCCCAACCGCATCAGCGCCGCCAGCTATGCCCAGTTCAAGCCCGTCGCCAGCAACGACACCAAAGAAGGGCGCGCCCAGAACCGACGGATCGAGATCGTCATCATGCCCGACCTGTCGACGCTGCCGGGCTTCGACGAGCTCAACGAGATCGCGGATGACTCCACGGACGCGGTCGAGACCGCCCCGTAGGGTCAGCCACCCTCAGAACTGATCGGTTCGGATCACCTCGGCGCCCTCGGGCGGGATGAAGTGGAACAGCCCCTCGGGCAGGGTGGGGCTCATGTTCATCGTGTTCATCGTCATCTCGGTGACGCTGCCGAAGGCGTCCACCATCTCCAACCGCTTCAGCGCCGCGTTCTCTCGGTCAAGTTCGATGCGGAGCTGCTGGAACTGGCTCGCCTCGCCCTCTCTCGGCCGAAGCGAGATCAGCGCCCGGCCTGCGTCGTGTTCCACCAACGCGACCTCAAACCGCTGCTCCAGCGCCCCGAGGCTGGAGAGCAGATCCTGAAGACCATCGCGCTGGTCAGACAGGTCCGGGGTGATGAACACCTGCTGGTTCTCCGGGGAGTACACCCACAACGTCTGGCCGTCGGTGATGAACTGCGCGGCCTGTGGGCCGGTGAACTCCACCCGCATCCGGTTGGGCTTCGCGACCGTCAGGGTCCCCGCCTGCGGCGGGTTGTCGCCGAAGGTGGGGGACCGGACGACCTGGACGAAATCCGCCTGGATGGCATCGATGGATGCATAGGCGACCTTCAACTCGCCCAGGATCTGGGAGAGGACCTCCTGCGCAGCGGCTTCGGTTGGGGGAGAGGGCTCGGCGATGGCGGCCGGGGAGGCCAGACTGACGGACAACAACAGGGCAGAGAACCAGCGCATCGTTCGCTCCAGCGTGAGACGTCTGCCGCTTTGGACCCCGCAGACGATGGGTTCCTTTGAATCGATGACCGATGGTGACAATTTCGACGGCTATCGTCCCCGGAAGCGCTGGCGCCGGCGGGCGAAGGCGTCGATGGGCAAGAGCAACGCTGCGAGGACCATCAGCCACGGGGCCAGCGCGACAGCCTGCTTGCTTCGCTCCGTCCGCTCGCCGCCACTGACGGCGTTGAGCCGGTCGAGGGTGTCTTGATCGGCGGTGCGGAACCGGCGCTCTGGTGTCGGTGGGGCTGCCCATGCCCGCGTGGCCAGGATCTGCCCGTCCGCGTCGGAGAAGGCGAAGGACCAGTCGCTCCCCGGTGGGGCCTTCACCGTGCCCGCCCAGGTCCCCGGTGAGGTGACCGTCAACGGTATCGTCTGGGTCGCGTCCCCCTGGGTCGCCGTCAACGACAGGCCGGGCGCGTCTTCGCTCAAGCCGTCGCCGCGGATCAGGGTCAGCGAGACGGTGGCCTGCGTGCCGTCCGTGGTGACGGCGATCGCGTCGGCGGTGTTTATGCTCCCCCGGGCGAGGGATCGGCTGAGCTGGACCCACAGCGCGCCGTATCCGTCCCAGCGCAGCCAACGCGTGGCCCACAGTGAACCGGCGTCTGATGTGAAGGCCGCGACCTCACCGAGTCCGTAGCGCCAGACCGACAACAGCGGCGCCCGATCGTCGCCCACCGTGAGCAGCACCCGGCTGCGGGCGCGCCGATTGACCCGGTTGCGGCCCCGAAGGCTCGGCGCGCCGGCCCAGTCGATGCCCTGGAGCGCGGGGTGCCAACGCTCCAGACGCGCCCGCAGCATCTTGTCTTCCTCGAACCCCAGGCCCAACAGCTCTTCGGTCTCCTGTGTGAACAGGGCGGGCAGCTCGCGGGCGTCGTCAGTCAGGTGCAACCGGCCGCCCCCCCGATCGGCGAGGTCTTGAAGAAACTCGGCGTCTCGGGAATCGTCGCTGCCGATCCCGATGACCGACAGGGTGATCTCTTCCTCCTGGAGCTTCTCGGCAAGCTTCAGCGCGGAGCGCCCCGGCGCCGTCCGCTGGCCGACGTCCTCGGCGTCCAGGAACAGGACCAGGTGGCGCAGCGGGGTGCTCGCCTGTCTCAGCGCTTTGATGGCGACGTCCATGGTGTCGAGCAGGTAGATGCCGCCGCCCCCGGCAGCGATCTGGAGGATGCGGGTCTTGATGGCCCCCTGGTTTGCGATGGGTTGGATCGGCACCGCCCACCGCGCTTCGGTATCCACAGCCAGGACGCCGATTTCATCGGTGCGCCGCATCAGCTTCATCGCTGCGATGGCCCCTTCGTCCGCCAGGCGGATCTTCGAGCCCACCGGCCGGCCACCGGTCAGCCGCGCGGTCACCCCGCCGACCATGCTCACCGCTTCGTTCACCGGCGCGGCCGACCGCGCCATCGAGCCCGACTTGTCCAGCGCGATCACCAGCGTCACGGCGTCTTCTTTCAGGGCCCCGTCCGGATCGATCTCGACCGGCAATAGCGACGACAGACGGCTGTCCTGCCAACCGCCAAGGTCATAGGCGCTGTCTCCACCCAGGACGATCAGCCCACCCCCATCGGAGACATACGCGTCGAGAAGAGAGACAAAGCCGGGCCTCAGCCGTTCCGGGGCGTCCGCTTTCGTCGGCGTGTTGGCCAGGACAACGAGGTCGATCCCCTTCAACGAGTCCGGGGTTTGACGGGGATGCCGGCGCTCGGTCTCCACCCCGTCTGCCGCCAGCGCCGCCTCTAACGGCGCAAGGTCTCCCCGCCGCGCCCCGACGAGCAGCACCTTCGGTGGCGGCTGAATCATCAACTGCGCCGAGATGGTCGCATCTCCCAGCGTCGCGGTGATGCGCGTCGGGCCTTCCTCCAGATCGCTGGGAAGCGCACCCTCGAAGGAAGCCCCCGCGGTCTCTCCGGCAGGGACAGTGATCTCGACAGTGGCGAGCTCTTCGTCCCCGGCGGTCACGGAAATGAGCCCCGAGATGCCCTCGTCCCCCCCATGCACCGACACGGTCCCATGGATGGGCTCGCCAGGCGCCGCGGTGTCCGGTTCCAACTGTATCGTCGCGAAGTCTGGCTCTGGGCGCGCAGGATCGAGGGCAATCGCTTCAATCCGAACCCCACGGCTCGTCGCCGCCGACAGCGCACGGTCCAGATCGCCTGCGTTGCCCCGCCCGTCAGTGTAGAGAACCAGGGTTCCGTCCCGATCGTCGGGCAGCATCGCGATGCCCTGGTGTATCGCGGCCGCCAGATCCGAGGTCGTGCCCGGATCAGTGAGCGGGGGGAGGCCCGAATTGTCCCCAATGGCGTCGACAATCTGAGGCGCATCGGAGAAATACAGCAGCCCAGAGGGGGCCAGCAGAGCAGCTTCGTGGCGCCGGCCCTCGATGTCCTGGAGCGCCCGGCGTTGCTCCTTCAGCGGCACGCTCTGTGAGGTATCCAGCGCATAGATGGTCACTTCTGGAGGATCAGACCAGAAGACCACCGGACGGGCGGCTGCGAAACAGAGGATCGAGAGGACCACCGCTCGAACGAGCACGCCAGGTCCAGATCGTTTCCGCCACACCCACCACGATCCAGCAGCCACGATCCCGAGCAGGGCGATCGCCCATGGGTGGAGCAGCGTCATGTCTTCCGCCATGGTGGTTGGGTCAACCACTCGATCGTGAGGAGCACAAACGCCAGACCGGCCAGCCAATGGAAGGACAACCGCTGAGGCTCAGCGGGCGCGTCGCGCTGGTCGGCTGCTTTGCGCGTGGGTCGGCTCTGCTGCATCGACAGGATCCCCGCTGCGGGGCTCAGGGGGGGGAGCGGCGGACGGGCCTGCTCGATGATGTTGGCGATGAAGTTGGCAAACGACGGCCGCAGGGCAAGGTCCGAGTCCTCCATCTGGAAGCCCACGGAGATGAGCTGCCCGCCCGCGTTGAGAGGGGTTCGGGTCATCATCGGCCCTCTGGAGGTCGCCAGGATGACCTCTGTTCCGTCTCCGTCAGGCAGCGTCCACCCCCGCGCGATGTGCAGTCGATCGAGGGTAACGTACTGAAGGAGCGGATCCTGTGGTGCGACAGCACGCAGGGTGGGGGTGATGACCAGCCGCCGCTGAGTGACGCCCAACGCCTCAACCGATTGTCCAAGAATCAGGATATTCCGTGCTTCCGGGGTCGGGTAGGGGAGGGGCGCTTCGATGACCAGCAGATCCCAGGGCTCGTCGCGCTCTGGGGGCTGTGTGGTGGACAGCCTCACAGAGGGGTGGGCTTGGAGCGCGGCGGCGGCGAAGCCCTGCAGGTTGTCCGTGATAAGCAGGGTTTCGACCGGTGTGGGCGTAGGGACTTCAATCTCTGCGCGGTCATCGTCGGCCCAGTCGTCGGATTGGGTGAGCGACGCCCGCACCATCCCCCCTTCCTGTAGATCGAGGCGGACGACGGCTTCTGCGGCCTCGTCGGGCAGCGCTACGGTTCCCAGTGGCCTGGTCCCTTGAGTGAGCGAGACGACACCGGGTCGGGCCGCTTTGAGGTGAACTTCAACAAGGCCGAGACCATCCACGGCTCGCCCGCTCATCTCCGTGATCCCATTGTTATCGAGGGCGTCCCCAAGCGCGGGCCTCTGGACGGGGCACTTTACACCTTCAATCGGGGCATTATCGGTCAATTCGATCAGCAGCGGTGGGCGCTCTTTGTCACAGCGCTTCGCCAGCAGCGGTGTGAGATCGTCATCTTCACCCTGTGGCTTCAGGGAGTCCACGTGTTTCCGCAGCCGGCCCCGATCTTCGCTTCGCCAGGTGAGGGTTTGTGCAGGCGCGGTGGTGATCACGGTCACCGGAGCGTCGGGGTGGTCGTCGAGGACCTCCTCAAGTTTGGCTTTGGCGGTGTTGAATCGGTCTTGTGCGGCCATGCTCGCAGAGGTGTCCAGGACCACCAGCAGCGCCTTCGGGGGAGGCGCTGCCCGAAACGCGCTTCCGATTATCGTACACATCAGGGCGAGCAACATCGCCGCGAGGGCGAGCAGCTCTCGAAATGGGATCCGCCGGCTTCGGGCCGGAGCGCCGGCGAGCGCCTTGACGAGCAGGAGGCTCGCGACAACCACCCGCCTGGGTTGGGGGCGTCGAAGGAACGCGATGACAACGGGGATCGAGAGGAGCGACAGGGCGAGGAGAAGCGGGTAGACCAGCGTCACGCGGAGCCTCCTCGGTTGCTGATCAGGAGCCCGGCGTGACGCAGCGGCCCGACCAGGAGCGCGCCAGGGGCGATGGTGACCGGCGCATCGATGAGCTGAATTCGGAGCCGTTTGCAGAGCCGGGTGAGCCCCCGGTGCCACCGAACAAAGGCTTCCTGGTATGCCGTCGTGATGCCTGCCCCGCTCTCCAGGACAAGGGTCTCACCCGACTCGACGTCTTCCAACTCCAACGTCCCGGTCAGCTCGGGGGTTCGATCGGCTTCGCTGAGCACATGGAGCAGGGTGCGTTGGGTGGCCGAGACGGCCAGTGAGGACAGCAGCCGCTCCGCATCATCGGGTGGAATCAGCATATCGGAGATGAGCACCGCCCGATCGAACCGCTTGCCCTTCGTCCATGCCAGGACCGCGTCCCGTCCGGTGGCGTCGCCGCCTGGGGTGAGCCCTTCGAGGGCGTGGATCATCTTGGGCAGCGCGCGGGGATCTTCACCCGTCACGGTGGTGATGTCGCCGCCACCGTAGCACCCCAGGCGGACCTGATCCCGGGCGGCCAGCCCGGCGAGGGCGAGGCCCGCGGCGAGGCTGGCGGCGTGGTCGGCCTTGCCCTGAAGGCTCATCGAGCCGGTCGCGT
>JBCBLB010000020.1:0-32367 GCA_038520555.1 Myxococcota bacterium | reverse complement strand
CCAGCAGAAGGCGCCATCTCCCCTTGCGCTCTGTCAGGCCAAGCTGCAACGCCGTGGCGACGCCCTCACCAAGCGCGGCGACCACCCGAGGCTGATCGTCGGCCTCGACGAGGTCCACCAGCGCGCGCCCGATCCAGCGGGTCTCTGGCTGACAGCCTGTAATGATCCCTGCCTCATCCAACCAGAGCGCGGTGGTCTTCACTCGCGCCAGCAGAGCACTGCTAATCTCCGGCATCCTGGTACCCCTCGCGGATGCTATGGCTATCGGTGAGATCCGCTCAAGGTTGAGGAGATTCAGGGGGGATCTCCCCCATCCCGGGGATGGCCCAGAACAGCATGGAAGCGTCGGAATAGAACGGCTCCCCGAGGACCCGCTTCAGCCCACGGCGGACCGGACCACGCTCAGACGATGGGCCCTCGTTGTAGAACACCACATAGTGGTAGCCGCCGGCCTCTTCGGGCAGCCACCTCGCCGGAGGGACATAGTCGGCGTCGACCTGTGCCCGCCTGATGGCCCGCATCAGCGGGAGCGTCGACAGTGAATCGGCGTGGGCTTCGGCCCGATCGCGCATCATCCCCCAGCCCATCCCCCCATCGATCGGCTGGTGGTGCCAGGCGATCCAGCCCACCCGGCTGTTGCGCAGCCACGCCGAGGGCATCTGGAGGATGGGGCGAGGCCCGCCCTGTAGATCGCCGATGGCGGTGAACACAGGAGGAACCACCACCGGACCCAGCACCGGCCGCACGCCGGCGTCCCGAAGCATCCCCGCGCTCTCCCCCACAGACCAGACCAGAAGCAGCGCCGCCGCCCACCACGCCCGCCGCCCGGAGAGTCGGCTCACCAGCCAGCCGCCCGCCACACAGCTCGCCGCGATCGCCCCAGCCTGCCAGCGATACGGCCACCAGAACCGCTCGAAGCCGGGCAGCAGGTTGAGCAGCGCATGGGGGAGCTGGAGCGCATAACCACCCACCGTGAGCGTCTGATACTCCCGGCCGATCCACACCGGCCCCGCCGCGAACAGGGCCGCGAGCAGCCCCATCGCCGATGCCAGCCGAACCCCACCTCGACCGCGGATCAGGCCAAGCAGACACAGCGGAATGAGCAGAATCGGCGCCCGCCAGGAGCGCTCCAGCCCAGAACCGAACGCGCCACCGAATCCCCAGGGAAACAGGATCGGAGCCCGGGACTGCATCACCAGCAAGGGCTCATTGACCGCGATCGCATCATCTACAACCGTCGGCGCATCTCCCAACGCAGACAGCACGGGAACAAGAAATGGAAGCACCGCGACGACCGACACCATGCCCGCCGCCACCAGGCCGAGCAGACGCGCCCCATCCATGCTGCGCGTCAGCGCTGCGATCGGGAGGGTGATCGCCATCAAAACGACCAGGAAGATCGCATAGAACCAGTATACTGCTCCGGACAGGGCGACCCCGAGCCCACACAACAGGATCCCGATCGGATCGCGGGGGCGCTCCCAGATTCGTACAAAACCACCGATGAACAGCGCCATCGGCGCCCACAGCCCCTGCTCAGGGCGGCCGACCCCGGCCTCCAGGAAACCATAGGGCGAACAGGCCGCGACAGCGAGCCCCGCCAGCGCGCCGGCCCGTCGACCGCTGGCCGCCCACCCGGCCCATGCGCCGGCGGCGCCGTTCAACGTGGCGATCCAGAGCGCGCCCAGGTTGGTGGCGGTCACCGGGTCAGTGAACAGAAAGAACGGGAAAATGACCAGCTGAACACCATGATTCCAAAGGATCAAGGTCACGTCCTGACCGTAGGGCCACAGCAGCTCTGAGCGTTGGTAGATCGGATCACCGGCGGCGAGCGCCCGAGCACAGGCCCATGGCCAATACATGCCGCCCTGGACATCGGGGAGGTGTAACGGCTCCAGCAGGTGCCCAGAACGCTGCGAAGCTGTCGGCCACGTCGAAAGGATCACGGCGAGCGCGGACAGCAGCAGCCAACCCACAGCCTCCAGCGCGATCTGCGCCCATCCTCTCAGATTCGCGTTCATCGCTGCGTAGCGTATCCCTACAACCCGCTCCATGAGATTTTTTCCTTGACGTAGAAAGGCAGCAACAGTACGTTCTTTATGTATTCAGGAGGTGTGGTTACAACACCCACAATCATCAACATCATCTCGCGCAGATGCCGTCGAAACCCCAACGAACGCGGGTTATCCGACCATCTCATGATCTTGAACCCCGATCCCGATGGGACCGTCATCATGACATCCTGAGCAGGCCACGCCTGATCCGGATATCAATGATAACATAGTTTCTCATTTCACTTCCTTATGGAAGCCTCATCTGGCTTGACGTTATCTCGGAGCCAGCGATGGAGCCGTGCATCGAAGCGAAGCATGTCTCTCATATGGCGGGGTGGCGCAGGGGTTAGCGCGCAGGGCTCATAATCCTGAGGTCGGAGGTTCGAATCCTCCCCCCGCTTCTATGCAGAGTGGCGCAATTGGCAGCGTATCGGCCTCATAAGCCGAAGGTTGGTGGTTCGAGTCCACCCTCTGCTTCTCTACATCATGGGCTACCCAGAGGAATTGACTCATCGATTCCTCTGGGTTGGCCGGTGTTTATTATGTAGAAAGGATCAGTACTGAACGTTACCCATCGGCCCACCGGGTGGCGGGTTGGGGGGCGTCTCATTTTCTCCGACCCGGTCACGGATGTTTCGTTCGATGGTGAGGGAGATGGATGTCAAGGGCAACCCATAGGGATCGGATGAGAACGGGTTCTCCATGGTCTCCCCGGTGACATCGATGATGAGGAAGGCGAAGGCGACGAGTGGAGCGATAATCAGGACCCCGAAGCCCATGGTAGCGGCGAGGCAGAAGGGCAGCACGACGCCAAAGATGATGGTGATCCAGCGCGCGAAGAAGACGGCCGAGGCGGGGAGCGGGGTGTTGACGATCCGCTCACATCCGCCCTGTACGTCGAGCATGTCCCGCAGCGAGGTGTCGAAGCTTCGGAGCTGTTCGTCGGAGAGGTCTCCATTGCGGGTGGCGTCGGCGAGGAAGCCATGGTGCCGGGCGACCAGCGCGGCGGGGATGTTGCTCTCGCGTTTGAGGGTGAGCCGCCGCTGGTCTGGCGCGATCCGCTGGACATGTGGGTCATCGAGGATCTGTTGACTGCGGGAGTGGCATCGGAGGGCATGCACATAGAGGGATTGGTCGTGGATGAGCCCGCGGGCCACGTCGGCGCCGAGGTACGCGACGGACTGGTGCGCGAAGTGTCGAGAGACGGTGGCCACCTTGCCCCATAGCGTCCGCCCCTCCCAATAGCGGCCATAGGCTGCATAGGTGCGGATGCCCAGGAAGACCGACAGGGCGATGCCCACCATTGTGATCGGTGTGGCGCTCAGGGCCAGCCACGTCCAGCCGAACACCGTGATCGTCAACCATGCCACCAACGCGCTGCCCACAAACAGATACACATACCGGCGAAGGGTCGTGAACACGATCAGGTTGATGGGCAGCTCAGGCTTGACCAGCATAAAGAACCTCGAAGAAACGAATGAACAGGATGAGGACAGGAGCATACCGCCCGTTCCCCCCACCCGGTATCCCCAACGGCCGCGAACGCTGCTGATTTTCCTGCTGGCCTGGCTCGTCCTGGCCGCGATCATCCTCGCCGTTCGCCGAGAAGCCGGCTTCGCCGTGCCGCTGGGCTCCGACGCAGCGCTGTGGGGCCTCGCGGCCATGCAGATCGAACACCTCCGGAGTCCCGGGGTCACCCCGCTCTACCCCGCGCTTATCGCCGCCGTCGACACGGTCTCTGGTGCGCCCGCCTGGTGGAGCGGCGGCGTCATCAGCGCGCTCGCCGCCGCCGCCGTCCCTCCGGCCCTGCTGGTCATCCTCCGCCGGATCGGCCTGGGTTGGGCATGGGCCATCCCGCTGGCGGTGGCGCCCTTGCTGAGCCCTCGGCTGCTGGTCATGGCTCTCCACCTGCAGCCCGACAGCCTCACCCAGCTGATGATCCTCATCGTCGTCGCCGCCGGGCTGCGGTGGGACCGCACACCGTCAGCGAGCCATGCAGCCCTTTGGATCGGGGCAGCCCTCGCCCTCGCCCTCACCCGGGAACACGGCGTCATCGTGCTCCCCGCGATCGGGCTGATTCTCGCGCTCCGTGCGGGGCTGCCGTGGTGGACCGCCGCCGTCGCCGCGGTCGGTGGCGGCCTTGCCCTGTGGTTTGGAAGCGATGCGCTCCCCGACCGCCTCCGCACACCGCTCCAGAGCAGCCCGCTCGGCGCAGGGGATTTCCCCCTCCCCGAGTACATGACGCACTTCCGGAACGAACGTGGCCGCCCCCTCCGCGAGGCGTGGATGACCGGCGACTCTTTTGGGTTCTGGCGGCTCATCGTCGGCGAGCTGCTCCGCCGGAACGCCTATCACCTCATTGGCATCGGCGTCGGCGCCGTCGGGTTCATCTGGCAGCGCAGGGTCTCTGGACTCGCCGCCCTCGCCCCTGCCCTCGCCCTGCTGTTCTTCTGGTCTCATGAGCGGCACTCCGCGGTCCTCATGCCCGCCGCCTATGTCGGCGTTGGGCTCATCCTCTTCCGACTGAAGACGCCCGGGCGGCTGGGGATGATCGCAGCGTGTATCGCTTATGCCGCCTGGCCTGCCCAGGAAGCCGGGCATGCCTGGCAGAAGCTCGAAGGCGCCGCCCAGCATGCGGAGGAGCGCAGACAGCTCGCCGCCTGGATGGCCCAGCAGCCCGGACCGTGGATGCTCGCCGGCCTCGACAACGAGATCAACCTGTACCTGGGGTGGTCACGGCATGTGCCGCTGCTCGCACCCGACTGTGCGCAGAAGACCTGGGACGGCGCGGGATGGAACAGCCTGTGGGTGGGGCCGACGCCGCTGATGCCCGCCCCGATGGTGCCTGTTTATACCCTCGGACACTCCAGCGTGTTTCGGCTTGAGGGCCCCGAAGGGCTGCCGCGGCCGTGTCAGGATGTCGTGCTGCCCGAGACGCCGATGTACATTCGGGGCCTTCGACCCGTTGAGACCTCGCCACGGTGCGCGGCCGACGTCGCGGTCGAGACCTACCGTGGCCGACCCCCGTGTGCGGGGCCGCCGATGCTGGATGATGAGGATGGTCATCTTCACAGATGACGATAGTTCGGTCCTGAACCGCCATTCATCTGGAGACTTGAACATGAGCCGCACGCTCTTCGACGGACCCATCGCAGATCGCGCCCAGCAGGCGATCGACACCTTCCACCCCGACGTCGTCCGCGACGTCCAGGCCGCTGTCGGCCGCGATCAGGTCGTCGTCGTCGGCATGGCCTGGAACCCGCACGTCGCACAGGCCCGAAAGGCCCTCGACGAAGCCAACATCGGCTACACCTACCTGGAGTATGGCTCCTATGTCTCCCAATGGAAGGAGCGGCTGGCCATCAAGATGTGGAGCGGATGGCCGACCTTCCCCCAGGTCTACGTCAGTGGCACCCTCATCGGCGGAAACGCCCGTCTTCGCGAAATGCTCAAGGATGGCTCGCTGCGCACCCTCCTCGACGCCGACAAGGGCGAAGAGAAAGACAACGCCGCAGGCTGACGTCGCTCAGCCGGCGCTCGGCTTCATCCGGACGCCGGTGGCGATGAGCTGGTACACCACGTTGTCCTGCGCCTGCTTCTCCGGCATGTTCGTGGTGTCCGTCGACTCTTCTTCCATGTGCTTGACGAAGTCCGGATCCACCTGCTTGGCGATCACCCGGCCTTCCACCTGGCAATCTGCGCCCTTACCGCCTTTGTCCACCATGAACGCGTGGTCCTTCATCAACACCCGCATCGTGGTGGTGTCGTCGGTGATCACCATCCAGCAGCCCGCCTTCTGACAGACGTCGGTGACCTTGCCCGCGACCCGAACGGTCTGGTCGACATACCTGTCCGGCGACTGCAGCAGCGTCGCCGCCGAGATCATCTCCCCCTCAGAGAGAGGCTGGCCGTAGGCTGTCCATTCATCGGTCGACGCTTCCGCTGATGCAGCAGCCGGCGCCTGATCGTCTTCGGCAGAGGTCGCGGCCGGTTCGCCGTCACAGGCGAGCATCAGGAGGAGCATTGAGAGCATGGTGGTCTCCTGGGAGAGTCAGTGAGGGCCTCATCCTAACCGCTTGAAGGCCATCACAAAGCTTTCGCCCCCCGATCGGCCCTGTCCGGTGGGCAGCACCTTGTGCTCCCACTTCCAGCGGGCCCCGCCGCGGATGATGTAGCCGTCGCCGGCGTCCAGTTCGATGATGTAGGGCTCGCGGTTGGGCCGCTTCGGATCCCGAAAGCCGATGCTGCGGCCGTCGGTCAGGCAGATGACCAGGACTTCTTCGCCGTGGCGGTGGTTGTCGACGTGCCACTTGAAGTGCGCGGCCAGCTCTCCCTGCCAGTTGGTCACCCGATACTGGTTGGGACGCTGCTCGAACAATCCGGCCGCCACCATCTCATCACCGACCACCGGCATCCAGTCCCGCAGCGGCTCAGTCCGGGCGTTCTCACCGAACTCACCAAAGTAACGGAACAGAGGACTGTACGGTGGCGGTGGGAGCGCCCGGCATCGTTCCCGCAACAAGTCGAGCCGTCCGCCGGTGTACAGCCCTGGATAAACCCGCAATCCTGGTGGTTTTGAACCCATGTCATCAAGATAGCGCGGTGTTCAGCATCGCGCAGCCGTCACTCGTCGGGGATCACAACGTCGACCCAGACGAGGCGGTGATCGCTGCCCTCGACGAGGCCGGAGCCCGACTCTCCTGGCGCCGGCCAGAAGACCTGAGCATCGGCGACGGTGAGGTTGATCGAGGGCAGCGCGTAGTCCACCCGCAGCCCCCAGACCGCCGTATCCGCAGCGTTGTCCCCCTGGTGCGACGGATCGACGTCGTTGGCGGCGCCCCCGTCGCTTTTGGGGATCTGGCTGGCGTTGACCCGGGGATGCTCCAACAACTGGAAGATCGTCCCCGGGATGTTGCTGCCATCAAACGGGTCCGCGTTGAGATCGCCCATCACCACGAACCGCTCACCTTCGGCCAAACCACCGGACACGCCGCCATCATCGACGAGGTAGTCCACACCGGACAGGTAGTCTGCCCACAGCCGGATCTCATCGTGGTTGCGCTTGCCGTTTCGATCCTCAGCGCCGTCGAAGCCCGGCGGGGTCGGGTGCGATCCCAAGACGTGGATCACCCCGTCTGGGGTCTCGATGGGCACGTCGATGTGGTTCTTCGAGGACAGCCGCTGGATGGCCAGCTCTTCCTCAGAGAACCACCCGCCGGGCAGGAGCGGATCAGGCATGTCCTTCCACAGAAAGTTCTGGAAGGTGCGGATCTCGTCCTGGTCGAAGGGGTACATCGAGAGGATGGCGAAGGCGTACTGCCCCTCGAACAGGCCGAACCCCTGGGCGTCCCCGCCGGTGCCGGTCCGTTCATCGTTGTTGTCCAGATCGAAGTCAGTCGCCACCCCGGTGTTCGAGGGCGCCGCCCAGGCGTACGGATAGGTGATGGCTGCGCTGTCGCCCTGATCCACCTCCAGATAGTTGTCCTGAAAAGCGGACAGAGCGTCCTCCCCAGGGACGTTGTCCAGCTCCTGAAGCAACAACACGTCCGGACGGACGGTCTGAATCACCGCGGCGATCTGTTTGCCCTGGGGGCTGTTTGGACCGCTCAGCTCTGCGGCGAGGTCCCCGGCACCGTCCCGGAACATCGCCGCGTTGTAGATGGCGAACCGGATCGTAGCCGACCCATCCACGATCGCGGTGTCCGCAGAGTCCGTCGCCCCAGATCCGGTGCAGCCCAACAGCAGGAAGAGTACGTTCATCATCGTCGTTGGATGTATCGCAGCGGTCTCTCCATCGGCACTGGGATTCGACCGTGGTACAACACCGTCACCATCGCAGCCTGAGGCCCATGAACGCTGCCCCTCTCTTCCAACACATCAGACACGGATGATGCAAGGCAGCCCCCTCGATACGATGGGAGCTGCCTTGAACGCATCGATCAGTCACATCCGAAGAAGCAGAGCCGGCCGCTGCCCGTGGAGTTGATGTCGTAGCTCAGGGACGTGGTCACGTCTTCGCCCACAAAGTAGGTCTGCACGTCTGACAGCGGGATCTTGATCACAGCGTTGACTTCCATCGGAAGCGCCGTGGCATCCACGATCGACTCGTTGAGCTGGTCGAGGAACCGATCGCCGGGCTGGGCGTCGACCACCCGCTGCGGCTGCCCCTCCAGCAGATCACCCGCCTGCTGCAGGTCGACCTCGAAGACGGTGTACCGATCCGTCTTCACCGAGTCTGTCACCATATCGAAGCCCGCGAGCCGTGGGGAGCCTGCGCTGAAGGACAGCTCGGTGAGGGTGATGGACAAGGCGATGATCTCTGCGCGGGTCGGCGAGTCGCCGGTCGTCTCTTGAATCTCTTCGTTGATCTCGATGGGATCGATCAAAGACAGTCCAGAGCACACCGTGGTCACCTCACACAGAGAGGCATCCCCGGCGGAGGGGCGGTGCTCAACCACGCACGCGCCGCCCTCTTCGATGGGATACTCGGTCGGCTCCAAAAAGCAGGTGTCATTGAACTCTCCGAGCGTGACCGTGAAATCACCGTCGTCTTCGACGCCGAATTCGACGCCACAGCCCGTCAACAGGGCGGCCAACCCGAGCACAGCCAGGGGAGAGAGAGAACGGTCGATCATCAGAACCTCCAATTGAGCCGAAGCATCCACACCTCTTGGCTTATCGGTGATATCCAGGATTCCAAACGTCACCCCGATTACAACCTCAGCGATGTGTCCCGCCCCGCCGCACATCGTCATGGTAAAGACCGTCATGGGACATTTTCAACTCAGCCTCGAAACGGGCATTTGACGCTGTATACTATCGTCGCCTTTTCATCAGGAGAGTTGACATGGATCCCAACGAGCGCGTCCTCGAAGCCCGCCGGTTCTTCCTTCAACAGTTCGTCGGCTTCTCAGAGACCCCCGAAGAGAAGATTCAGGAGATCTATGCCAAGGGCATGATGATCTGCGCCAGGGGCGACGGCGAGCTGCACCCCAGGGAGCGGGCCTGGGTCCGGGGGTACTTCGCCAACACAGGCGCCAGCGACGCGATCATGGCCATGATCGAGACCTACACCGGCGAAGATGACCTCGTGGAGCTGCTCAACATGGACGCACGCACCGCCCAGGCCGCTGCCCGCAACCTGATCTTTGACGCCTTCCGGGTCTGTGAAGCCGACGGCGCGCTGACCACCGAAGAGCGCCAGCGGATCGTGCAGGTCGGCGAGACGATGGGCCTGACAGCCGGCGACATTCGCCAGGTTGAGGCCGCCTATCAGGTCTACAAAGCCGCCATTGAGAACAAGATGGCCACCCTGTTCCCCGGAATGGCGCCCTACCAGGACTGATCCACGCCACGGCTGGTGATTCACTCATTCGGACATTTTCTGGTCGCAAGCAATCGCGGATGAATATCGTATCGTGCGCGATGTTGCCCCAGGAGATGTCCATGGATCTCGCAGACCTGATCGCACAGGCCGCCCAGGAACCCAACCGGAACAAGCGAAATCAGTTCCTCAAGAACAACCTCCCCGAAGAGATGAGCGTCGGGGACCTGCTCTGGGTGGGCCTGCGAAGCGGCCACTTCGATCTGTCCGACACCGACGACTGGTGGCTGCTCGCACGGGCGACCCGCTACACCGTCGACGACCTGGTCGCCCTCTTCAACAAGATCGATGGCACCGCGACCGATGGGAAGCTGCGGCGCTCTCATGAGATGACCAATTTCGCCTATTACCTGACGCTGTTTCAGAACTTCGCTCAGAAGCTGGGGTGGAAGGAACTCGCCGCCCGACACAGCGAGCTGTCCGGCTACGCCGGGACCATGGTGCGGTACCTGCTCGCCCATCAAGGGCACCTTGACCATGCCGCCGTCTCTCGCACGCTGTTGCCCATCGTCGCCGAGACCGTCGTCAAATGCAGCGGCGACGCGCACCGCCAGGACAGCCTCAAACGACACTTCTCCCGATGCGGTGAGCTCTGGGGAGAAGGCGCCTGGATCGCCGCGCTTCAAGGCGCCATTGAGCGGGTGCTCTGCACGCAGTCCCACTACTTCAAGACCTTCCGCCACCTGGAAGCCGCCTTTGACGCCTACAGCGACGAAGACTTCTTCGAGTTGATCCTGCTCATCGCGGAGGAGCGGGTCGTCAATGAGACCATCCTCCAGATCCGGGCCCGCGGCCCCGAATTCCGGCCCCGTCTGATCAAGAAGGTGGAGACCTGGCTGCCGAGCCCGGACAACGCGCCCGTGTATCCGCTGAGCATCCTGCTCACCGCGTTGATGCACCTCAACGCCGAGGTCGGCGATCCGCCGCTCGACACCCGCTTTGAGCCGCTCCTGCCCCGGGCGATCGGCCTGAGCGACGGCGGCCCCATGCTTCAGACGATGGGCATGCTGCCCATCGAACGGATCGAGGCGCTGATGTTCCCGCGCGGCTACGGCACGCCGTACGAGTACTACCACCTGTGCCCGACGCCGAAGATCATGGACGCCCTGGTCTCCACGGTTCAAGGCCTGTCGGCGAAGCCATCGTGGGATGGCACCCACAAAGCCCCCGCGGCGATCCGCAAGATCGGGGCGCCCATCCGCGGCCGGGTCCATGAAGCCCTGCGGGTCGGCGGCGGCCTCCACCGACACCTGCTGATTCGGTGTTTGGAAGACATCGGGGACGCATCGTCGATCCCGCTGCTGTTCGATCTGCTTCATGACACCGGCCCCCGAATCGTCGACTCGAACTCCAACGTCGGGCAGCGCTCTGATCGGGTCCATGACATCCCCGAGATCGCGGGGAAGGCGCTGATCACCCTCGCCCGCCGGCTGCCCACAGACGCCTTGCTGCCGGCGCTCATCACCAAACTGGCCTCGCCCGAACGAGACATCCGCGACACCGCCGGGCGGATCCTGTACACCCTGCCGTTGACCGCTCCCGTCGTTGACGCGGCCAGGACCGCGGCGGCCAGAGAAGACGATCGGTACCTGCGGCAGCGACTGAATCACATCATCGTCCGCGCCGACGTGCCCGCGGGCCTCGTCAAACTGCGCGCCGCTGCCGCCGCCCTTCCCCAGGACGTCAAAGACGCCACCGATGAGATGCTCAAGGACGCCTACACCGACGCGACCGTGGACGCCTACTGGCAGGCCCACGGCCACCACGGGCTGGCGTTGCTGGGGCTGCTCACCGAGAAGATGCGTCCCATCCTGCTCGATGGCCAATACCTCTCAAAGCTGGGGCAGGCCTGGCAGAAGCTCCTGCCCCGCTGCAAGGATGATCCGGTCGCCCTCCCGCTGATCCTGTCCATCCTCGACGTCACGGTGTCCGACAACAAGTACCTCGCCTGGGGGCTCATCAACAACATCCAGGAGGACTTCCCCGCCCTGCCTCTTGCGTTCTTCGCCCGCTGCACCGAAGAGGCCCGGCCGCCGTCCTGGCGGGTGGTGTTCATCCTCTCTCTCCAGGAAGGGTGGAGGGTCGATCACCTCCTCATCGACGGGCTCACCGATGACGACAAAGAGACCCGCGAGGCCGCTCAGGAGCGGCTGCGAGAGCGGAGCGCCGACAACCTCAAGCATGTCTGGCCGCTGCTGTTCCACCGCTCCCAGGACCGTCGCCGAGAAGCCGTCGAACTCATCGGCCACTTCAAGGGTGATGAGGCCTCTCTTCCACACCTGCTCGCCGCCCAGAAGAAGGAGCGCGCCAAGAAAGTGAAGGCCGCCCTCGAAGAAGCGCTCTCTGCCTATACGGCCAAACAGATCGCCGCAGCGCCGGTCATCCAGCCCCCCAAGAAGAAACGGAAGCCAAGGAAGAAGGCGAATAAGCCGGCGGTTAAGCCCACGATGCGCAAGATCTGGTCGGACTGGCTGGCGCACACCGATCTCACCGCGCCGTCCCGGGAAATCTGGACGCAGCTGACCAGCCACGTTGAGCAGAACCCGCCCAACGCGCCCGAAATCGAGAAGCTCCAGGAGGTCCTCGCGGCGTGGCCGGATGCGCTTCGGACGGCGCCGATCGGCTGGCTGGCCGCGGCGGCACGAAAGAAGCAGCCGCCGCTGCATTGGGCGTTGGCCCGGGCGGTTCACTTCTCGCGCTTTGGCTCGGAGGGCTCGATGACCCCCGCTCGCCTGCGCTGGATCTTCACCTCGCCGCATATGGCCCACATCACCAGCCTGTACTTCCAGGGGATCACCCACACCAAACCGCGCGAGGTGATCCTCGACCTGTTGCCCGGCAGCGTCCACCTCGCCGGCCTCAAGGATCTGAGCTTCTCCATCTGCTGGATGGGCGGCGGGCTGATGGACCGCCTCGCCGAGGCCACCCACCTCACCCGGCTGACCGAACTCAACATCGAGCGAAACTGGGGCGGCCGCGAAGGCGTCGCCAACCCGCTGCTGCAGGTCCTCACCCTGCCCCACCTCGCCAGCCTGAAGAAGATCTATGCCGACCACGACGGCGTCGCGGCAGTCCTCAAGAAGATGCACGGCGGAGACGCCGGCCTGCCCAACCTCCGCGAGATCATCAGCGCGTCCTACACCTGGCAGACGCCCCCGGCCCTCACGTACGTCCACGCCATCGATCGGCCGTGGACCCGGGTGGGCCTCTCGGAGTCGGGGATGACCGACGAGATCGCAGAGAAGTTCGCGGCCTCAAAATACATGACCGACCTTGAGTATCTGTCCTTCCGTGGAAAGCCGGGGCTCAAGGGGGTGCAGTCCCTGCTCCGGCTGCCCAGACTGAAGACGCTGTCGATGGGGCACTCCCGGTTGAGCGAAGCCGACCTGCAGACCCTCAGCGCGCACCCGAAGATCCCGACGATGAAGCGGATCCACGTCAAGGCCGACGGCGTCGACAAGGCCCTGTCCGTCACCAACCCGGCGTAGTCCCACCCCGACGACGGCGGACAGCGAGAAGGCCCGCGACCAGTGCCAACCACCCCATCGGCGCCGCAGGCGTCGTCGAGCAGCCGCCGTCGCCGCCGTTGCCGTCGCCTTCGGCGGTCAGCGGAGCGTCGTCCGCGCCGTCCAGCACGCCGTCGCCGTCGGTGTCGGGGTTGTTCGGATCGGTGCCGCCCGCGACTTCGACGTTGTCGTTGAGGCCATCGGCGTCGGTGTCCTCGCGGGCGGGGCTCGTCCCATGGGTCGACACCTCCTCCCCATCCAGAAGCCCGTCGCCATCGGTGTCCTGGATGAGCGGGTCAGAGGCATAGACCTGGACCTCTTCCCCATCCAACAGGCCATCATCGTCGCTGTCCCGGTTGAGCGGATCGGTGCCCTTCTCCAGCTCCTTGCCGTCCGGCAGGCCGTCTTCGTCGGTGTCGGCCAGGCCCGGATCGGTGCCCCAGGTCTCCAGCTCGGCGCGGTCGCCCAGCCCGTCGCCGTCGGTGTCCGACTTCGACGGGTCTGATCCGAACGTGTTCACCTCGTCGCCATCGGTCAGGCCATCATCGTCGAAGTCGTCGTCGCAGTCCCCCAGGCCAAGCTCGTCCTCTTCAGACCACGTCAGGCCGTCTTCGTCCTCATCCCCGTCGGCGCTGCCGATTCCGTCACAGTTCTGATCGATCCCGTCGCCACAGGCGTCGGGGGCGTCGGGGAAGATGCGGTCTGTGGTGTCATCGCAGTCGGCGCTGTTCGTTGAGAAGCCCGCCTCACCAGGACAATCGACGATGGTATTGCTGGCGCTGCCGAACCCATCGCCGTCTGCGTCCGCATACAGGGTGACCCGTTCACCGACCGTGTCGTCGGCGTCATCGCAGTCGTTGGCGGCGAGGACCCCGTCACCGTCTTCATCGATGCCATCACCGGGGTAGACATAGACGGCGCCCCCCTGGACGCTGTCAATGGCGCTCACCGGTGAACCAATGAGGAGATCACCGTAACCGTCTTGATCGATGTCTCCAGCGAACGCAACCGAGCGGCCGTAGTTGTCCCCGCCCGCGCCGTCGGCGGCGGTCAGCTTCTCTTCGCTGTCGGTGTTCAGCCCGAGCTCCGAGCCATCATAGATGTAGGCCGACCCTGAGCTGCCCCCGCGGTCATCGTCCAGGTAGGCGCCGACCACGACGTCGCTGTACCCATCCCCGTTGAGATCGCCGCCGCTGACCGAGAACCCGAAGCGATCCCGCGCGGCGCCGTCGGAGGCGATGATCTTGTCCTCACTCGACGCGTCCACGCCGGCCCTGGAGCCTTCGTAGACATAGATCGCACCGGCGATGTCCCCGTTCTCGGACTCTCGGTAGGCGCCGATGACGACATCGCTGTAGCCGTCCTGGTCGATGTCCCCGACACCGGCGACGCTATAGCCGAAGAAGTCGGATTCTTCGCCATCAGACGCGGTGAGCTTCTCCTCCCGAGACGCATCGATCCCAGAGATGCTCCCATAGTAGACGTAGGCCGCGCCCACCGCGATTTCATCATCACCATCGGCGTATGCTCCGATGAGAACGTCGGCAAAGCCATCCCCATCCACATCTCCAGCGCCGCTGACCGAGAACCCGAAGCTGTCCCCATCCGTAGTATCCGAGGCGATCAGTTGGTCTTCCCGGGTGGTGTCGATGCCAGCGTCTGAGCCATAGTAGATGTAGGCCGCCCCGCCGCCATCGTGCGCAAATGCTCCGACGACAACATCCGTGTAGCCGTCCTGATCGACGTCACCGGCGCCGGACAGAGACCGACCGAACTGGTCATCCTCAGCGCCGTCTGAGGCGAGGATCTTGTCTTCACGAGACGAATCCACGCCCGAGGCAGCGCCGTAAAACACATAGGCGGCGCCCGCGTTGTTGCCGTTGTCATCGACCAGATTGGCCCCAACGATCACATCATCATAGCCATCGCGGTCGATGTCTCCAACGCCCGAAACCGATAATCCAAAGCTGTCCCCAGACGAGCCGTCCGAGGCGAGGATCTTGTCTTCACGAGACAAATCCACGCCCGAGGCAGCGCCGTAAATCACATAGGCGGCGCCCGCGTTGTTGCCGTTGTCATCGTCCAGGCTGGCCCCAACGATCACATCGCCATAGCCGTCGTTGTCGATGTCTCCGGCGCGGGCAACGGACACACCGAAATTATCGCCTTCCCCGGCATCAGAGGCCACGACCTTCCGTTCATCTTCAGTGAGGATCGGATCCACCGTGAGCGGATATTGGGCGTCCTGGTCATTGACCGCGATCCGGACCCGGTCAGCGTCCGCCTCCATCCACGCGCGCAACGGTGCGCCGGTCGCATCCCAGGCGCCCAACGCTCCGTACCGCCAGACACGGCCATCCGCGGCGACGAGGGTGACATCTTCTCCATCGACTTCTGCGAAGCTGCCGTCGAAGGCAACCTCCAACAAAAGCGGCCCGGCACCCTCCAGCCGAGCCTCCACGGTCCAGCCCTGCTGCAGGCCCTGTCGGCGGCCGACCCACCACGCCATCAGGTTCTGCCGGGGCTGTTCGACCCGGAGGACGCAGCCGTCTTGTCGGGGCGTCCCCTCAGCACAGGCGCCGAACCGGGGAGCGATAGGCTGCGCATCCTGCCAGGCATCTGCCCGACCGTATCCAACCAGAGCCACAGAGAGGGCATCGGCGCCGCGGCGCAGGACGGCGCCATGGTCATCGAGCGAGGCGACCCGCCCCTGTGGCAGCCGGGCCTCGAATTGGCCGACATCCACGGCAACAAAGCGTCGCGCGTCAGCGGCGATGCGGGCCTGAATCGTCTCCCAACGGATAGATGATCGCGACGCGTCGGATTCGATGGATTCGACGGATTCGACGGATTCGACGGGCGACGGCCCCGTGCATGCTCCAAGAAGAAGCATCACGATCAGATGGGCGGACGACATCAACACTCCAGACCGAGAGGAATCAGGCGTGAGTAATGTGTACCGCCATGTGCGCATCGGCCACTGGAAACCCCCTGACACTTGAGGGGGATGTCAGATCACAGACCTTACAAGTGGCCGCCCATTCCACGCCAATCTGCTCATCTTCGGCGTCGTCTTCCCCAGAACAGGCCGGTCAACAGGACGACACCGGCCAGACGGGACGCACACCCCCGGGATGCGGGCGCATCGTCCACATCGCCGGAGCCAGATGCATCGCAGTCGCCGGGGTCCAGGGGAAACCCGGTCGAGCAGATGGGGAACCGATCTTCCAGCTCGTAGAGGTAGTCAATGTATCGTTGTTGGGTCGCGTTCTGGGTCCCAGACAAGTACAGGTTCAGATCCTGAGTGGCCTCTTCGGGGGCGTAGCGCATATGAAGCCGAGTAAAGTACATGTCGATAAAACTGGAAGACAGGTCTTCTTCCGGAACCCCAAGCGTAAAGAGCTGCTCGAGAGAGGGCGGGTCCCCCTCACAGGGGTCACACTTGCCGCCTGCCCAGCCGTACTCCACGGTCCAGAACGCGCCTTCAGAGTCGACATATGCGTCTTCGAGCAGGCCCTCATAGAACCGTCCGAATTCTTCCTCGTTCAGGTTCTCCCCACCGTCTTCTGGTAGCCACATGCACGATTCCTCGATCTCGGCCGAGGGATAGTTTGAGATCCCGACCATCCCGTCGTCGTAGGGCGTGATGGCGTAGATGATGAGATCCTGGGTCTCTCCGGGAGGTGCCGAGAGCGTCCCGATGCGAATCGGCAGGCTCATCATGGGCGCGGTGTAGCTCATCTGCAGCGGCGAGAGGTGATCGCCGGGGGCAATGTCCGCGTCTTCGTTCACCTTCGCGGCCAAAAAGTAGGTCCCCTGCTCGATGTAGCTCGCCAGGATTCCCTGTTCATCGTCTGGGAGGACATACTGGTTGTTCCCAAGCCAGGTCTGCAGATCGCCAGCGTCTCCGCTGGAGAGGATGACCACATCGTACTCCCCGACGACGTACTGGGCCTCCACCTGCACGTCGACGTCGGTGTCCGTGTCCGTGTCTGCATCCGTATCACCGTCCGTATCCGCCTCATATCGGGGGGCGAAGTCGTCGCAGTCGTAACGGACCCGTCGCGGCGAAGAGTAGGCGTCGAGCTGACCGAAGAGGTCCTTGGAGACCGTGTGCAGATCGCTCTCCTCGATGATCTCCGGCACCGGAATCAGCAAGGCGAAGTCCCGGGTATCACCGATGACATCATTAAACAGGGTCAACGTCGTCCGATCGCCGATGCGCACGAACGCCACCTGGCTGACCCGGTTGTAAATCTCCGTCCCGGCGCCGCCCACATAGACCCCACAGAACGCGCCCGCGATGGCGGGGCACAACAACAACATCGCAACGATAAAGGCTCGCTTCATGTCGATCTCCGGTCCACGGTTGGTCTCTGAAGATGACACCATTGAGGAACCTCTTCAATGGCAGAATTGAGATACCATGGGGCAGTTTTGTGGGTTTTTGTGCAGAACTGCGATATCCATGCTCGCCTGATCTTGTCAGACGTCATACAATGATCAGCGTTTCATGGGGAATACACCGTGATGAAATGGCCCTTTGCTCACAGACGCGCGTTCTTACCAGTCATTCACCTCCCCTTCGGCGCGGATGGTGCCCGGCGCGCTATTGATATCGCCCGCGCAGCCGACGCAGACGGTGTGTTTTTGATCAATCAGGGCATGGACGCCTCTGGGGTGTTGCGCCTGCTGGGTGATGTGAAGACACGTGACCCAACGCTCTGGGTGGGGGTCAACCTGTTGGGCTACGCCCCCCAACAGATCCTCGCCCTGCCTGAGGCGGAAACGATGGACGGCATCTGGGCAGATGACGCCGGCGTAGACGCGCTCGACGAAAGACACGCCCGCGCGGCCATGGACGCATGGCAAGCCGCTCGGCAGGACAGCGCATTCTCTGGACTGTACTTCGGCGGCACCGCTTTCAAGACCCAGGCCCAGATCCCCATACAAGAACTGCCCTGGGTGGCAGAACACGCCGCTGCGTTTGTGGATGTGGTGACGACCTCGGGCCGCGGAACTGGCGTCGCCATCGATGGCCACAAAACACGCGTTCTCCGCAAAGCGCTCGGCGATCACCCGCTCGCCGTCGCCTCTGGCGTGCGTCCCGATAACGTCAGCGAGATTCTCCCGTTCGTTGATGCGTTTCTGGTCGCATCTGGGATCGAAGACCGCTTTGGCGTGCTCAACCCACAGAAAACCAGACTTCTGGCTGACACCATCCACGGCGTGACACCATAAGAAACTCAGATTTTTCTGGAACCATCTCGTGGGTCTGCCATCTCATCCACCCCGAAGAACCACGAGGGGAAGATGTTTAAGTCAGCTGTGATGATGGCGATCGTTGTTCGGTCTTCTTGCCAGGTTGAGCCTGAAGAACACGCCACTGAACCCACCATCGAAGCCGATAAGGACAGCCCACCGCTCTCAATCGAGTCTCTTTCTACTGTGCGAATCACACACTCGACACGACACGTATGCATTACAAAGTCCCCCCAGCCAGTCAGCCCCCTGTCGATGGGTACGGTCAACGTGGTTGAGGCAGACGGTTCGCCTGGTATCCCACAGGTAGTTCGACAGAAACAGGGCGACGTCAAGTCTTGTTATGAGCAGCGCCTGAAGGTGAAACCGGACCTCAGCGGCCATCTCTGGTTTGACTTCAGCGTCGAGGGTGGTCAGGTCAAAGATGTCTCCCTGACCAAAAACACCACTGGGGATACGGCGCTGAAATCGTGTGTTATGCAGCAGATTCGCTCATGGCGTTTCGCTTCAGACGTAGACAGCTACGTCATTGCGCCGTTTCTGTTCTCTTCAGCAGATCACAGCGACCGATAGCCCCCGAGAAGAGCGCACGCCGCGCCTTCATTTCAATCTGGCGATAGCATCAGTCGATCGAGACAAACCCGACCGACACCACCCAGACCGTCTCCCCGTCGGCTTCCGAGAGGTCACCGAGCGTAGCGCTGGCGTCGACGAAGTCGCCCTCCTGTAGCCATGTGTTCTCCACGAAGGGTTCGACGTGTTCGGTGTGCAAGACACCCTCAGCATCACTGAAGGTGAGCGCGCTCGACGCCTCTGCGGTCTCAACGGTCGCTTGACGAACCACGACGGAGAGCACACCCGATGAGGAGACCGCCAGGGCTTCCGCCGCGTGCTGCATGAAGGCATGCCCCGCATAGTTGCCCTCGGCCTCGTCAAGACAGCGCAGGGCGATCTGCTCGTCATCCGTGATCACTACGACATCGCCGTTGGATTCGACCTCTTCCAGATCTTCCCGCCAGGTCCCATCGCCCTCCGCGGCGCCTGAGATCTCGTCGACCAGAGACGCGATGATCGGGTGGTCAAAGGCGATGATGGGATGATCGAACGCGATGATGGGGTGATCGAAAGAGACGATGTCATCGCCATAAGCCACCAATAGCGGCCCGCCGAGCGGCTGGGCAAGCTGCGTCGAGACCAGATCCGTGAAGCTCCGCTCTGGCGCGTTGTCGATCGCCGGAAAGTCCCGGTACGCAACAGAGACGGCGGTCAGGGAGGGCACCTCATCGCCTGAGATCGCGACCGTCACTGATTCGGTCAGCTCGGCGCGCTCCGTGTATGCACCGTCGAACGTTTCGACGAGACCTACGCTTGGACGCAGCCAGCTGTCCGTCGCGACGACTCCAGCGCCGGTGATCACGACCGGGCCGGAGATTGTGCCAGACGCGTCCAGCGCGACCCGGAGCACCATGCCCGGATCCTGGGCGGTGAGCTGTGTCCAGGTCTCGCTCTCCAGATCAGAGCCGGCGAGGACAGGGGCGGACAGGATGGAGAGTGCAAGTGTGGTGATCAGGGGCATCGTTCTTCTCGTGTGTGAGGGTCGCCCTCAACAGAAGCAAGACGTGTGCCTGGACAGTTTTAATCTTCATTCCTTTCTTTACGAGTCTATCATCACGACTGTTGGTGAGAGAGGTCACATCTGTGACCTCTCCACATGTCGCGGTGCCGTTGGTCGCTGGGCTCAGCTTACGAGCGACACTGGTGGGCAGGTTATCGAACTTTATCTCCGTCGTAAAAGTACTTCGGGCAGGGGCGCTCGCACTCATCGATCGGGACGCCATGAGAGACGAACTCATAGCCTTCAGTGTCGCTGAACAGGCCATCGATCCGACCGTCAACCGTGAAAGAGGCTTCGAGGCTGTCATACGGACGCTCGAACGTGGCGATGCCAGTCTCGTCGTCGACTTTCCGGTCGGACTTGATGCGCACGGTCGCGCCGGGCTCCGTCTCGATCTCGGCGATGAGGCGGTCATGTTGGATTCCAACGACGCGTGTGTCCATCAGGAGGGAGTCAGGCCCGCCACAGCCGAGCAGGAGCCAGGAGAAAAGGAGCATCGGTGCTCTCTAGGTGTGTTGTTTAAAGAAGAACGAGCGACCTTTCTACAGCGTCAATCCGGTGACGTCTGTCGATCCAGACTTGACAGCTGAATCGTCCGATTCGCTCAGCACCTGTGATTTATGACGTTGAACAATAACATTGGCTGACGTCGACTGAGGAATTGTGTCCTCTGGCTCGACAGATACCCCGATGCTTCACCGCGCTGGGACAGCCCAGCGGCTCACTCATAGGCGGTCAGGACGTACGCAACCGAACCTGACGGCCCCGGGGTGCCGACATACACTTCATAAACGCCGCTTGACCAGCTGCCCCGTTCGACGCGTGGCAGACCAGAGTCCAGGTCTGAGCAGAATTCAGAGCCGTTCTCTGAGAAGATGACCCGAAGGACGACCGCGTCGGTGTCCGCTTCCAGGTACATCCCGGTCATCGACGCCTCCAGCCGCATCTGGTGCTGCGGTGTGCGTGGAAACCAGCCCGCACAGGTGGTCAGCTCCTCTTCTCCCTCAGCGGTCCCGGCCACCGTCTCGACGGCGAACCCCGGCGACAGCTCCAGATCGCCGTCCGGGATCGCAGTGTCCTCGGATGTATCGTCCTCGGATGTGTCGCCGCCTGCGCAGGCGAACGCCATGATCAGCATCAACATCGCAGCTCTCCTTGAATGGTCGTGATGTGTGTTCGGGGTATCGAGCCGCTGGCGTGTGGTCTGTCGCAGGTGTGTCGCAGCCGTCACTGCGATACCTTCTGGGTGATGGCAGGGACGCTCATCCTCAACGATGCAACGGTGGATCTGAACCGACGTGAGGTCCGCCGCGGGGCAGACACCATCGAGCTGACCGAGCTGGAGGCCGAGCTGCTGGCGTGGCTCGCGGCGCGTCCAGGCGAACCCGCCGGCCGCGATCGACTCCTCGTTGAGGTCTGGGGGTTCCCGCGGCCGGTCCGAACGCGCGCCGTCGACAACACCGTCAGCCGGCTGCGCCAGAAGATCGAGGCCAACCCGGCCGCCCCGGAGTACCTCCGAACCATCCGCGGTCGCGGGTATGTCCTCGAGCTGCCCGAAGCGGCGGTACCGAACGCCGAGGCGCCGCGTCCCTCTATCCGCACCGCGCTGCTCGCCCCGCCCTCATCTTTCCATGGTCGGCGTGACGCGCTCGCGCGCCTCGACCAATTGTTCGATGGCGGCGCGCGGCTGATCACCGTGACCGGGCCTGGAGGCGCCGGGAAGACCCGGCTGATCACCCGCTGGCTCGCCCGACGCGATGCCATGCCGCCGACACGGGCGGTGGACCTGTCGACCGCCCGCGATCGCACCGATCTTCTGAAGGGCGTCGCCGACGCGTTGGGCATCGCGCTCGCAGGTAGCGCACGAGACATCTCGGTCATCGGGCGGGCGCTGGGTGGGCTCGGGCGCGCGCTGCTCGTGCTCGACAACCTCGAACAGCTCCAGACGCACCTGGCCGAGACCGCAGGTGTATGGCTCCGTCAGGCCCCCCGGCTCACGATCCTCGCCACCAGCCGTGTCCGACTGCGTCTCCAGGGGGAAGAACGCATCGCGCTCGGCGGCCTGCGCCCCGAAGATGCCCACACCCTGTTCCTCCGTCGTGTGCAGGCAATCGCGCCAGACACCACGCTGGACACATCCGACGGCGGCCCACTCCGCGATGCGCTGGATCGGCTGGATCGACACCCCTTGAGCATCGAACTGCTCGCTGCAAGATGTGGCGCGATGGGGATCCGAACCGCCCTCGCCCGACTCGATGATACGCTTCGGCTGCTCGCCGGTGGCCCCATCGACGCCCCCACGCGTCAGCGCTCGCTGTATGCCACCCTGCAGTGGTCCTGGTCGCTGCTCGACGACCCCCAGCAGGCCGCCCTCGCCGCCTGCGGCGTGTTCGACGGCCCCTTCGACGCGGACGAGGCCGAGGTTGCCCTGGACTTCGGAGCGGACGCGCCCTGGCCAGCAGACCTGCTCGCCGCCCTGATCGACGCCTCGCTGATCGCGCGTGACGGGCCTCGGTTCCGCCTGTTGCTCGCGGTCCAGGCCTTCGCGCGGCGGCAGCTCGCCGCGCGCGCCGATCGGTCCGACATTGAAGATCGGGTCGCCGCTTACCTTGTTGCGCGCGGGAGGAGTTGGCTCGCGCGCCTCAACGGCCCCGAGCACCGCCGCTGGCAGCGCCGCATCACGCAAGCGCGGCCCACCCTCCTCTGGCTCGCCGAGGTGATCGGCGATCGGGCGCCGGGGATCGCGGCGCATCTGATGCTGATCTCGACCGCTCGACAAAGCGCGAAGAACGTTGACTCTTTGGATCTGGCAGAGCAGATGGTCGCCCGCGCGGAGGCATCTGGCGCCGCCGACCTCCGCGCCCAGGCCCGGGCCGAGCTGTCCAAGTGGCACGCAGCACGCGGGAACCTCTCCGCTGCCATCGCCACCATCACCCCGGCCCTCGACCTCGCCCGGACCCATGGTGTCTGGCCGCAGGTCCTCTCGCTCGCCGCGCGATTCCAGATCGATGCGGGCAACCGCGCACGCGCTGCCCACCTCCTCGAAGACGCCATCCGCGTCTCTGAGGCGCACCACCACTCGCGGGGGCTGGCCTTCGCGTTCACCCATCGGGGGAACCTACACTTTATCCTCCAACAAGAATCACAGGCGGTGGCCGACTGGCGCGCCGCCCTCCGTGAACATGAGGCCCACGGCCGGACCGTCAACACCGTACACGCCCGACGCAACATCGCCATGGTCCTGCAGCGCCGCCCCGAGACCGAAGATGAAGCGCACGCCCTCATCACAGCCAACATCGCCCAGTCCCGCACCCTTGCGATGAACGGCGCCCTCGCCGGCAACCTGCTCCAACTCGCATGGCTCTGCCTGCTGCGCGCCGATATGGACGCCGCACGCGACCACCTCCATGAAGCCCGACCGCTCGTACACCTCCAGGGCAACCAGGCGCAACGCGCCGAGTGGGAGCTGGTCGCCGGGTGGCATGCCCTGTTCACCGATCCAGAACAGGCCCGAAACCACTTCTCCGCCTCCCTCGACATCGAACGCCGACGCGGCGCAGAGATGCGGACGCTTCCTCTGCTCTATTATCTTGCCGTAACGTTCGCTCTCGAAGATCAGCTAAGCCAGGCCGAGGACCACATGGCGCGCGCAAGGCAGGGCATCACCCATCACCCGGTCCTCGACCTCGCCCAGGAAGCCGACCTCCTCGAGATCACCCTCGACCTTGCACGCGCCCGACGCGCGGACAATCCCACACCGCACCTCCAGCGCGCCCGCGACCGATGGAAGCGCAACGCCCCCTACGCCCTGTCTTCCACACGGATCCGAATGGGACGCCGTCTCCTCGTGCCCTTGCTCCCCGACTGAGCGCCTGCGACACACCTGCGACAGACGAAACGCGCGCGACGCGTGACGTTCAAGGCGAAGGCGTCGAATCGACGACGCCCCCATCGCGAGGTGCACATGACCGCTCTCCGCTCCATCCTCCCCATCCTCCTCTGCGCCGCCTGCTTCAACCCAAGCGACGATGACACCGCAGACACCGCTCAGTTCGACACCGATGCTGACACAGACACAGACACCGATGCTGACACAGACACCGATGCTGACACAGACACCGATGCTGACACAGACACAGGGAGTGGGGCGAGCTGTCCGGACTTCTTCCCAGCGGATGTCGAGGGGATCGTGTGGACGTATGAGACGACCCGAGACGATGGGAGCGTCGTGGTCTGGACGCAGTCGGTCTACCCGGCCTCAGCGGGGCGCTTCACCCTGCACTCTGAGATCGATGGCGCGACCTCGAACCTGTATTACCAGTGCGGCGACGATCAGTCGGTCGAGGCCCTCGGTGGAGACGCGCTCAGCGACGGCATCTCGACCGAGTTCACCTACACGCCGGCGCTGACGTTCTGGGCTGGCGGAGCGCCGACAGTTGGAACGTCGTGGACCAGCTCAGGCCAGCAGTCAGGAACATGGCGCGGCTTCGGCGCCGCCGGCACGTTCACCAACACCGTCAGCGCGAGTTGGGTGGTCACCGGCGCGGATTTGACCTATGACCTCGGCGAGCAGACCCTCACCGGCTGCCATCATTACACCCGGCAGGCTTCGACGGTAAGCGACGGATCAATCATCACAACCGCAGAGCTGGGCATCTACTGCGGCAGCCTGTATGGGCTGGTCTGGACCGACGTGGTGACCACCACTGAAGCGGGAGGGGCGGTCCTCACCGGCGAGTCGTTCACCCGGCTCATCGACGTTCGCTTTCCATAACCCCAGACACCAGACCCATTACGGCTTCTGATTGGCAGAAAGCAGAAATCCGCCGATGGCGGATCTGATCTCCTTCCGGATGGAACCCCGCTCACCCGCCATCACCCATCAAGGGAGAGGGTGGCCAGCTCGGACATCAGATACTTGCGGTCGCTTTCTTTCTCGATGTCATCGGCCAGCTCACGTGCTCGCCGGTCATGCGCTCGCGCTGCGTCGAGGTCACCCAGGGCGACATAGGCGCGCGCCGCGGCTTCATGGGCGAAGGCAATGTCCCAGTCGCCATAGCCGTGCGCTTCACACAGGGAGATGCACCGCTGCGCATGATACAGCGAGGGTTCGCCGCGGTGGATGATCGCATAGACCCGGCTGACCTGCCAGTGGCCGCGCGCCTGGTGCAGCGTCGTGCCCGCCACCGACCAGTGGTACAGCGACGCATGGGCGGCGTTGATCATCTCGTCCTGGTCCATCGGACTGCGATCGGTCTTCTCGATCAGCGTCCAGGTGTGGTTGAACAACGAACGCGCAAGTGTGTGATGGGTGGTCTCTTCCATGACGATCCTCCTCAGGCATCGGGACCTCATGAATAGAGGATTGAAGCGTAAAATCAAAGGCTCCAAGCGGACAGGTTTTGTCCGCCGCTCAGACGGCCTGAGCGGCCTGTTTCGGGCTTCGAAGCACTCGATGGGTCGCGCACATCGCTTTAATGAACGGCATGTGCGGGGTCATCTCATCGGTGGTCCAGGCCATCGCCTGAGTGAGCTGTCGGACGGTCGGGACGACAAAGGCGGGAGAAAGAACTTTATCGAGAGGCACATACAGGTCGGCATAGATCTTGTCCTGCCGCACGTTCATCGCTGCGATCTGCTGGATGGGGTACCAGATGAGGCTCCGCATCCGCGGCGTAAAGCAGTCCATGGCGACCACGACGGGGTTCCGCCGCACGATCTGTCCATCCATCACCGCCTCGAAGGCAGGTCGGGCGGGCACGTTGCAGACCAGGCCGCCCTCACCCAGCCGGGTGATCCCATACTCCGAGTACAGCCCGTCCAGCAGCCGCTTCATTCGAGGATCGTCGCGGAGCACATCGTAGTGAATCAGCCCGGGCACCGCCGATGAGAACCCGGCTGCATCGACAATATCTGCGTCCATCGTCTGCGGATCCCGGCCGAAGACGATCTCGCGGAGGGCGTCGGGCGTGGCGATAAATTCGGAGAGCAGCGAAGCATACTGTTGGAGCCGTGCCATCCGGGACAGCCGGAAGACCATGCCGGGCTTGACGACGTCATCGAGGAAGTGCTCATAGTACGACAGGTCGTGCTTGAGTCCCTCCATGGTGATGCCGGTGGCCACGATCAGCAAGGGAACTTCAGCGTCGTTGAAGGTGATGGGCCGGCCGTCTTCGGTCTGGACCAGCGGCCCGATGGCCCGCCGCAGATAGAGCCGCAAGGTGGCGGGGACGCCGTACCGGTTGGAGGTGTTGAGCACCTCGAAGACCGTGTTCCATCGGAGCCGTCGGGTGGCTTCGATGAGGGGAACCGCGTCAAAGACCCGCCGCCGCGCCCGGAACATGCAGGCGAGCGCCCCCATCGAGGTCCCGGCGAGCATCGCCGGTTGGAGCCCGCACCGGTCCATCAAGGCGAAGGCGCCGGCATACCCATAGCCGCTGCCGCCCCCACCGCCGCAGGCGACCACAAGCTGCCGTTCGGTGACCTCCTGCTCCAGGGCGTCCCGATTGAGGGGAGCCCAGGCGAGGACCCGCTGTCGCATCGCGACGGTCTCTTCGGTGAGGTTGGGGAGGATCCGAGCGAGGGCGGACCACGATCCCCGCTGCTGGAGCCGGGGCTCGATGAGGTTGTGAATCCGTGTGCGGTGTGAGGAGAGCATCTCGGTGAGGTCGACGTCGCGTCCGTCCACATTCCGCACCTGTGTGAGCCGGGCGAACGAGAGGATGTACCGCAGATCGGCGACGGCGCCAGCAGGGAGCACGTCCGGCTGCTTGAGCTGGCGATGAATCAGCCGTCCTTCCAGCATCATGAACGGCTTCCGGAGGTCGAGCAGGGCTCGCGCGTTCAACGGTCTTCCCATGTTCCAGTTTGTAGGTCTCAGTATAGCGACGGTGGTGTCTCTCTCTGTTCGGATTCCCTGCCTTCAACGTAAACACCATGTTCGATCATGGCATTTCTCAGTCGCTGGGTATCGAACATCGAGATGCAAAAAACACATCGGGTGCGCTGTAACAGCTACTTCTGGGTCTTTCGCTTCAGGGCGGTCCGGTCGGCCACATAGGCTTCGAGCGGACAGTCGACTTCATGGCGGTCGAGCCGGGAGAGCGTATCGGTGAGCGCCGCATCCATGGCGGCGAACCAGAGGGGTTGGCTGGGGTAGCACTGGAGGCGCTCCACAGCGCCGGATCGGCGCATGGTCTCCATGGCGCCGGGCCGGAGGCCGACGAGGCTGAGGTGCTGTCCGCGCTCTTCCATGGCCTGGTGGATGGCCTCCAGGGTCTCGATGGTGGTGACGTCGAGCCCCTGGGTGCGCTTGAGCCGAACGATGATCTCCCGGACACCGGGCGCGCTGGCGGCTTCCTCGATGGCTGCGCGCAGCTCTCCGGCAGAGCCGAAGAACAGGGCACCTTCCACATGGAGGATGCGAACCTGCTTGCACCGCCGGAAGCCCTCCGGGACCCGGCCGAGGGCGACGTCTCGCATCCGATTCTCCGGGCTGAAGGCCATCTCCCGGATGACGAGGAGCCGCGCGCGCCGCAAGAACAGGACGAGGCTGATGCCGACGCCGAGGTAGATGGCCTTGTCGAGGGTCAAGCTCCAGGTCCCCAGGACAGTAACGACGAACGCGACGCGATCGGCGAACCGGGTGCGAACGACCTTCTGGATCCGAGCGGGCCGGACGAGGTCCCAGGCGACGATGAGCAGCAGCCCGGCGAGGGCCGCGATGGGCGTATGGTTCATCGTCGGCCCCAGGATCAGGAGGACGACGAGCATAAACACGCCGCTGATGGAGCCGGACAGGCGGGTCTTCGCGCCGACCTGCTCGTTGAGGGCGGAGCGGGTGAGGCTCCCAGAGGTCGGATAGCCGCTAAAAAAGGCCGCGGCGAGGTTGGCGACCCCCTGGCCGAAGAACTCTGTCGAGGCGTCAAGCTTCTGCCCGGTGCGCCCGGCGATCGAGCGGCCGACAGCGCTGGACTCGACCAACGAGAGGACCGTACAGGCCACAGCGACGGGCAACAGCTTCTGGAACAGCGTCGGATCGGGCAGCGACAGGGGCGGCAGCCCGGCGGGGATGGGCGCGATATCGCCGATGGTCTGCAGGCCCCGATCCTCAAGACCCAAGGCGGTCGCCGCCAGGATCGAGGCGACCATGGCGATAACAGCGGAGGGGATGCGACGATCGATCCTGCGCAGGACGAGGACGAGGACCACGGTCGCGGCAGCGACACCGACGGTGAGGGCGTCAACACCAGATGCGAGGGTCTCGATCCATCCGGCGATGGTGACGAACAGGTTGCCCCGCGGCCCTTCGGTGCCGGTGACGTTGTGGAGCTGCCCGACGCCGATCAGGACACCCGCGCCAGTGATATAGCCGAGGACGACGGGGCTGGAGATGTAATCGACCACCGACCCCAGGCGGAGCGCTCCGGCGAGGACCTGCATCACCCCGACCAGAAACGCCAGGGTGACGGCGACGGCGGCGGCATCGGGTTCCAGGACGGTGCCGATGATCGCGCCACCGACGAGCAGGCTCAGGGCGTTGGTGGGCCCGGCGACGACCTGTCGGGAGCTTCGAAAGAAGGAGCCGATGATGGTCGGGAAGGTGGCCGCATACAACCCCATCGCCGGCGGCAGGCCAGCGATGAGCGCGTAGGCAACGCCCTGAGGCACGGCGAGGAAGACCACCGCAGCGGCGGCGAGGAATTCACCCGGCAGCTGCTGCGCGTTGAGGTCTCGCAGATCAAGGAAAGGGACCAGATGTCGCATCGTAGACGTCCAAGCACCGTGATGCGCTCCGTATATCGTCTCCTCCGCCCCTGTCACCGATGTGTCGCCGATGTCTTGCGCCAGCGGTCGCCTGGACCGGTCCACATGCCGTGTAGACTGGGACGGCGATATGGATATTGTTGGGCGCTGCGTGGGTGAGATGGTCCATGATCGCCTTGAAGGCTACGATGGTCTGGCCATCCCCCGGCGAGGGTTCGGCTCGTTTTTGTCGCGACCTGTTTCAACAGGGGCGCAGAGGGCCCAAACGGAAACGCACGGTCTACGTGTGAAGCGGACATGGCACATGCTTTGCAGGCACATGCTTTGCAGGCACATGCTTTGCAGATAGCATCAACTGTCAAGACTCCTGGAGCTCTTATGGACTCGTTCGCGCCCATCTCGGCGCTCATCGGAGGAGCGTTCATCGGCGTCAGCGCATCGATGATGCTGCTGCTCAACGGACGCATCGCGGGAATCAGCGGCTTGCTCGGCGGGCTGCTCTCTCAGCGGCCCAGCGACGTCAACCAGCGGGGGGTCTTCCTCGCCGGGCTGCTTGTCGGCGGACTCGTGCTTGGATTTGTGATGCCCGGCGCCTTCGTGATGGAGGCCTCTCGATCGACCGGCGCGCTGATTGTCGCAGGCCTTCTGGTCGGGTTCGGCACGCGGCTTGGCAACGGCTGCACCAGCGGTCACGGCGTCTGCGGTATCTCCCGGATGTCTCCCCGCGCGCTGGCGGCGACCGGCACGTTTATGATCGCCGGCTTCGTCACCGTCGGCCTTATCACCCAGCTGCTCGGGGGGAGCATCTGATGCGCGATCTCCTCGCCGCCTTTGGCGCGGGTCTCCTCTTCTCACTCGGCCTTGCGATCTCGGGCATGACCCGCCCCGACAAGGTCATCGGCTTCCTCGACGTGACCGGGAGCTGGGATCCGTCGCTGGCATTCGTCATGATCGGCGCCATCGGGGTGCATTTCTTCGCGTATCGGCTCCTTCCGCGGATGCGATCGCCTGTGTTCGCCGAGCGGTTCGCCCTGCCGACCCGTCAGGATATCGACGGCCGACTCATCGCAGGCGCCATCCTGTTCGGGATGGGCTGGGGCATCGGCGGCTTCTGCCCCGGACCAGCGATCGTTTCCGTCACCGGGGGGCTGTTCGCGGTGCTCCCCTTCATCGCAGCCATGGTGGTTGGGATGGGTCTGTTCGAGATCTGGGACCGGCGCAACGCCGCGCAGTGAGGCCAGACACGGTACGCTGAGGGCAGGAGGCCCCTCACCATCACCCCGCTCCGCGCCGTGTATCACATCCTGGTCTCGCTGTTCGTGGTCTACCATCTGGTCATGATCGCCGACAGCATCGGGCGACACACGACCGCAGGCGCGGCCATTCGTCCCTGGATCGTGCCGTATGAGCGGACGTTGGGGGTGTACCAGAACTGGCGAATGTTCGCCCCCAATCCTCCTCGGTCTTACCAGTGGATGGAGATGACGCTGACCGATGCAGCGGGCAACACCCAGCCGCTTCCGCTCCTCATGGGGGCGCGTCCTCCGCGACAGCTGGAGCTCCGTTACCAACGCGCCGGCAAGCTTGAGCGCAATCTGCTCAGCCAGAGTCGTCGGAAGTCGCTCGATCGTGCCCTTCGTCATCTCTGTACGCAACACACCGACGCCAAGACGATCACGGTGACCTCAGCAGTTCAGAAGACCCCCTCGCCCGCGGCCCGACGGCGGGGGGAGCTTCTGCCGATCAAACGCACCGTCGTGAAGGAGCGCCGGTGTCGGCGCTGAGTCGATGGCGGGGGTTCTGGTTCGGCCCCATCGACGCAGAGGCGGTCGGGATGATGCGGCTGACCCTTGGGGGGCTGCTCATCGTCAGCCACCTGCTGATGCTGCCGGACCTCACGATCCTGTTCAGCGATGCGGGGGTCGTAACCACCGACTCGTTGCGTGCCTCCATCCGAGAACACCGCTGGAGCTACTACGATGACTTATCCAACCCGGAGACGATCCTGGCGGTTCATCTGCTCGGGTTGGTTCCGCTCATCGGGCTGACGGCCGGGTTCCAGAGCCAGCTGATGGCAGTGTTGGCCCTCATCGTCCAGGTCGCCATCCACCATCGGGCGCCCTGGCTGCAACATGGCGGGGATCGGATCCTGCGAATGGCGACGTTGGCGATGTGCCTGGTGCCATCCGGCCGGGCGCTGTCGGTGGATGCCTGGCTTGCCCGACGGCGCGGCGGCCCAGAAGCCTGCGCGCTGACGCCGCTGACTGCGCACCGGCTGATTCAGATCCAGTTCGCCGTCATCTACCTGATGACGGGGATCTATAAGCTCGGGGGGCGCTCGTGGCTGTCCGGGGATGCGCTGTACTATGCGCTCTCCTCGCGGACATTCCAGCGGGCACCGATGCTGACCGACGCGCTGCTCGCGAGCCCGGTGGTGCAGGTCCTCCTCAAAGGACTGACCTGGCTGACATTGGGCTGGGAGCTTGCGTTTGCGGGGATGGTGCTGTGGCGGCCGACCCGACGATGGGCGCTCCTCATCGGCGTCGCTGTCCACGTCGGCATCGCCGCCTCGATGATGGTCGGGACGTTCAGCTTCGTGATGCTGTGGGGGTATCAGGCGTTTTTGGACCCCGGATGGGTGCGGCGGCTCAGAGCAACCCTGCGATCGCGTTCCCGAGGAACTGCAGCGCCACCAGCACGATGACCGGCGCGAAGTCGATGCCGCCGGTCGCCTGTGGCTTGATGACCGCGTGAATCGGCGCATACAAGGGCGCCGTCATCGACGACGTCAGCGAACGCGGGAAGGAAGACGGCGGCTGGATCCACGACAGCACCGCGTCGATGATGATGACGAAGGAGATAACCTGGAACAGCGTGAGGATGATCATTTGCATACCTTCATCTTATTCTCCTTTGGCCCGGTCGGAAAGGGGGTCGAGATCCCGTCGGTTGGCTACACTGCAAGGGGAGACGCGGAGGAGACCGATGCAGGCGCAGCTGCCATTCGAGATCGCCGGCGGACGCTACCGACTGGAAGCGCACATCGGTTCCGGGGGGACCGCCACGGTCTACCAGGCCTGGGACACCGCCTTCGAGATGCCCTGCGCGGTCAAGGTGATCTCCGGCGAGGTCCGGGTCCGCAAGGCGCTCCGCAAGCGCCTGCACGCCGAAGCCCGGGCCATGATCCGGCTCAAGCACGCCAACATCCTCCGTCTGTATGACATCGGCGTCCACGGCGACCGGGACTATGTCGTCATGGAGCTGGCCGAGGGCGGGACGCTGGGCATGCTCCTTCGCCAGCACGGCCCCCTCCCTCCACGGCTCGCCCTCAACTACACCCTCCAGATCCTGGACGGGCTGGCCGTCGCCCATCAAAAGGGCATCATCCATCGGGACATCAAGCCCGACAACGTCCTGCTCAACCTCGACGGCTCTGCGATGCTCGGGGACTTCGGCATCGCCATGCTCACCGAGGACACGCTGCGCTCTACCAAGACCAACGTCACCATGGGATCGTTGGCGTTTATGCCACCCGAGCAGCGCCTCGACGCGCGCTCCGTCACCGAGACCGCCGACCTGTACGCGGTCGGCGCCACCCTCTACAACATCCTCACCAACCGCAACCCCATCGACCTGTTCACCGCCAACCGCTCTTCTGAGCGGTGGACCGCGATCCCGCCGTATATCGTCCGCATCCTCCAGCGGTCGACGCAGATGGAGCCTGCCGATCGGTACCCCTCGGCGGAAACGTTCATCGCTGACATTCGCGCGATCATTGAT
>JBCBLB010000136.1:0-16428 GCA_038520555.1 Myxococcota bacterium | reverse complement strand
TGTTAAGCTTGCCGCTAGCGTTCGCTCTGAGCCAGGATCAAACTCTCCAGTTTAATCCACTATGAACCAATCTCCCAAGCAGGACACCTTACGACATCCACTTCTCAGGGCCGGTTCGAAACTCTATTTTGGAATCGAACAGAAGCTGCTACCTGTTTTTCAAAGATCGACTTGTAGAGGATGAGACCTCTTCAAATGACCTGCTCGAGCCTTTCATCAATCCCGCACTGGAAAGCGCTTCCAGTGAAGATAGACTTTTTAGCGAGCCTTTGAGACTTAATGATTCTTTCCAGGACGTGCAAGGAAAAAACCTTCTGTCTTTTTTGGGCTCAGAGAAGACTCTTTTGAGACCAACGAGGCATTTGCCTCTCTGTCGCGGCGAGTGTTTCTCGCGGCGACCCACTGCATATATGGAGTCCTCTCAGACCTCGCAACCTCCTCCTGCTGTAATTTCTCAACAATACTTCGAAAACCAACGAAGTTCGGTCATAATTATTTTCTCCAGGGAACACCGATCAGCAATGGATCCGGGGCGTGCTCACTGACCCGGCTCAACCACTCGGGGATCGCGACATCCTCTATGTCTGCATCGATCACCCAATCGCACTCGTCCAGCTCTGGGACGATCGTCAGCCCCCTCCATCGGTTGGGGCGAAGACGCAACAACGTCGGCCCGGGGCCTCTCCCCGGCATCTCAAGCCGCAGGCTCCGGGCGCCCGTCCAGTCTTGACGCACGGGCCCCTCCCCGCCGAGCGCATGACACATGTCAAGCATCTCGCGCTCTGTGCCCCCCCCCAGCAGCGCGACCTCTACCCGATCAGTGGGATACCGCAGCTGGTCGACCAGATCGGCGAAGCTATCGGCGAGGCGCCTCTCCAGGCCTCGATCAGTGTCGACCCAGACGATGGGTGGCTCCTCGGTCGTGGGGTCTCTCAAGTCAAGGAAGGCGGCAACCGGCCCCTGTGCGAAGAAGATGATCGAAGGGTACGGCAACCCCCACTCCAGTGAGAGGAATCGGCTCCCCTCGTCGCTGTCGATGCTTCCGTCGTAGGTGACGCCGATGAGCTCATGGATCATCGTTCCGGTTGGCATTCGACGTCTGCGCAGGAGGCCGCCGTTGCTCAGCCGAAGCGCGGCCCGGTACGCCTCGGGCAGGGCGCGGCCGAGGGTGCTCTCTGCAGCGGCGATCCGCGCATCGTTGACCTGTGGTCCATACGCACGGCTGAGATCGTGAAAGAGCGGGTGCTGGTATTGGCGAAGCATCGGTATCCCCGGATCGATCATGGGTATAACGCCTGGGGCTCCGGATTCCGATCAGGTCAACACACCTCTTGCCCGGGCGGCTCATGTCAGACCCCGCTGAGATTGAACTCGACCTCTCTGGAGTGGGCGACCTCCCCCCGCTGCTGCGTGCGGATCGGGAGACCGCGAAGAACCGCATCGCGACGGCGCAGGCGTTGGGGACTCCCATCGATTTGCGAGGGTTGTGCCTGCAGCAGGTCGATCTTCGGGAGTTCGACCTGCGAAACGCGCGACTGAGCGATCTCGATCTCAGCGAGGCCAACCTCAACCATGCCGACATGAGCGGCGCCGACCTTCGTGGAACCATCCTCTCTGGCGCGAGCCTGATCGGGGCCAACCTCTCTGGCGCGGATCTGAGCTTCGCGACCTTAAAGGGTGCAGACCTCGAGGACTGCCATGTCGATGGGGCCAATTTCTACAACGCGACGCTGCGCAAGGCGCGGCTGAGCGGCGTCCACGGGTACCGGAGCGCGAGCTGGCTGGGCGTCGACCTCGCCGAAGCACGGTTCACCGGTGCGTACCGATTGCGACGGTTCGCCATGGACCAGAACTATCTGCACGAGTTTCGCCGGGAGTCCCGCCTGCACGAGGCGTGGTACTGGGTGTGGTGGCTGACGTCGGACTGTGGGCGCAGCCTGTTCCGATGGACGTTCGTGATCGCGTTCATCGCTGTCCTGTTCGGGCAGCTGTACCAGCTCGCCGGTGTCGACTTCGGCGAGGACGCCCTGTGGATCACGCCGTACTACTTCA
The DNA here is from genome assembly GCA_038520555.1 of Myxococcota bacterium. GTDB lineage: Bacteria > Myxococcota_A > UBA796 > UBA796 > UBA796 > JBCBLB01. The sequence goes on along the minus strand of JBCBLB010000136.1, from coordinate 14,376 downwards.
GCGTCATCACCCTGACCAGCCTGGGCTATGGTGACATCTCGCCGACAACGTCGGTGGGACAGGCGCTATCCATGATTGAGGTCATGCTCGGCTATATCGCCCTGGGAGGCTTGTTGAGCATCTTCACCAACAAGATGGCCCGCCGCTCCGGTTAGATCTGGGTGAGGGTCTCCAAAAAGAGGCTCCGATCGTAGTCGATAATGATCCAGGTCCCCGACCCCGGCGCTCGTTCGGCGCCCCACTTCCCGCCGCGACGGAACATCTGCACTTCCTTCCAGGTCCCGATGTTCTCGTCGATGGCGCAGCAGGCGGCGAGGGGGTCATGGAACTTCTTGCCACCGGCGCGCTTGCGGAGGTAGGCCTCCATGCCCTTCCAGATCAAGGCCATGGCGAGGCTCTGCTCACGAAGCGGCGCGACGCGTTCGTGGACATCCCTGTCGTAGTAGACGCGATGGCAGACGTTTTTGGAGACCAGCCGCCGGGATCGGATGCGCGGATCCATCAGGGCGCGCTCTGCCGCTCGCGGTGCGCCGCCGAAGTTGTACGTTGGCACCGCGTCGAGGTTCTTGAACTTGGTGAGCTGTAGAGCGGGTGGGACGACGCCTCTTCCAGCGAAGCCGCCCTGCGCGACCCATCGGCCGAGGACGAAGTCGTCGCAGTCGTCGCGGCGCAGGAGGGCGCCGAGGTTCTTGAGGGGCGCCCCGGTGATGAGGGTGGTGTCTGCGTCACAGCAGTCGCGCAGGACCTCCCAACCGGGGCGGGCGTCCCGAGAGGGCGGCGCGGCGCCATAGACCCGTTCGTGCCATCTGGACAGGCACTGCTTGGGATGATCGATGTTGTAGGCGCCGACGGGGATGTCGAGGCCAAACTGCGCGAGGCCCCAGCGGACGAAGCCGACCTGTTCGGGCGTTCCAGGGGTGATGGTGACGGCTTTGAGGCGAACTTCGGGGTGGCCGCAGAGGAGCAGGAGCGTCAGAAAGTCGTCTGGATCGCCGGTTTCCATGTCCCATACGACATCAATCACAGGAGCCTCCGATATAGTGATAGAGATGTTGCCAGAACGAACAGAGACCGCAGAAGAGGCGTACCTGGAGCAGTGGCGATCGTCCACGGACACCGATGGGCTGTTGAACGCCATCACCGCCGCGATTGAGTCGCGCCGTCCGCAGCTGGCCGCGCGGCTGGTTGGGCTCCTTGGTGAACATATCCAGGTCGAACCCGGCTCGCCGGTCGATCGGGCACGTCGCGCTGCGAAGATGCTGATGCTTCCGACGGCGAAGACCGAAGACTTCGCGGCGCTCCAGGCGGCGTGGGTTCTGGCTCGCCGGATGCGGATGCGTCGGATCACCCGGCGGATGCGGGGTGGCGCTCGCCGCTCCCGTCGCTCGGGCAAGCGGCGCTGAGCCGGAGCGGCGATGGCCGACTATCAGACGCACCTCACCGGGGCGATCATCACCGGAGCGGCGACGGCGTTCGCTGCGAGCATCCTCGGGGTTGCGACCCCGATCGAGGCGCCTTTCCTCGCCATGGTCGGCGTCTGGGGCGGGCTGGCGCCGGATCTGGACAGCGACAACTCCCGGCCGCTGCGGATCGTCTTCGACTATGCCTCGCTGGTGGTTCCGTTCGTGATGCTCTGGCGGATCCCTGCGCTGACAGACAGCTGGGCCCGGGCGATCGTGACGTGGCTGGTGATCGCCGCCGTCGTCCGCTGGCCGATGAAGTGGGTGTTTCAACGGTTCACCGTACACCGTGGGATTTTCCACTCGATCCCTGCGGCGCTGATCTTCGGGGGTCTGGGGTTTCTGCTCGCCGGCCGGCGCGTCGATGACGTCCATCTGCAGGCTGCGATCGGGGTGAGCGCGCTGATCGGGTACCTCACCCACCTGACCCTCGACGAGCTGTGGTCGGTAGACTTCGAGGGCCGGCGGATCAAGAAATCGTTCGGCAGCGCCCTGGCGCTCACCGCGCCGAGCAGGGTGTCGACCGGGATCGCATACGCCCTGTTGGCGATCATCGGGTTGTTGACCTGGGAAGGGCTCGGCGGTCGGCGCCCAGAGGGGCTGTGGGCAGACAACCTCGGCGATGCTCCGGTGATGTGGTTGAAGCAGGGCTGGCTGTGGGTCGAACGACAAATCCACGCAGTGTTCACGCAGATTGGATAGCGACGGCGCGGACCAACGCTTATTCACTGAACGATGGGTACCTTTTTATGGATGATGATCCTCGCCGGATGTGGCGACAACGACGCGGGCTCGACGGGCGGCGCGGCTGACACCGCAGCGGGTGAGGTCGACGCGGACAGCGACGGGTTCACCGCCGACGAAGACTGCGATGACGAGAGCCGGGCGGTCTACCCTGGCGCCGTGGAGATCTGCGATGGACAAGACAGTGACTGTGACGGACAGTCGCTGCTATGGGAAGAAGATACGGACGGTGACGGCGTCCTCGACTGCAACCTGTGTGCACAGTACGGGTTCTGGCCAGAGATCCTGGACGTCGTCGACAATGTATCGATGGAAGCGTTCTTTGAAGCGAACCTGACCACCACCCCCTGCACACAGTACCAGACCGAGCGCAGCTACCTGTTCCAGTTCCTCGATAACACCGATGACAGCGTCGAGTGCATCTACACCGCGGCGTCGTTTGTGGTCTCCGATGCCGATCCGAACTGGTCGATCGTGAACACCGAGCACGTCTGGCCACGCAGCGACGGCGCTCAGTTTGAGCCGGTTGAGTGTGACCTGCACCATCTCTACCCCGCTGAGGTCGACGCCAACGCGAAGCGGGCCTCGACGCCATTTGGCGAAGTGGTCGACGACGTCGTCTGGTCGGTGGGGGGTTCGCGGCTGGGTGACGATGCATCCGGCCAACAGGTCTTCGAGCCCCGCGACGAGAAGAAGGGCGATGTGGCGCGGGCGATCCTGTATATCTCGGCCCGATACCCCGATCAGGTCGACCAGCTGGCGCAGGTCACCGCGGCGCGTGAGGCGACGCTCCGTAGCTGGCACCTGTCCGATCCGCCCGACGCAGTCGATGCGGAGCGATCACGCCTGATCGCCGGCCGCCAGGGCCACGCCAACCCCTTCGTCGTCTGCCCTCGCGTCACTGAGTTGTACTGAGATGCTGTTCTGGATGCTGCTGTCCTGTCGCAATGACGCCGTCGACTACACCGCGGAAGGCCTGGGCCTGGGCTGTGATCCGCTCCAGCCCGAAGTCTGTGCGCTCCCCTGGCCATCGACGGCGTATATGGTCCAGGACGAGACCACCGGAAGCGGCTGGCAGGTTGCTCTTGGAGAGGACACGCTGCCCGCCAACAACGCCGGGGTCCCCTTCGACCCCACCGATCTCAACCAGCGGGACGGGTTCTCGACCTGGGGTCCGCTGGTCTTCTGGCTGGACGACGTCGATCCCGACAGCCTGCCTCGCCCCACCGAACCGATGGCGACCGACACCATCCAGGTCATCGACGCCGCAAACGGCGAGCGGATCCCTGTATGGGCGGAGCTGGACGACTATACAGACGACGATGAGCGGACGTCCATCGCGATCCGGCTCGCCCGACCGATGCGCCATGGCCGCCGCTACATCGTGGTGGTGAAGGGGCTGAAGAACACCGCCGGAGAGACGATCCCCCAACCCACGAGCTTCGCCTCACTGCTCGCCGGCGACAGCCCGCGGACCGCATACTACTTCCGCCGGATCATCCGCATTCTGGAAGACGACGGATTCGACCGGGATGAACTCCAGCTCGCCTGGGACTTTGTGACCGTCAGCGAAGACAGCAGCCTGGCTGCCGCCCGCCACATCGCCACAGATGTCGCCGATTGGACGCCATCCTTTTCTGTCAACGACGTCACAGAATTCGACTGCGACGCGAAAGACGCGCGGCTGTGGCGGCTCATTGCGGGCACCTTCACGGTGCCGCTGTACCTGGAGAGCGCAGAGACCGGGGCACGATTGAGCCAGGGCGCAGACGGACTGCCCATCCGCAATGGGGAGATCGTGGCCGATTTTCGCGCACAGGTCCCCTGCTCTCGCATGCAGGCGGGGACGCCGGGTCCGGTCGTCCAGTATGGTCACGGGTTCTTTGGCTCTCGGGCAGAGATGGGCAACAACGACGTCCTCAACCTACAGCAGGCCGCCGGATGGACAGTCATCGGCGCGAACTGGCGGGGCATGTCATCAAGCGACCTGCCTGTGATGCTCGGCGTGATCGGAGAAGACCTGTCTGACTTCGGGCTGCTGCCAGACCAGGTGCTCCAGGGATACGCCCAGCTGGACGTGCTGCTGGCGCTGGCCCAGACGGCGCTGGGCGACGACCCGGCCTTCCAGGTGGATGGAACCTCGCTGCTGGACCCTTCACAGATCGGGTTCTATGGGATCTCTCAGGGCGGGGTCCTCGGGTTGGGGTATCTGGGGTTCTCATCGCGGCTCGAACGGGGGGCGCTGTCGGTGCCCGGTGGGCCGTTCACCACGTTGATGCCCCGGAGTTTCCTGTTTTTGCCATTCTTCACCGCGTTCTCCGGAGCGTATCCGGATCCGCTGGAGCGGGCCGTGGTCCTCGCCAGCTTGCAGACCGTCTGGGATCGGGGCGAGGGCGCAGGCTGGGCGCAGACGATGACCGACGACGTCCTGATCCAGACCGGCTCCGGGGATGCGCTGGTCACGCCGTTCGGCGCCTACAATCTTGCCCGTGCGCTCGACGCAGTGACCATCCAGCCGCCTCGGCCGATCTGGGGCGTCGACGAAGGCCAGGATGGGACATCCGGCGCCGTGATCACCGAGTGGCTGTTCCTCGACAGCGCCGATGAGCCGCTTGAGGGTCGGCCGGCGGACATCAACACCGACACCCATCGCTGTGTCCGTCGCGAAGAGACCGCACAGCTTCAGGTCCGGGACTTCATCGAGCAGGGCATCGTCAATCACTACTGCGACGGCCCCTGTGAGACCGTCCGCTGCACTGGCGACGATTAGGCGCTTCATGAGGGACGGCGTGCCCCGCGTCACCGCGACCATCTGCCGGGGCGAGACCAGATCGGCGCGGTCAACGAGGCGCGGTCTTCGTCCGTCGGCCGAGCCACCACCATGCCGGTACGGTCACCGTGACGACGGCGAGCACCCAGGCCACGGCGGATCCGAGGGCCGCGCCGAGCGCCGGGAGGGACCATGCGCACAGCAAGGCATACGCCGAGACGCTGGAGGCGCCGAGCATCATCGGCCCGACGGCGCCGGCCTGGACGGCTTCGCCCTGGGACAGCCACAACGAGACCATCGTGGTGAGGAAGATGGCCGGGAAGACCGATGCCATCCCTGCGGCGAGCGGCCCCCCCACGGCGGCGAGGGTCACAGCGACGCCGATGGCCACCGCAGCGAGCAGTCCACGGGCGAGCACGGTCGACAGGCCCACCGATCGGGAACCGGAGGGCGCCGGCGGCGCACGAAGACAAGCCGCCGCGCCCATGATGAGGGACATCACCGCCACCCCCACCCCGACCATGAGCAGGTCCACGCCGACCGATCGCAGCTGATCCATGCCGATCACGACGATTCCCGCCACAGCGGACCACCCCAGCAGCGACAGCACGATCATGGCGGACAAACGCGAGCCGAGACCGTCCAGGGGGAGCCGCGGCGGGAGCCAACGCCACAGGTACAGAAACCAGATGTCGATCAGCATCCCCGCGGGCACCGCCCCCATAGACTGAACGAAGGCATCGACATTGTCGCTGTTTGCATAGATTCCCAGGGCAGCGGGGACGATGGTCGTTGGAAGGGTGCCCAGCAGACCCCCGACCCGGCCACCGAAGCGCTCGATCGCTACAGTCACTGCGATCGCGACCAGCCCTGCGAACAGGGCCGGCACTATCACGCCGGCGATGGTCATCCGCACCCCGTCAGCCAGAAGCCACCGAGGGGATATCGGCCTTCTCGTGCCCGTCCAGCAGCGGTTCCCCGAAGGGATCGAAAGCCCAGGCATATCGGGGCGCATCCCCGACCCGCCCGCGAAACATCAGCAAGGGCGACACCCCACCGAGCGCCGCCGCCATCCGCCCGCGCACCGGATCGCCACGTGGATCCTGCATAATTTGCTCAAGCAAATCCGATGGGTTGGCCAAAAAGGCGGCCAGTCGGCGGACCTGCTGGATCAAAAACGCATCGCTCTTGCCCAGATGGTCACGCAACCGCGCGTCCGAGAGCACCAGCTCGCTGGTGTGATCGCACTGCCAACGGGTAGAGATGGTATACAACGCCGCGAGCAGCGCCCCATCCGCCGTCTGCGCCCATCGGCGGACGGCCTGTGGGCCGGCCATCATCCACTCGATCGCCAGCTGGACCAGCAACGACAGCCGCCAGGAATGCTGTGCGGTTTCTTCGTCGGTGATCGAAAAGGGTCGTTGCCGCTCATCCAGCGCGCGCTGAAGCCGCCGGACCTGTCCCAACGCCCGATGTGCCAGGACAAAGGCCAGGGCATCCACCAGGCCGTCGGGATCATCGAGCGGCTGGAGCCGCTCCAGCAGATACGCCCGAATCGCCCAGGGCGGATGCCGCACCCGCAACCGAGCCATGGCGGTCATCGCCGGGAAAGCGTCCGCAGACGCTGCGATGATACAGACGAAGGCCTGGGTCGCGGTCAGGGTGTGTAGATCCTGCACGATGCCCACCGCTTGTTCATCGAGATCGTCCACCACAAACACCGGCGCCAGCCCGATGTCACGCAGGGTATGAATCAGACGCGGAATCGCCCGGGATAGCGATCGAGCGCCGGTATCCAGGGTGAACGTCTCGGCCTGCTGAGCCGTTCGATGGTTCCGACGCTCTGTCGACAGGTTCAGAACAACCGTCGACGCCACCGCGATCAGCACACCGAGCGTCGCCGCGGCGCTCAGAGAGACCTGCTGGAGCACCCCCACACCGACGATGCCACCGGTCAGCAACCCCAGCAGCGGGTTGAGAAGTTCACGGAACGCGCTCTCCCCCGCCACCAGCTCTGCACGGGTGGTTCGCGTGGCCGCGTCTTCTCGTCCTTTCTGTGCGGTCTGTTCGAGCGTTCCGTTGACCACCAACCACGCCCGTGACGCATGCCAGAGCGCTGCGACCTCAGCCGCGCCCTGCCCATCGGGACCCTGCTCAAACAGCACCCCATGTTCGATCGCCCGTGCCCGCCGCCAGAAGTCCCGCAGCCGCGACAGAGATGGCACCCCCTCCAGCTCAACCTGAAGCTGCGCGGCCAGCTCAGCCCGATCAGCGAGATGTCCCCGACCACTGAGCACCATCCGTCGATAACAGGCAGCGACTTCCGCACATAGCGCCCGATACAGGGCGACCATCACCTGCTCCAGGATCACGGTCAGCCGCCCGGCACCAACATCGGCATCCCCCGACATCGCAGGACCGGACAGCCGCACCAACAACGGTCGGCGGTTGCCGCCGCGGCGGGTAACCGACTCTACAGCGCGCAGCGTGAGCGTCGTCTTGCCCACCCCACGTGGACCGGAGATCAAGGTCATGCGCCCCCCAATCTGCCCCTGCACATAGCGATCGATCTGATCCGACAGCCGACGTCGGGTGTCCCCGTCGACAAACGGTGGAGGCGAATCCATCTGCAACGACGCTGGCGTAAATGGCTCTGGAGCCGCACGAAGCCGAAAGCGTGCGCTCATGGCAGCCCCACCGACGTCGCAGGGGCCAGGCGCGTCCGATCCAGCAACCAGATCTGATGCACCCGGACAAGGTGAAACAACAACAACGCCGATCCCAGTAGCCAGATCAGCGATGGAGAGAGTCGCCAACCCGTCGCACCGCCGCCGAGGCCACCCCAATGCCCCTCAACCGAGGGCCATTCCCCGTCAATCAGACAGGCACGCAAGAAGCCGATCAAAAACACCACCGCGGTCAAGGCAAAAAACACCAACAACGCGGCAGTCAGCGGGGGCATCTGCTGCTGAGCGGCAGTATGACCGATGGCGAATACCAAGACGAGCAGCGCCAACACCAGAACGGTTGCGCTGCTCCAGAAAGAGGATTGCTGAACAGGATTGGAGGTCTTCATTCCTCCACTGTAGTTGAAAATCTGTTCAGTGTCCGGTCATATTTTGTCCGACCACCTCATGCAGCAAACTGACGCTCAACCAACCGGCGGTACAGCCCATCGACGGCGACCAATTCGTCATGGCGCCCTTCCTGAACCAGTCGCCCCTCGTTGAGGACCAGCACCCGATCCGCGTCTTTGACGGTGGACAGCCGGTGGGCGATGACCAGGGTGCTCCGCCCCTCCATCAGCCGCTCCAGGGCCTCCTGGACGAGGTGCTCGCTCTCTGCATCGAGGGCGCTGGTCGCCTCATCGAGGACCAACACCCGTGGGTCTTTGAGGACCGCCCGGGCGATGGCCACCCGCTGCTTCTGCCCCCCGGACAGCCGAACGCCTCGTTCTCCCACCGGTGTCTCATACCCCTCAGCGAACTCAGAGATAAAGTCATGGGCGTTGGCCGCCTTTGCCGCGGCGATAACATCCTCCATGGGGGCATCCGGGCGACCATATCGAATATTCTCGACGATGCTGGTGGCGAAGAGGATGGGCTCCTGGCTGACCACGCCGACCTGCTCCCGCAGCCACTGTGGGTCGAAGTCGGTCAGTGCGACGCCGTCCAGTTCGATGACGCCGGCGTCCGGATCATAGAAGCGGGACAGGAGGGCGGCGACGGTGGACTTGCCCCCGCCAGACGGACCGACCAGGGCGACCACCTCACCGGGATCGATGTGCATGCTCAGCCCATCAAGGACCCGAGCGTCTGGCCGGGTCGGGTATGCGAAGCCCACGCCCCGCAACGCGACGGCGCCCTTCAGGCTCTCCCGCTGCTCGGTGCCTCCGCTGACTTGAGGGGTTCTATCCAGCAACTCGAAGACCCGCTCGCTGGCGCCGATGGCCTTGGAGAAGTCCTCCCACAGCCCGCTCAACGCCACGATGGAGAACGCGACGCTGAAGGTGTAGAGCATAAACGAGGTCAGCTCACCGAAGCTCATCTGCCCTTCGAGCAGCAAGACACCGCCATACCAGAGCACCGCGGCGATGGCGGCGTACCCGGCAAAGCTGATGACGCCCTGGAAGGTTGCGCCCAGGCGGGCGCGATGCCGGGCGAGCTGAAAGGACTCTTCAACGGCGGCGCCGTATCGTTCGGTCTCTTCGGATTCCCGAGAGAAGGCGCGGACGGTGCGGATGCCGGAGAGGGTCTCCTCTGCGACAGCGGTGGCCGCGGCGAGCGCATCCTGCACCTGCTTGGAGATCCGCTGCAGCGCGCGCCCATACAGACCGGCGCCGATGGCGACCAGCGGAACCACTGCGAGCATCAGCAGGGTCAACTGCCAGGATTGCCACATCAAGATGGCGACAGATCCCAGCGCGGTGAGCAAAAAGCGGAGGGCCATCGAGATGTTGACGGTCACTGTGTTCTGAAGGACCGTGGTGTCGCTGGCCAGTCGGTTGGTCAGCTCACCGGTGCGCCGCTCATCGAAGAACCCGATCTCCTGATTGACGAGGGATCGGTACAGGTTGGTGCGGAGCCGTGCGACGACGCGCTCACCGGAGACGGTGAACAGATACGCCCGCAACGCCGTGGAGACACCGGCGACGGCGAAGACCACGGACAAAATCGCGATGAGGCGGTTGATGTCTGCCCGTCCCCCGCCACCATCGATGATATCCACCAGCTGACCGACGACCATCGGGTAGCTGAGGTTGAGACCAGAGGAGATGAGCAAAAACAAGGTCCCCAGGCCCAACGGGACGAGCTCCGGTCGGGCGAGGGCCAGGATTCTGCGCAAGGAAGCCGAGGACTGGGTCTGTTGTTCCATGATGTAGACATTGCGCCCGTTTCGCGTCTCGGCAACACATCATCCACACATGAAGCTCACAACAGACTGTTCCGAAGGCATACATCCAACGTTTGTGGTGGTATGAAGGTTGTTTCCTCGGCGATATGCGCCCTATGAGCGGTCGAATCCTACCACGAAGTTAATGGCCGTTGGTCATGTCGATGTCAATTGAGGTTGCACAAAACCATGACACCATCGGGGTTCTGAGCCGTCTACAGTGTACTCCACCAAAACCGAACAACTGTCCAGATCGCCATCCCATCGAGGCGGGACGTGGTGCTAAAGAACTCAGACGCTCCCTGTATCTTGCTACTCGAAGACGAACTGTCCGTCCTCGAGACATTGGTGAAGTACTTCCAACGACAAGGATATCGGACAATCTCCGCCCGCTCGGGCGAAGAAGCGCTCGACCGCTTCGACCTGACCCAGTGCGACGCCGTGATCCTGGACATCATGCTCCAAGAAGGCCCCAGCGGCGGCACCGGCCTTGATGGCCTGGAGACCTGCCGCGAGCTGCGGCGGATGGGCTTCACCCGGCCTGTCCTGTTCCTCACCGCCCGACGCGATGAGACCGCGACCCTGCAAGGGTTCGCCGCCGGCGCCGACGACTATGTGACCAAGCCCTTCTCCCTATCTGTCCTCAAAGCGCGCCTCGAAGCGCTTCTCCGGCGTGTCGGCGCCGTAAAAACCTCCTACCGCTTCGGGGAAGTGTTTATCGACCTCGATCGGTATACGATCCGACACCCCGACCGAAGCGTCCGGCTACGCAGCCGTGAGCGAGACCTGCTGCGCTGCTTTTTGGAGAACCGGGGCAAGATCCTGTCCCGGGAAGAGCTGCTGCTTCAGGTCTGGGACGATCCACACCGGACCTCCAACCGGACCGTCGACACCCACGTCCGGACCCTGCGAAAGAAGCTTGGGGATAACGCAACAAACCCCCGGTTCATCGAGACGATGCACGGTGTCGGGTATCAGTTTATCGCCAACGCCGACTAGCGCCATAATTCACGAACTCCCGCTCGCGAGTCATCGGGCCATGTGGATAGACCTCCGGGTATGCCGGTTCACTCCACATACCACCCCGCCCCCCGGTTCCCCGAGCTGGGCGAAAACTACGCGGACGCCGTCCGCGCTGCCGACTTTCCCAGGCATACGCTGCGGTTTCGGAACGACCGGTGGGCCAGCGCCGTCGGGCTGCATACCCTCTCCGATGACGAGTGGCGCGACCACTTCGGTCGGTTCCAGCCGCTGCCCGACAACCTCTCCGCGCCGCTCGCGCTGCGGTACCACGGCCATCAGTTCCTCGTCTACAACCCCAGGCTCGGCGACGGCCGCGGGTTTCTGTTCGCACAGCTCCACGACCGGGACGGTCGGCTGCTCGACCTCGGCACCAAAGGCAGCGGGCAGACGCCCTACTCCCGGGGCGGCGACGGACGGCTCACCCTCAAGGGCGGCGTTCGGGAGATCCTGGCCACCGAGATGCTGGAAGCCCGCGGCGTCTATACCTCCAAGACCTTCTCGCTCATCGAGACCGGCGAGCAGCTGTACCGAAACGATGAGCCCTCGCCGACCCGCTCGGCGGTCATGGTTCGGCTGAGCCACAGCCATGTGCGGTTCGGATCCTTCCAGCGGCTCGCCTACCATAACGATGCCAGGGGCGTCGATGCGCTGATGCGGAAGTGTATCGAGTGGTACTACCCCGAGCTGTCGGGGGAGCCCGACCTCGCCGCCGCGTTCCTTCGGCAGGTCGCCCTCCGGGCCGCGGACATGGCCGCGGGGTGGACCGCCGCTGGATTCGTCCATGGGGTCCTCAACACCGACAACATGAACATCAACGGCGAAAGCTTCGACTATGGGCCCTGGCGATTCCTCCCCGCGCTCGACGTCGATTTTGTCGCCGCATACTTCGACCATGGCGGCTTGTATCGATTCGGCCGGCAGGCGGAAGCGGTGCGGTGGAACCTCGAACAGCTGGGATACTGTCTGGCGCCCCTGTCATCGCTCGAAACCATCGATGCGGCCATCGCCGACTTTGAGCCCATCTACCTTCGAAGGCTGACCGAACGGATCATCGATCGGCTGGGGCTCGTGTCCCAGGGCGACGAAGCCGACGACGCCCTCGTGCGACGGATCTTCGCCTTCCTCCAGCGCTCGGAGCTGGGCTATGCCCAGTTCTTCTTCGACTGGTACGGCGGCGCCGCCAGCCATGCGCGCGCGACCGGCGGCCCCTCTGCGGGCTTCTACAGAGAACAGGCCTTTCAAAGCATCATCACGGCCATGGCCGGCTGGACGCCCAAACACCCGGAGCGGCTGGAGCACCCCTACTTCCGACGACCGGCGCCGGTCACCAACCTGATCGGGACGGTCGAGGCGCTGTGGACGGCGATCGACCTGGCCGACAACTGGCAGCCGCTCTACGACCACATCGAAGCGATCCGTACGATGGGCGCGCTGCGCAATGGCTGATAAACCGCGACTGCTCGCCCTGCTGCGGCCGGGCGCTCGGCTGGACATCCACCCGGCGTCCCCGCGGCGGGACTGGATGGACGCCACCCCCAACCAGCATGCCTACAAGTGCCTGCCGCTGACCATCGCCAACAGCCACGGCTGGGAGATCCGGTGCACCCGAACCTTCAGCGTCCGGTGGACCGGCGGCCCCCGGCAGGATGCGGTTCGGTTCTCGGTGTTCGGCGACGATCGAGATGGCCCCCCCCCTGCCCTCAGCGCGTTCGGATCTGGGATCGTCACGTTCCGCATTCCAGCCCTGTTTCGGACGCCTCCAGGGGTCAACCTCTGGGTCATGGGGCCCATCAACCGCCCCAAAGACGCCATCCACCCCCTCTCTGGCATCGTCGAGACCGACTGGCTGACCGAGTATGGCTTCACCATGAACTGGAAGATCACCCGGCCGGCGGTCGACATCCTGTTCGAGGCCGGCGAGCCGATCTGCCATATCTGCCCGATGCCTCGCGGCTTCGTCGAGTCCTTTGCGCCACAGATCAAGCCCATGGCCGATGAGCCGGCCATCTCTACCGCCTACCACACCGCCGAGGCCGAGCGAAACGCCTTCCAGAAGGACCTCGGGGCGACCATGACCGCCGACCGCGTCACACCGGGCCCGCACCAGGGCCGGGCATGGCAGCGGCGATATTACCAGGGCATCGGCGCCGATGGCGCCGATGCACCAGATCACCAGACCCGCCTGCAGCTGCGACCGTTTCGCGAAGAGTGACCCTCACCAGCGCAGGGTCTTCCGCGTCATCGTCAGGTCTGAGGCTGAAAATGCCCAGGGCCGTGGGATGGTGTTCGCCGGTCGAGCCACCGACGCCGGCAGGCCGAGCTGGGTGATCGTGACGGTCACCGGCGCCGGCGCGTCCCCTTCGACGACCGCCGTCATCTCCACCCCGCCACTCAAATCGGCAAAGATCCCGACGCTTTGGCTACCGTAGAGGTTCACCGGCCGATCGTTGAAGGTCAGCGAGACCAGCCGCTGGGCATCGATCTGAACATGCTGTGCGGCTTCGACCTGGAGTCGCGCGGTCACGGCGCGCCGGCCGTCCTCAGCTGGTGTCGATCCCGACGCCCAGAGGATCTCAGGCGCCTCAAGCGGCGACACGATGAACCCCTGAAGCGCGCCCCACAGCAGCGGATGCTGCGGCGTCGGCTGAGGATCTCCCTCCAGAAGCGGCCGCATCCACAGTGACGGCTTCGTCGTCATCCACATCCCCTCGCCTACATCGAGGTCGTTCCAGTACATCAGCACGTCCTGCTGGGGGTGTTGGCGATCGAACCCCGATCGTACCATCCCCACGCCGCCGGCGAGAAGTCCGATCATCAGCAACGCCATCGCCCCGCCGCGGTGGGTCTTTGCATCGAAGGGGCTGACCAGCCCCAGGGCGAGGGTGAGGAGGACGCCGCCCAGCGGTGCCGAGATCACGCCCATCACATCGAACAGGAGGATCGAGACCGGCCCAAGCAGCAGGAACGCGGGCGCGCCCGCGATGAGCAGCAGCCCAGGCCCCAGCGCTCGGCGCTCCACCACCAACGCACCCGAGACCGCGAGCAGGGGCCAGAGCAGCAGATAGCTCGCCCCGGGGAGGGTCGCCGCGCAGGCGACGCCCAGCACGCTCCACACCACCGCGGCGCCGCAGACCCGCTGCCGCCATGGCCCATCGGGCAGCATCCTCACCCCCGCCGAAAGCCCAAGGCAGAGGATAAAAATCCGCCAGGGCACATCGCGGTACACCGTCGGCTGGAGCAGGCTGTCCATCTCCGCCAGGCCGAACCACATCGCCGCAGAAGCCGCCGCACCACCAAGCAGGGCGAAGACGGCCGCAAGCGAGAAGACCACCGCGTCATGCCCGACACCGCTCCAGGGCAAGCCGTCCTTCGCGCTTCGTTTCTGATGGATGCAGGCCCCGATGGTCAACAGCAGCGCCACGATCGCCAGGGGCAACGCCAAGACAGAGGGATAGCGCCCCACCAGGCCGCCAGGCAGCGAGAAGA
>JBCBLB010000920.1:0-2959 GCA_038520555.1 Myxococcota bacterium | reverse complement strand
GGAGGAGGGAGGTGGAGAGGAGGAGGGAGGTGGAGAGGAGGAGGGAGGTGGCGAAGCAGTTTGGAGCCAACGGTGAACAAGACGGGAGTAGCGGTCTTTCCAGCGCGCAGTATCCCAGATCTCGAACCAACCACCGACAGAGAACATGAACAGGCTCTTTTCGAGACCCGCAAGCTCGCGGAGGCGGGAGGACAGGAGGACGCGACCGTTTCCGTCAATGGTCAGGGTGTGGTTCGTCGAAACCACAGCGCGAAGGAACAAGATGCTGGGAGAATACGGGGCGAAGGGGTCAACGTCGTCGGTCTTGCGAGCGATCAGGGCACGGTATGCGGGTTGGGTGAACAGAGACAAGCCGCCCTGATCCCCCTCATTCGCGACCGCGACGAGCTGGTTGGTCCCATCCACCCGCAACGCCATGCGAAGTGGCATAGGCAGCGTGACCCGCCCCTTGGGGTCCATGGTCAACTCGACGTGGAAAGGCTCGTATTGCATGCCGCCCGGCGACGCCGCGCAAGAACTTGGATCGACGACCCCCCTGCAGGCCGCTCACCATACTCTTGCTCTGTCAACCCACTGTACCTGTTTTTAGTGATCCTGCAACCCACTGAATGATCGTTTTCGCCCATCTGATGGCACTTCTGATCCACTTTGATCCACCAGACAAAGAATGACCGTTTCAGAGATCGGCATAAAATGAGCGATCAAGGGCCCCTTCAATGACCGCTTCTCCAGCAAGCTCGGCCGCCCTCCCCCGACAGGCGTCATTGCGATCTTCCTGGCTGGGATGGCGTGCGCTCCAGCGAATCGTGGCGCATCGCGATAGAAGTCTGGCATGGCCACGAAACCCAAAACCGTTCGCAACATCAGCGAGAACCGGCGCGCCCGCCACGAGTATGAGATCCTCGAATCTTTAGAGGTGGGGATGTCGTTGACGGGAAGCGAGGTCAAGTCCCTTCGTGGCGGAAAAGCCACCATTGCAGACGCATACATCCGCTTCCAGGATGACGAAGCCTTCCTCGTCGATGCTCACATCCCACAGTACCCTCAGGCCGGGCCGCACAACAACCACCCGCCCACTCGCCCACGGAAGCTGTTGATGCACCGAAAAGAACTGGAGAAATGGTCTCGGAAGGTCGCTGAGAAAGGACTGACCGCGATCCCCCTCAAGCTCTACTTCCAGGGCGCATGGGTCAAGCTTGAAGTCGGGCTGGGGCGGGGCCGCAAGCTCCATGATAAGCGTGCCGCCCTGAAAGAACGCGAACATCAGCGGGACACTGAGCGCGCCCTCCGACGACGCTGATTGCATCCCGCCTCAACCGCCGCTAGATCGAGAAGCCATGGACCGCAAGCTCACCACCGCTCTGTTGATGCTCGCCCTCTGTCTGTTCGCCCTGCCTGGCCCTGCCTGGGCTGCGGAAGACGGCGGGCTCGGGCTGTCTACCATCCTCACCGGCATCGCCGTCGCCTGGGCGGTCGGCGCCGCCGGGGTTTTCTACAACCCCCGCATGGGCACCGTCCTCACCGGACTGATGGCCCTGGGCGTGTCGATCTACCTCGGTGCCCAGCATGGCCAGTCCGGCGACATGATCTGTGGCGTCGACGACACCTTCGACTGCGGCGCGATCGTCCGCAGCGAATATTCTGCGCTCTTCGGGATCCCCATCGCCTTTTTGGGGAGCGCCTTCTACGCGGGTGCCGCCGCTGTGGGGCTCTCTGGGATCTTCCGTGAAGAACAGACCCGCAACGGCGGCCGATGGTTGCTGTGGACCGGCGGGGCATCTGTCCTCTACTCCGCCTTCCTCGCATATGTCTCACACTCGGTGCTCGGAAAGTGGTGCCTGTTCTGCATCTCGCTGTATGGCTTCAACACCCTGCTCGCGATCGCCGGATACATGTGGAATCAAGCCGCCGCTCAGGCGCCAGAGACCGAAGAAAGCGACACCTCCCTGCAGACCATGCTCTCTGCGGGCGCGGTCGTGTTCATCGCTGTGATGCTCATCGCAAACAACGGCAGCAGCAGCAGCACTCCCACCCCCTCTGATGTGGCCGCCAACCCCACAAGCCTGGCCAGCCTGTTCGAAGCCACCGGGGGCGCGATGACCCTGGACGGAAGCGAGCCCATCCTCGGCGATCCAACCGCTGCGTATACCCTCGTCGAATTTGCAGACTTTGAGTGTCCCTACTGTGGCCAGGTTTCGCCTGAGCTGAAGGACCTCATCGGCAGCAACCCCGACGTCCGGCTGCTCTACAAGCACTACCCGATCAGCAGCATCTGCAATGAGAACGTCGGCCGTGAGGGCCACGTCAACGCCTGCGGCGCCGCGAAGGCCTCGGAGTGTGCCCGACAACAGCAGCGGTTCTGGGACCTCAGCCGAATGATGTACATGAACCAGCGCAACCTCACCGACTCTGATCTGCGCTTCATGGCCCAACAGGTCAACCTGAACATGGACGCCTTCGAATCCTGTATGGCGGACCCGGTCACCGAAACCGCAATCCGCACAGACGTCGCCCACGCCACCCAGATCGGCGTCAGCGGAACCCCGACGCTGTTCTTGAAGGGCGTCCAGGGAGATGAGTGGGTTCGTGTCCGTGGTGGCCCAGCCGAAGCCCTCACCCTCATCAACGCCCACCGAAACGGGATCGCGCTGCCGCCGACGCCGGCCGCGCAGCCGATGTAGCCCGATGGCGGCGACCGAGCGCTGGCTGGAGCTGGCCTGGACCCTGCCTCGCACCCACACCGAGCGTGCATCTGCGGCGCTCTTCGACCTGGGATGTTTGGGCGTCCAAGAAGACCATCCCCACGGCCAGGCGCCGCCACCGCGGCAGCCATGGGACACCGGCCCACGCCCTGCCCTCCCCAGCCGGGTGGTGCTCCGCGCATGGTGGCCGGCTGAAACGATGTCCGCCATGGATCTGCTCCTCTCCCTGGTGGATCGATGGGGGGGAGAAGTGGAGT
>JBCBLB010000065.1:0-22014 GCA_038520555.1 Myxococcota bacterium | reverse complement strand
GAACACCGAAGTCACCGTGTCCATGAATCAGCCCATCGAAGCCTTTGTCTCGGAGGAGGGGAGCATACCGACCGCGTGGCGCGCCACGCACCCCACTGCCGATGAGTGGGTCGAATCCAAGATCCCTGTGCTGGAGAAGATCACGCTGCCGACCCTGCTGTGTGCGACCTTCTCGGATCAAGGCGTGCACACCCCCGGCGGCTTCAAGGCCTTTCAACGCATCGGCGCGCAGGACAAGTGGCTCTATACGCACCGGTGGTTGAAGTGGGACAGCTACTACTCCGATGAGGTGCAGGCGCTCACCAAGCAGTTCATGGACTGCTTCGTCCGGGGCGAGCGAGACAATGGCTTTTTCGACCGCCCGCGGGTTCGGGTGGAGATCAGAGAGACCCGGGACGCCGTCGCAGAGGTGCGCCATGCCCGCGCATGGCCGCCTTCGGAGACGGAATATCGACGGTTATACCTCGATCCGGCCACGAAGGGGCTGCACCCGGACGCGCCCGCCGACGCCCAGACCGTGTCCTACGATGCCCGCTCCGGGCGCGCGGTCTTCCAGCACCGGTTCAGCGAAGATACGCGCGTGGTCGGTCATATGGCATTGCACCTGCACATCGGGGTTCAGGGGGCAGACGACGCTCTCCTCGCGGTCGTGATTGAGAAGCGCGCGGTCGATGGGCAGCGCGTTCGGTTCTTCGGAACCGTGGGCAACAAAGATGACGTGGTGAGCCGTGGCTTCCTCGCGGTAGCGATGCGAGAGCTGGACGACGCGAGCACCGAGGTGTCCCCGAAGCTCACGCTTCGCAACCGCCAGCCGCTTCAGGACGGTGAGATCGTGCCCGTGGCGATCGAGCTGCATCCACATGCGACGCTCTTCCGGGCCGGGGAGACGTTGGAGCTGGTGATCGCTGGCCATGAGCTGGCGCCGACCCGACCGCTTATCAAGGACTTCTCGGCCAACCGCGGAGTCCATATCCTTCACGCCGGTGGGGATCGTCCATCGTTTTTGGTGGTGCCCACCCTGCCCGCTTTGCCCACCCTGCCGGCGGGTGATGCGTCATGATGGGTGTCGTAGACGGCTGAGCCCATCATGCGGGTCGAGCCGACCGTTGGACCGGGGGGGACCATCATCGAAGCGGATACGTGAACCCATCACTTCTCCTGGGAGTCCCATGCTACTTGCTCTGATGGCTTCAATGGTCGCTGCTGCCGATCCGCCCCCTGCAGTCTGCCAGGGACGCTCGCCGTGCACCGAGCGTTCCCGTCAGGACGCAGGGAAGGGCGACAGCGGCGCAGCGTTGTCGGTGGTACATGTTCAACTCGGCCCCCACCCTGACGTCGCCGATGAGTTTGACGCCTGTATGCGAGAGGAGCACTGGCTGCTCGCGGCGGGCCGCGCGCCCCGGCTGTTGCTGGAGGTCTGCAATGATGGCTATGGCGCCTCTGGCGTCGGCGACGATTCCATCACGGTGAAGGACAACCGCTTCGTCCACAGACGCTACGGTGGCTCGTCGTGGCGGTGGGCGAATCAGACGACCCTCCACCTCGATCCGCTCCAGATCCGCTCGACCCGCACGAACAGCTTTCACGCCGCGGCTCCGGATCACTTCCGCCATGATGAGACCAACTACACGACCGGCGCGCTGACGACCGAGTGGGGCAGCCCGGTCTGTGACTACACCGGACGCTTTGATCGGATCCCGATGGTGAAGGGGCTGTCGGTGCCCGCGACCGCACGCCTGGGGAGCTGCGCCGCGCAGGCGCGAGCAGATGGCTCGCGTGGATATGTGACCTTTGGCGCGCCCGCAGCGAGCGGCGCAGACGCGGGGATGTGGGCCGTGATGACCGATGAGACCACGCTCATCATCGAAGTGGCGGACGACCGGTGGATCACCGAAGCGGACAGCTGGCTTTATGAAGACCACCTTGAGCTATGGGTTTCCATGGATGACGTCGATCAGCACTACGGTTGGGCGTGTGAGACCCATCCCGCTGCGCAGTGGGCGATCCGCCTCAACGGCGCGGTCGTGCCAGCGCACCAGGCGAGCGGCCCGCCGCCAGCTGCGCGCGTCGCGTCGGGCCCGGACGGGCGCCGGCGGGTGCAGGTCACGCTGCCGGCGGCGCCGAAGGGGCTGACGGTGGTGTACAGCGACAGCGACGACGGGCAGCGGCAGGAACGGCTCATCGCGACCTCCGCGCTGACGTTCAACGTCCAGGCCTCGCTCGGCGAGATGGAGGCGGTCGCAGCGTGCGCGGTTCGCGATGGCCTGCTGGAGATGCAGCCGGCGACGCCTCCTCCCACGGGCGCTGTGATCCATCCCTGAACACCTCTGTGTCTGGCACGGACGTGCAGCGTGTCGGGGCTGACGATTCAGGGGTCTGGTGGAAAAAAAATCGATCGTTTTGGGCGGCGGTGACCATCGCATAAAAAGAGTGTCTCAACATCGGGAGGCGGGCTGTGAATCGATCTCTTGTGTGGTTGCTGTTCATCGGTGCGGGCTGTCGGACCACGGGCGCCGGGCTCGATACGGCACCGCTCGTCGTGGAAGAGGACGAAGAAGACGACGATCGGTTCATCGACGCCGATATGGACGGCTTCAGTGTTGAGGAGGACTGCGACGATGGGGACGCGACGGTCTTTCCGAACGCGGAAGAGATCTGTGATGGTCGGGACAATGACTGTGATGCAGAGGTGGACGAGGCCGTTCATGATGGCTGGTTGTTGATGGCGACGAAGAACAACGGCGACATCTTCGAGGTGGACACGTCGACCGCAGAGCGGACGCTGTTTACGACGCTCGATGCTGAGTTGTACGCCACGTCGGGCGCGGTCGAGCCGAACGGATCGCGGGTGTGGATGCAGAGCCTGGATGATGAGTTGGTGACGGTCGACATCTGCGACGGCGCGGTTGCGGCGCAGGGTGCGCGGAGCTGGTCGACCGGGGCGCTGGACTTCGGGCCAGGGGGGACGCTCTACGCCATCAACAACCCCACCAGCGAGCTGTTGGCGGTCGATACCGACGGCACCGCAGAGACGATCGGGCCGCTGGGGCTGCCGCTGGGCAGCTCGGGGATGGCGTTTGACTGCACCCGCCAGCAGCTGTATGCCATCGACGGCGAGCAGGACATCCTCTTCCAGATCGACGTCGAGACCGGCGCGGCCATTGAGCGCATCCCGCTACAGCCGGACTTCGAGTTTGTCGGTCTGGCCTATGATGCCCGGATCGATGCGATGTGGGCGTCAGCCAAAGAGGAGCTGTACCGGCTCGATCACCTGACCGGTGAGGTCGAGTACGTCGGCGAGATCGATGACAACGATCTGATGCTGCACCCACCCTGTCCCTGAGGTTGGGCAGTGAAGGGGAAGGCGCCCCGGTCCGGTCCGTCCGTGCTCACAGCTCAGCCCGGGGAGGACCTGTCATCCCGGGATGAGACGACCTCTGAAGACAGAGGTCATGGATCGCTCACAGCGGTTCGCCGCAATGGTCGCTGCCGCCAGCGCCTTCCCCAACCCATATATCGGCTCGCTTTGCGAGAGGGAGGGTTCTCGTTGATGAAGCCATGAGAAGCGGCTGCAGCATCTCGTGGAGTTGGGCGATGCGCAAGACCGACGGGTTCGCCATCGCGAGCCCTGGTCGGCCGCTCATGGCGAACGGTGGACAGCAAGCATTTCAAACGAAGGTGATCCGACGGGTGCAGCTCATGTGAGTCCGTAGAGGGGCCCGGTCAGATCGATCCGTTCATCGTCGCCGACGTCTTTGATGCCCATGTGGTCGATCTCCATGCCCATGCCCTGAGCGATGCTGACGAGCAGGTGGCTGTTGGGGACGCCGATGTAGTCGCCCATCCCAGCGATGCCGGGGTTGGCGCGGACGCGCGGGTAGCGAAGGTACCGGCCGGGGCGGACCGCGCCACCGAAGCCACCGATCAGGACGATCGGCCACTGGTCGTGCCGGTGGGAGCCGGCGCTGAGCTCATCGAGGAAGACGATGAGGGTGTTGTCCAGCATCGTCCCGTCGCCTTCGGGGATCGCCTTGAGCATCTCCGCGAGCTGGGCGGTGTTCTCCATGTTGACGCGGCACTTTTCGCCGAGGATCGGTGCAGCGTCGAGGAACTTCTCATGTCCGGCCTGGTTCATTCCGTTTCGGGTGTCGCCGGGGGTCCACCACCGCTGTCGGGGGTCGGTGCCGTGGCTGTACCACTGGTGGAAGTCGCGGTCTTCGGCGCCAAACCGTGCGGTGGTGTGGTTATTGTTGAGCCGGATCGTGGCGACACGGGTGAGCCCACAGGACATCGAGGCGACCAGCAGCTGCATCATCGCCTGTTGGCTCCACTGGAAGTAGGCGGGGTCTCGTCCGCGCTGGCCCCAGTTGATGTGGTCGGTCGAGGCCAGCGTGGGCGCCTCACAGGTCAGCGCCTGCAGCGCTTCGATGCGTCGCCGGGCGTCGCCGAGCAACGTGGCGTGCTGGTCGAGCTTGTCACGATCGGCGGAGGACGCGCTGGCGCCGAGCGCCTCGAAGCGCCGCTGGGCGTGTTCGAGGACAGCGAGCTGCCCCCGGGCCTGCGCCGACGGTCCGAGGTCGCCGTCTTCGGGGAACAGCTGGGCGGCAAGCTTGAGGGCATCCCCGGTCCCGCCGATCGGCACGGTGCCGCCAGCGCCGTCGTCCTCCCAGCGGAAGTAGTGGAAGTACGACGGATCGTTGCCCCAGGCGTTGATCGAGATCGAGAGGTTGACCAGATCGGTGAGGTTGGGATCCTGGGCCCGCAGGTGCGCTGCGATCCGCGCATCGATCGAGGGCACCGCGCCGTGGCTCTTGGCGCTGACGCCGCGGGCGCTCCGGGAGGGGTAGCCGCTCATCGCGGCGATAAACGCCTTGGCGTGCCCGTCTCCGTAGCGGTCGGCGGCGACGGTGGCGAGGGCGAGGCCGTCGAGCGCCAGGGTGTGCTCGCGCAGATCGTACAGCGGCCGCAGCGCCGGCGACAGCTCGTCGCGGCTGTACTCGGCCAGGGGCAGCTCCCAGCTGCGGTCGTCGGGTGTGTCGAGCCAGTCGGGGTGCCACGCGCTGCGTTCCAGCCACACGTCGGGCGCGCCCCGCGGCTTCATCCGGAAGTCGAAGGGGTTCCAGCCCAGCTCGTTGAGGACGAAGATGACCCGACGAGGCGCCGTAGACTCGGCGCGCCCGATCGAGGGCAGAAACCAGGAAGCCGCGGCGCTCGCGCCGAGCGCCTGCAAGAACCCGCGACGGTGCATGGTGAACATCAAATCACTCCGAAGAATCCGGGAGGGGTGCAGAAAATCGCTTCAAAAACAGCAGGTGTTCTTGTTCGCTGTCTGCGGACAGGTCCTGCTCGGTCCAGGCGACCATGCCGTGTCCGTCGTCGTCGACGGCGCACCGGGCCGCGCTGACCGGGCCATCCAGCTGCCGACGGATCGGGGCATCGACTTCGACGAACCGCTGCTCGGTGTCGCGCCAGAACGCTGCCCGCAGCTGTGGCTGCTCGACGGGGCCTTCCAGCCAGGTGGCGAAGCGCGTCTCATCGCGGCGGGCGAGGCATCCGCTCCAGGCGTTCGCCCAGGGGTTGTGGTCGAGGACGCCGCGCGGGGTCCAATCGGCGCCGTTCCATTGGAGGACACGGAGATCGCCGCCGTCCTCGACCAGGGCGATGTTGCCTGCTCCGACCAGGGCTGCGCCGTCCCACTCGGCGCGCTGGACGGCGGTCGGAGACATCGTCGCGACCACGCTCTGCCGTCCGTGAGCGCTCATCCCGACCACCGAGACATGGACCACACCATCGTCATCGATCTCGGCTGCTCGGATCTTCGGGACCGCCAGCGAGACCGGCACCGCATCGGCGTAGTCTTCCCAGCGGCCGTCGGCGTCGCGCCAACGGCGGACCTCCACAGACCAGGTCCCCGCCCGAACGTCCGACGAGAGCAGCGCGACGAGCGGTGTACCGCTCGACGGCTCGATCAGCAGCCGGGGAGAGGCAGCATGCGTCGCTCGGTCAGACTCGACAGGTTCGGTCAGCGGGTCGCTTTCACCGATGCTGTTGTAGACCGCGCCCGGGTCCCCTTCGGTCAGCACCGTCCAGGCGCCGTCCGCGCCGCCGTCCCAACGGGCCACGAAGATCGAGTCCCAGTAGTCCGGGTTTGTCCCGTGGGCGTCGTCGTCTCCGACATAGGCGACCACCGGCCGGCCGGTGCCGTCGATGGCGACGCTCGGCGCGCTGCGGGTGTCGATGTGGGTGCTCCCCCAGCTGAACTGGTCTCGGATCGTGGCTTCATCCCGATTGTCTCGGGTGAACGTACGGCCCGAAGGCATCTCCCAGGTCTCGGTCGATTCATCCCATCGGCCGACCCGGACGCGCTTGCCATGGAAGGAGGCGAGCCAGGGGGACGCGCCGTCCACAAACAGGTCGATGTCACCGGCCCGGAGTCGCTGGTTGCTCTGCCGCGATCCATCCGCCGGATCGCCGAGCAGGTTGGCGGCGAGCGCCTCATCTGAAGTATGGGCGACGGTGACCTGCACCGGCGCTTCGTCGGCGATGTCGTCGCCCACCCAGGCGCGCGCCCGCAGCAGATGCGCGCCCGACGACCAGTCGGTCGCATCGATGGTCAGTTCGGCTTCGCCGAACGCCAGGTCCGCCTCTGCGATGATCTCACCGGTGCGGTGATCGATCACCTCGACCCGGTCTGCCATGACCGGCTCGCCGAAGTCCGACCACCGCCACGAACGCCGCTCAATCGCCCACTGGAGGGTGAGCTGTTGATCGATCACCACCGGGCCCATCGGTGCGATTCGCGTCACGGACAGCAGCCGCTCCTGGTCGGTGACCACGACCGGGACCGGGTCGCTCTCTGCGCCACGCCAGGAGACCGTGGCCCAGGTCTCACCCACCGACCGCCCCGTCAGGTGCGCTTCATGCCCCTCGACCAGCCCCTCATCCTCGACGTTCCAGGTCAAAAAGCCCGGCTCGATGAGCACGCCGCGCGCATCGCGGACCTGGATCGTCGGCCACACCGACTCATCCACGGCGACCACCACGCGAGCATCGAGGATCCGCAGCGAGGGGTCCCCGAAGTCTGGGGCGCCGACCACGTTGAGCGCCCAGGGCGCCGACTGCAACCCATCCACCTCGGCGGTGAAGACCACCTCTCCAGCAGAAACCGCGACGACCTGACCCGACGCATCAACCGTCGCGATGTCTGGCGCGCTCGATATGAAGCGGATCGGTGGGTCCTCGACCGGTGCGCCGTCGGTGTCGAAAACCTCGACCGTCAGGTTCAGCGTGCGGTCCACCTGGAGAACGGTCATCGACGCGGTCAGGATCACCTGTGCGACCTCGACCCCGCTGGAGTCTTCGCTCTGCGTGTCTGTGCCCTCGAGCGTCACCTCTGGGATGTCGGGGGATCGGGCGTCGGGAGCAGGCTGCTCGCAGCCGAGCGTCCCAAGCGCCCAGAGCAACAGGATCGTCGTCGCGCGTCCGGTCATGCTCTACTCGGGCAGAGTGATGGTGAGAAAGTCGGGCTGCTGGGCGATCCAGCCGGCGATCTGGCCGAAGGGCAGCCCCCCGGCGAGCTGCTCAGCCAGCGCCCCCCGCAACGGCATGTTGTCCTCCAGGCGGGCGCCGCCTGCGGCGAACCGCAGCCAGTGCCGGGCCGCGCAGTCCTGGACGACCGGTGAGACGGCCAGCTTCTCCATCATGTCCGTCGCATCAAGCACATCGCCGAGTTCCTGGACCGTCGCTTCCGGGTTTACCGGCAGCGCTGCGCCTTCAAACAGCCGGAACCGGCCCATCGTGTCGAACTGCTCCAGGGCGAAGCCCGGCGGGTTGATCAGCTGGTGGCAGTCGTTGCAGCTGCCCTGCTGGGTGGTCAGCTCATACTCTTCGCGGTTGGTCAGCTGGTCGAGAGAGACCCCATCGGCGACCTCTGCAGCGGCAGACTCCGCGTTCGCCGGCGGCGGCGGGAAGTCCCGGCAGAACAGCCGATTGTTGATGGTCACCCCGCGGAGCACCGGTGAGGGGCGATCTGGATGGCCGTGGGCGGCGAGGAACCCGAACCGGGTCAGCAGCCCCGGGCGCTCCGGCAGATCGGTCACCGACCAGTCCCCCTCGGCGTCGACCTCATACAGGGCCGCAAGGCGCGGGTTGATGACCGCCTCCGTCGAGAGGAACAGCGACGAGAACGGCGCGTCCCCGGCGATCAGGACGTCGTGGACGAACCGATCGATCTCCTCGACGGCGGCCGCGCGCAGCGCCTCATCGAGGTTGTCTGCGGTCTGCTTCGTTCGCTCATCGAGCTTCTCCACATGCAACCAGTGGACGATGAACCGGGTCTGTGACCACCGGAACCGCGGGTCTTCGACCATCCGCTCGACCTGCGCCTGGAGCCCCGCTGGCGTTTGAAGCGTCCCATCGTCGGCCGCATCGAGAAGGACATCGTCCGGGACCGACTCCCAGAAAAACGACGCCAGCCGCGCCGCGACGGTGTGGCCGTCCGCCTGAACCGTCGCCCCCGCGGAGGCATCCGCATCCGCGGGCGTTTCGATGAAGTACAGGAACTCGGGCGAGACCATCATCGCCTGCAGCGTGAGCGCCACCCGGTCCGCATAGGTCGCGTCCTCAGGCAAGGCGTCTGTGGCGAACTGCAGCAGCTCGTCGAGATGAGCGTCTGTCACCGGGCGGCGAAACAGCCGGCGGCCCTCGACGGTGATCAGCGCCTCCAGGCACGTCTCGACGGCGGGCTCCGCATCCTCCAGGCAGGGGATGTGCTCGGGGCGCTCGTCGATGATCCGCGCCGACATCTCTGCGGCGAGGTTGACGGACGCGTCGATGAGCTGCGTGGTCGTATACTGGCTGCGCCGATCGTTCTCGAAGCCGAAGCTGGTGTTGTCCTGAGGCAGCGCATCTTCGCTGATATCGAGGGCATACAGATCGGCGAAGGCGTGGATGATTTCCCGCTGCGAGAGGCGTCGCATCGTGTCCGGCTCGCCCCAGCCGGGCTCGGGCTCTTCGATGGGCTCGGATTCGCCGTGGAGCGGCACGTCTCCGAGCGATTCACCGTCGACGTCTGGGAGCGGAGACGTGGATCCGGCGTGTGGCTGGGTTTCGTCAAGGAAGCAGCCGCTGACCAGGAGCGGGGCGAGCAGGGTGAGCATCTTCATCGCAGACCTCAAAATCAGACCGTCGGGTCGTTGATTCGGCCACAATTACGGAGCCGTAAATCGCCTTCCTGTTACAGGATGCCATCCCAACAAACGCCGGTCAATGCGGCGTCAGATAAGCGTAAGAGACGCTTACATCCGTGTTTCGATGAAGTTGCGCGGCAGCCGGATGTCACTTCGGGGATACCCGACTCGACATCGCGCTCGCCTCTGGATTCACCTCATCGCAGGCTTCCTCATGCCGTGCCAGTGATCAGGGCGCGTCGGGCACGTCGAGGCAGAGGACGCGGACCTGGAAGGTCAGGTTCTGGGTGCCTGACCTGTTCGCAAAGCTGCATCGCCACTGCGTCGGCGAGGTATTGTTGGTCCCGTTGACCCGCTGAGAGCCGCGCAGGATCGCCTGAGTGAGGGGCGTCGCTTCACAGGAGCCCTGGATGATCGGATGTGACCACAGATGTGATTGCCGTCAACGGGTCTACGGTTGAGGCGCCCGTTCGACGGATCGGGTGTTGAGGTCGTAGGTGTCGCCGGGAGAGAGGGTCAGGTAGGGCTCCGGCGTGTTCGGATCGTAGAAGACCGCGACGCTGCGGCCGATGACCGCTGCCCGGCGGCGGTGGACGACGAGGGCGACGCCTTCATCGAGCCCGATGCCCAGGACGTCCGGGCGCTCCTGGAGGACCGAGAGCATGTCGTCGAGCCGATCGCGGACGAGCAGGTGCTGATCGACCGCGGCCCCCTCAAGCCATCCGAAACCCTGCTGGTGGTCGCCGAGCAGGATCTGGTTGTTCTTCGTATCGCCCCGCACCAGCAGCGAGGCCTGGGCCGACGCCCCCGCAGAGGTCCCGCCGATCACTCCGCCGCGGGCGAGCAGGTCGCTGAAGGCGCGGTGGGCGTCGGTGCCGAGGTATGCGTCCATCAGCCGCCACTGTCGGCCGCCGGTGAACCACACCCCATCCGCCTGCTCGATCTGATGAACGAACGCCACAGAGGAGGCCTGCTCGCGGTTCTGCGCATGGAGGACGACGAGGTTGTCTGCGCCCAACGACTGAAACGGACCGGTTCCATCGATCTTATCGGGGCGGGCAGCGGCGGTGGGCACCACCAGGATCCGGGCGTGCGGCCCGCCAGCCAGCGAGATGAACCGCTCATACACCACCGGATCGAGGGGGCCGCCGCCAGCGAGGATGAGGTGACCTTCGCGTGGATCGGCCATGGCGACGCAGGCCAGGACGGTGAGCATCATCATCGAATCCATCCACCAACGGTTGAGGAGATGTTGAGGTGCACCCTTCTGGGATAGCGCGCTGCCGCGCTGCGTCACGTCATCTATCATACCCATGACATGACCGAGGCAGGGCGAGCGGCTGGCATCAGCCCGGCAGGTGGACCTTCGACGGGACGGCGTTGTCGTCGCGGAGCTGGATGGCTGTGGCGATCAGCTCGCGGAGCTGCGCTGCGCTGGCGGGGAGGCGGAGGAAGGGCAGGCCGTCGACCATCTCCGTGCCCAGCGTCACGTCCATCCGGTCCACCACCACGTAGCTCTGGCGGTGCAGGTTCTTCAGCGCGGACTCCACGGTCGGCGAGATGACCGGCGTGCCCGCCTCAACGATGAGCTGATAGCGGGCGTTGAGCGACTTCGACGCGAAGATGTCCGTCTTCGCGTCGAACAGGCTGCGGGGCGTCAACAAAAAGTGATTGGGGACCTTCTGATGGATGGACGAGACGGTCACTTCCGTTCGCCAGGCAGAGAAGCCGGTCTTGCCGTTCTCGCTCCGAGAGATCGTCTGCTCCATCGAGACGACGATGCGGGTGAGGTCGGGCTTGATCACCACGATGCGACCAAAATGCAGGAAGCCTTCAGCTTCGATAAAGCAGTCATCGCCGAACTCTGCGGCCACGGCGCGCCATTCGGTGTTGATGCGATGGTGCCACCGCTTCACCAGCAAAAAGACGTACAGTCCCACAGGCAGCACCGTGACGGCCAGGACGAAGGAAAGCATGATCAGGAAGCTCATCAGGGGTTCTCCAAAGAGGATGTTGAACATCGCTCCTGTAAGAACCCACCGTCACAAGCCCGTCTCAATATCGAACGATACGGAATCTCTGATTCAAACCCTTAAAGGGTATTTTACGTCATATGGTTCAAAAAGAATGCAACCCGATTTTCGGGATTGTCACAGGATGGAGATGGGCCCTTTCAGTGGTTGTCTTTTCGCTTCGCGTTGTTTTTTCGTTTCGTGGCCTGGGCCATCATGAGCTTGATGTACCGTTCAGGTGCGAAGCGTTTGAGCCACCAGTATCGGCGGGTCTGTGCATGGGTGAGCACCATGAACCGGCCCTTCTCGACGGCGTTCAGCGCGGCGTCGGCGACGTCTTCCGCGGTGACGCCGGAGCGCTCCATCCACCCGTTGATTCGGTGGACCATCTCCTGTGAGGTGTCCATCATGGAGTCGGTGAGGTTGGTCTTGAAGAAGGCGGGGCAGAGCACGCTGACGCCGACGCCTTCGGGCTCTACTTCGGCCCGCAGCGACTCGCTGAAGGCGATGACTGCGGCCTTGGCGGTGTTGTAGGCGATCATGCCGGGCGCCTGCGCGACGCCGGCGAACGACGCCACGTTGATGACGTGGCCGCGCCGGGCCTTGATCATGCCGGGGACGAAGGTCTTGCTTCCGCGGACGACGCCCATGACGTTGATGTCGAGCTGTCGATCCCAGTGGACGTACTTGGACTCGACGAGGGTGCCCATGTCCCCGACGCCGGCGTTGTTGATCAGCAGATCGACGCCGCCCCAGGATTCGGTGATTTTGTCTGCCAGCGCGGCCCAGGCGTCGTTGTCGCGCACGTCGAGGGCATGGACCAGCGGCTCACCGCCGGCGCCCGCCACCGCCTCAGAGACGGGTCCCAGGCCGTCTTCGTCGCGATCGGTCAGCGCGATTCGGGCGCCCCGCTCTGCCAGTTTCAGCGCCATCACCCGACCGAGCCCGCTGGCTGCGCCGGTGATCACCACCCGTGATCGGTTCTTCAGTCTCATGGTTCTCCGCGACCGTTTTGCCCATCGCTCCTCTAACAGACCGCGACCGCAGCGGTCACCCCTTTGCCATCATGCCAGATATGCACGCATATGCCCACTTCTGGGGGGTGGTTTGTGCATTTCTGGATGGCGATCGGTTCCAGATCAGGAAAAGAATGGAACAACAGGATGATGGAGGACAACATGAGCGTACGGGTTGGCCTGGGGTGGTTCTGGCTTCTGATGGGGTGTGGAGACGCGGTTCGGTTCCACGACGGCCTGGGCGAGCGCCAGGTCTTCGGAGACGATGACCTGGAAGCGTATGTTCCAGGTGCAGCGATTGATATGACGATCTCGCATCGGGACGAAGAGGCGCCGATGGATGGGTGGTGGGTTGAGTCTGAGGATCCGGACATTTTCGAGATCATCGAAGCGCGAACCGATGTCGGGCACATCTATCTGGACGGCATCGCCGGTCGACCGGGACAGACTCGTCTGGTTGTCTATGACGACCGTGATCGGTCGGTGGCCCACACACAGATCGATGTCATCCTGCCCACCGCTGCTGACGTCTTCAGTGAAGAAAGGGGGGGAAGCCATGGTTTGGTTGAGCGGGTGTTTGCGAACCGAGAGAGCGTTTGGATGGTTGAGTATTGGTTTGATCAGCGCATCTATGGGACGGGCGTGCTCTCGGTCCGCGCCCGCGGCGGTCAGGTCCGCACGCTGACGCCGAGGGGCATCTCGGGGGACAGCGTGCTCGGGGGCTTCGATCGGTTCGGGCTGACCCCTGACGGGCCTGGAGAGGTCACGGTCGAGATTTTGGTCGGCGACACGGTGATCGAGGAGGTCCCGTTCGTCAGCGTCGATGAGGTCGCTTCGATTCATGCGGATCGAGACAGTGAAGCGACCGCCGATGCGGGGGATCGGCTGAGCATTTTCGTGTCCGCCAGAGATGAACAGGGCGCCTTGATTCGCGGCGTCCCGTTCTCCTGGGTTGTTGCGGGGGATGAGGCTGAACTCAGCCTGAGCGGTCGAGAATATCGGTATTTCTATGATTCAGCGTATTCGACGACGCTCACCGTGTTTGTGGGAGAAGAGAGCCTGTCGATGGATGTTCATGGTGCCCCCGGCGAGGCGAGCGATGACTTTGCGGGGTGCGCCTCGGTTTCTGGCGCGTATGGGTGGGGCGCGTTGTGGTTGAGCGGCCTGCTTGTGGTCAGGCGTCGTCGGATGTTCCGATGAGCGGGTCGCGGCTCACCATGCGAACCAGGGCGGTCCATTCTGGCCCGGGGCGGTGAAGACGGTCTGCGGTGGTGCGCCGTAGAGCAGGTCGCGGGCCCACTGTGTGGTCGACTGTCGGGCGCGCGCGGCCAGGGCGCCTTCTTCGAGGCGCCTGAGCAGGTCATCGTCCTGGTCGAGCTGTGCGATGGCTTCGGCGAGGGCGTCCGGGTCATCGGGGCGGACGAGGATGGCGTCGACGCCGTCGCGGCAGTGGTCGCGCATCCCGGGCGTCCAGGTGGCGACGATCGGCCGGCCAGCGGCGAAGGCGATGGCCGCCACAGAGATGCCGGACGCTTTGTGTCGGTCGGGCTTGAGCGGAATGATCACATAGCGGGCATCCTGGACGGTCTGTACGAACCGGGAGACCTCCAGCTCTCCCCGGTTCCGGATGGGGCCGACGTTCTGGACGTTGACCGCGGTATAGACGTCGATGGGGTGTCGGGTCTGACCGAGCGTTCGCGCGGCGTCCTCCAGCACAGACCATGCTCGGTTGTGGTTGCCTGCAGCCACGGCGCGTTGACCGCGTCGGGTGGGGGCTTCGGGCATGGGGTAGGGGCGAAACGAGATCGGCCCCGCGGGCACGCCGAATCGGGTGTACAGGTGGCCATAGGACGGAAAGCAGGAGACCAACCGCAGCCGCGGATCCGGCCATTGGCCGTTGATGATCAGCTCGGGCACGCCGGTCAGCATATGAAAATCCAGGGCGACGAGCTGTGTGTGTCTCCCCAGCCTGCCAGCATCCAGCAGCGCCTGTGCGGCTGCCGGGTCCGAGGTCAGGACCATGTCCATCTCGGTCAGGTCGAGCTTCGACAGCTGCGCCCGGGCATCCTGTGCGCGGGTTCGCGGAGAGAACGGGGTGGACACCGACGCGCCCATCGCCTTGAGCGCGGTGGCCAGCGCCGGCAGCGCCCACCGCTGGCGCAAAAAGTCGCCGGTGTGGATGTTGATGACGGCGATCGTGGGTGTGTCGCGCAGCGGAGACCAGTGCGGTCGCGGCGACACCGGCAGCCGCGGCTTGAGCGCCGAGGGCACGCCGCCGCATGTGGCCCGCGCCGGGCAGGGCTGGCAAGCGTCGGTGGGTTCTCGTGCAACCGTCGGATCCGCGGCCTGCCCCCCTGCGCACGGGGGGAGATCGAGGATCGGCGCTCCGCGCGCGGCAGACCGCAGCCCGACCTCGATCAGGTCCACCGTCGTGGGGGGCGTCGCGCCCGCATACACGCCCGCGAGCGCATCTGGGACGGGGATTCCAGCGGCCTGGGTCTTTAAAATCGTGAGGGTGATCGCGGTTGGTTCGCCGATGGTGGGTCGGACATGCGAGACCCCGATGACCGAGAGGTGCCGATCGGCTTCGGCGAAGATCTCGATGGCCTGTGCGGTGATGGACAGCACGGCGCGGTCGGGGACGTCTCGGCGGATCTCCAGGGTGGCATCGCGTCGGGGCAGGGCGCACATGATCCGCAGCACCCGCTCTGCTTCATCCAGGGCGTCGCCATGCAGCTCGAAGTGGAGCTGTGCGGTGAGCCGGTCATGGTGGTTGATCAGGGCGAGGGCCCGCTTGAGCCGCCTCAGCCCGCCGTCGAGGCCGCGGAGCCGATCGTGGGTCTCATCGGTCGCGCCGAGGATGCGGAGATGAATCAACGAGACGCCTGCATCGGCCATCGCGTCGAGCCGCCGCTTCGCGGTCAGCGCACGGCCGTCGGTGATCAGCTCGGCGCGCAGGTTTCGTCGCTTCGCCGCCCGCAGGGCGGTGATCAGATGGGGGCTGAGGGTCGGCTCTCCGCCGCCGATGCGGACAAACGGTTCCGTGATCGCGTCGAGCGCCGCGAGCACATCTGCTTTGGGTCGAGGGATCCAGCGATCCCCGTCTCGGTCGGTCAAGCGCAGCAGCGCGCGGGTATACGAGGCGATCATCTGCGGGAGTGTAGCCGATCGAGGGCCTGGACCATCGCATCCTGCCAGGTCGGCGGGCGCCACCCGGTGAGGGCGACGAACGACGCGATGGAGAGCCGACTGTTTCGTGGCCGGGTGGCTGGGGTTGGGTATTCTTCCGAGCGGATGGGGATCACCTCACGGACGGTGAGCGGCCAGCCGCGCGCCCGGGCGTCGCCGAGCAGCGCGACGGCGAACCCATGCCAGCTCACCGCGCCCTGACAGCACAGATGCAGGGTTTGATGGTGGCGGCCGATGCGCAGCAGCCGCGCGGTGCCGGCGGCGACCGCCGCGGTGGTGGTCGGCGCGCCGATCTGGTCTGCGACGACGCGCAGGACGTCACGGGTCTGCCCGAGGCGGAGCATCGACCGCAGGAAGTTGTGGCCGGTGGGACCGTATAGCCAACTCGTGCGCAGGATGGTGTGGCGGGCGCCGGCGTCTCGGATCTGCTGCTCCCCGGCGGCCTTGGTCTGCCCATATACGTTGAGGGGGTGGATGGGATCGCCGGGTGCCCAGGGGCGTTCGCCTGAGCCGTCGAACACATAGTCGGTCGAATAGTGGAGGATGGCCGCATCATTCTGGCGCGCCCATCGGGCGAGGTGGCCCGGGCCGTCGGCGTTGATCGCCATGGCGGCGTCCTGGTCGGTCTCCGCGGCGTCGACGGCGGTGTACGCTGCGGCGTTGACGATCAGATCGGGCGCAGCACGGTCGAGGGTCTGGAGGATGGTGTTCGGGCGGGCCAGGTCGAGGATCGTGCGGGGCGGTGCGGAGACGGCTCCGAATGCCGGCAGCGTTCGGGAGAGGGCCTGCCCGAGCTGTCCGCTGGCGCCGACGAGGAGGATCTTCACGGCATCCAGCGGGGGAGGTCGGTCAGCGCGGACAGGGGCGGCGCGGCGGCGTCTCGCGGAGACAGGATCGGATCGGAGATGCCCCAGTCGATGCCCAGATCGGGGTCATCCCAGCGGATGGCCCGCTGGGCGTCGGGGCGGTACCGCTCGGTGCACTTGTAGAGGACGTCCGCGGTGTCGCTGTGGACGACGAACCCATGGGCGAGCCCGGGTGGAATCCAGAGCTGCTGGTGGGCATCGGCGGTCATCCGCAGCGCCAGGTGCTGGCCAAAGGTGGGGCTTCCACGGCGGATGTCGACGATGACATCGGTGATGTCCCCGCGGAGCACCATGACGAGCTTGCCCTGGGGGCAGGGGGATTGGAAGTGCAGGCCGCGGAGGACGCCGCGCCGGGAGCAGGACAGGTTGTCCTGGACGAAGACCACGTCGAGGCCGGCGTCCCGGTACCGGTCCGTGTGATGAATTTCGAGGAACAGGCCCCGAGCGTCCCGATGAACCACAGGCTGAATCAGCATGACGCCAGAGAGGGGGGTAGGAGTTCGCTCCACGAGGGTCCGTTGTTGGAGGGCAGGTCGACGAATGGTGAAGATACGGTATCGTACGAAGCGGTGACGCAGTCCAACGATGTTATCCCGCTGACCATCGGTCAGATCGATCTCGCCGCCCAATCGGTGCATCGAGACGGCGGCGAGGTGGCGCTGTCCGAGCAGGAGGCCGCGATGCTCGCGTTCTTCGCGAAGCACCCTGACGAGGACATTCCCCGTGAGCGCCTGCTGGAAGACGTGATGGGCTATGCGCCCAATGTCCGGAGCCGCGCGGTTGACGACGCGATCAAGCGCCTCCGAAAGAAAATCGAGCGATACCCCGCGCGGCCTTTTCATCTCATCAGCGTGCGGGGCGTTGGCTACCGCTTCGTCCCCTTGCGCGAAGCGCAGGCGCCGCGGGAGCGGCTCCCGCTCACAGACCGCGAGATCGATCTGGGGCGGCTGGAGGTCCTCGGCCCTGGCGCAAACAAGGCGCGTCTGTCTGCATTGGAGGGTCGGCTTCTGGAGGCGTTGTCTCAGTCGCCGGGGGTGATCCAGGCGACGGAGACGTTGCTCTGGGCCGTCTGGGGTACCCGCAACCTGAAACGCCGCCCCATGCTCAGCTCGCTGGTCTATCGTCTGCGAACCAAGATCGAGCCCGATGTGGATGCACCGACGGTCCTGGTGACCGTCCGCGGCCGGGGGGTTCAGCTGAACCTGCCGGATGTGACGACGCCCACCGCGCAGGGGGGGGATCGGTGCCGACCGCCGATGGTGGAGCTGCTCGGTCGAGAGGCGCCGCTGCAGACGCTCCGGGCGTGGTTCGGCCGCGGCGATCGGCTGGTCAGCTTGCTGGGGACCGCTGGGGTCGGCAAGAGCACGCTTGCCCGACAGCTGGGTTCAGAAGATCCCGACAACGCGCGCGTCGTGGATCTATCTGCGGCCACGGATGAGGCAGATGTCGAGCGGGCCATCGCGGACGCGCTGGGTCTGGATGGCCCTGCGCTGATCGCAGATGCGACCGCGGAATGGCCAGCGCTGTTGCTGATCCTCGACAACGCGGAGTCGGCGCTCTCGGCCTGCGGGGCGGTGGTGGCGCGGCTGCTGGCGCGCTGTCCGGCGCGGTTTCTGGTGACTTCGCGGCGTCCGTTGCGGATCCGCGCGGAGCGGCGGCTGGTGCTTTCTCCGTTGACGGCGCCTGTCGGAGAAGCCCTCCTCCGGAAGCGGCTCGCGGACCTCGGCGTCCCGGAGCGGTCTGAGGACGAGCAGTCCGCGATCCCGGAGCTGGTCGCCGCCCTCGACCGGCTTCCGTTGGCCATCAACCTCGCGGCAGCGCAGGTTCGGATGTTTGGCGTCCGCGGTCTGTTGGAACGCCTCGACGCCGCGCAGACCATCCTCCGCGCCCCAGCGCCCGACGTCCCCGCCCGCCACCACTCTTTGTCGGCGGCGTTGTCGGTGTCCTGGGAGGCCCTCTCAGCAGAAGAGCAGCGGTTTCTGTGTGGATGTACGGTCTTCATCGGCGGATTCTCGCTCCGCGACGCAGAATCGGTGCTGGGGCCGGACCGTGTGATTCACCTGGAAGCTTTGCTCGACGCCAACCTGATTCAGATGAGCCCCGACGATGGAGAGCCTCGGTTCTCGCTGTTCGCCATCGTTCGCCGGTTCGCCGCCCCGCGGCTGTCCGATATGGATCGGGCGCGCCTGCAGGATCGGCATCTCGACTGGATCTGTTCACTGGGCGCGGACATTGAGATCGGCGAGATGCCTCCCTTGGAGCGATTGCCGGAGCTGTCTCGTGTCACCCGGGACGCCCGCCACGCGGTGTCCGCTGCGATCATGGCCGGAGACCCCGAACGCGCGGCGCGGTGTCTGCTGTGGCTGCTGCCCGTGCAGGGATACCGGGCGATGCCCGCCGCCGCCGTCGCGCTGGTGGACGCGCTGCACCCCCTCCGCGACCAGATCGCGCCGCGACTGTGGTGGTGGTTGTCGTATCTGTCGATGAGGGCGCGCCGGACGATGATGCCCGCCAATCAACTGTTCGCCGAGATCCGGCATCTCACGGAACGCGCGCGCCGGAGCGGGTGGCCGACGCTCGCTCGGTTCGGGGTCATGATCCTCGGCGGAATCCATGCTGCGGAACACCGCCTCGAAGACGCCCGGCAGATGCTCGCGCTCGCAGAGGCCGACGCTGACACAAGCACCCAGCAGGGGCGGCTACGGCTGGCATACCTTCGCGGGCTGATCCTTCATATGGAGGGGCAGATCGAAGCCGCCTGGCGCGCCTATTTGCACGCCCTCACCACCGCTCGGCAGCTCCAGGATCGCTGGTGGACCGGCTACCTCGCCAAGAGCCTCGCCTGGCTCGCCTTCATCCAGGACAACCTCGCCGAGTGTGAGAGCTGGCTCGCCGAATCCATCGAAATCTTCGAGCCCGTCGGCGAACGCACACACCTCGACGACACCTACGGCATCCTCGGCGCCCTGCGCATCCGACAGGGCCGGCTGGACGAAGCCATCACGCTCCTGGAGACGGCGTCTCAGCAGATGCGGCGCTCCGGACAGCTCGGCAACCTCAACGACACCCTCCACTCGCTCGGTGACGCCTACGCTTGCGTCGGCCGATACCAGGACGCCCGGCGGATCTTCACCAACCTCATCGCCACCTATGGGCGCAGCGAGAGCCTCACCCGGGTGTTCTGGTCCAGCTTCCAGCTCAGCCTGATCGACGTTCTGGAGGGCGCGCCCGTTGACGCGGTCTACCGCCTCCAGGGGTGCCTGCCCCTCTTCGAGAACCTGGACGATCCGCGGGCAGAAGGATTCTGTAATCTGGCCCTGTATCAATCGATCCAGCAACTGCCCCGACCGGATCGGGATCGGGATCGGATGCGGCAGGCGCTCGCGCGGACCCGGCGCGCCTGGCGACGCCTGCCAGAGCCGGCCGGTTATCTGCTGCTCGTCGATGCATGGCGCGCAGAGTTGGAGAACGATCGCGGGGCCGTCGACGCGCTTCTCGCCCGGATGCGCGCCGACCCGGTCAAAGACGGCGTACGCGTGGAGATCCTTTCTGCGATCGGGCTCATCCATGCGCACCATGGCCACGCCGAGGACATCCGTCAGATCCGGGATGAGATCGAGGCGATGGCGTTCAATGATGGGTTCACCTGGACCGACATTGTGATGAAACGGTTCATGAGCGTCGCCTGACCCGGATTGGCCCGTTGGTTTTAACGATGGTGGTTTTTGGTCGACAACCACAGGGACCGATTTTGGAGGCATGATGACTGATCAGAAAAAGTTCCGACTGGTGACCCGAAGCGATTTCGACGGCCTCGTCTGCGCGGTGTTGCTGCAGGGGCTGGACATGATCGATGACATCAAGTTTGTCCATCCCAAAGACATGCAGGATGGGCTGATTGAGATCACCGACCGCGACATCACCACGAACCTGCCGTATGTCGAGGGGGTGCACCTCGCCTTCGACCACCACCTCTCCGAGACCATCCGCAACGGCGAGCTGCGCACCAACCACATCATCGACCCACGCGCGCCCTCGGCGGCCCGGGTCGTCTACGACTTCTATGGCGGCAAAGACACCTTCCCCTGGATCGGCGACGACATGATGGCCGCCGTCGATCAGGCGGACTCCGCCCAGTACGACATGGACGACGTCCTCCACCCCCAGAAGTGGGCGCTCCTCAACTTCCTGATGGACCCCCGCACCGGCCTCGGGCGGTTCCGAACCTTCCGCATCTCTAACTATAACCTGATGATGGACCTGATCGCCTATTGCCGCGACCACACCATCGAACAGATCCTCGAGCTGCCCGACGTCGCCGAGCGCGTCAAGCTGTACTTCGACCAGGAGCCCCGGTTCAAGCAGCAGCTCAGGGACATCGCCCAGGTTCATGGAAACGTCGTTGTCCTGGATCTGCGGGACCAGGAGATCATCCACGCCGGCAACCGGTTCATGATCTATGCCCTCTTCCCCGAGACCGACCTCTCGATCCATGTCATCTGGGGCAAGGGCAGGCAGAACACGGTCTTTGCCGTCGGCAAGTCCATCTTCGACCGCACCAACCCCATCAACGTCGGCGCGGTGATGCTCCAGCACGGCGGCGGTGGGCACCAGGCCGCCGGCACCTGCCAGGTCGGCCATGAAGCCGCCCCCGAGACCCTCAAGACCCTGATCCAGACCTTCAACCACCGGGCCGTCGCCGCGTGAGCCCGGCGTGACCCCTCCTCATCGGCGGGCGATCCTCAGTCTGCGATGCGCGCCGAAGAACACAGCGGTGATCGGGGTTATGGGCGCAGCTTCAGCAGCCGGCCGGCGTTCGGTGCACGACGATCTTCCAAAATCCAGATCCCGCCGTCGCGGTCCTGTTCGATCTCGCGGATGCGGTTGCCCATCCGGAACCGCTCCGCTTCACAGGCCGCCTGGTCCTGCCGGTCGCAGTCAAACCGGATCCGAATCAGCGACTCCGAGGACAACCCGCCCAGCAGGGCCGAGCCGGTCCAGTCCGGGAACTGGGCGCCGGTGTAGATGATGAGCCCCGCGGGGCTGATGGAGGGGACCCAGGACACGTCGGGCGCGCGGAACCCGTCGTCGTCTTTGTGATCGGGGATGTTCTCCAGATCGTAGTGTCGGCCATCGGAGGCCTCGGGCCAGCCGTAGTTCTTCCCCATCTCGATCCGTTGAAATTCGTCGCCGCCACGGGGGCCCATCTCATGCTCCCACAAAACCCCGTTCGCGTCGAAGGCCAGCCCCAGCGGGTTTCGGTGGCCGTATGACCAGATCTCTGCGGCAACGCCGCCCTCATCGAAGAAGGGGTTGTCCGACGGGATCTGGCCGTCGGGGAGGATCCGGACGATGGCGCCGAGGTTGTTGGTCCGATCCTGGGCGGGCGCCATCAGCTGCCGCTCGCCTGAGGTGATGAACAGGTACCCGTCGGCGTCGAACGCCAGCCGGTGCCCATAATGGCCCGAGCCCGCGGCCTTCGGCCGCTGCCGCCAGATCACCTCCACCGAAGAGAGCGCCGCAGCGTCCAGATCCAGCTGGGCCCGGGCGACCGCCCCGCCCCGCTCACCGGTCGCATCAGACTCGGCAAAGGAAAGGTAGATCGTTCGGTTCTCGCCAAAGTCCGGATCCAGGATCACATCGCCCAGGCCGCCCTGGCCGCCATAGGCGATCGCGGGCACGCCAGTGATGGCGGTCTGCTGGCCGTTTTGGGTGGTCAGAAGCAACGCGCCGCCCTTCTGGG